>JAITQD010000082.1 GCA_031289095.1 Azoarcus sp.
TGACGTCCCCCATGATGCAGGCCGGCAGCATCGACGTGCCTTCAGCTGGGCCGCTCGTCGCGCCGTCTGAGGAAGCCGCAGTCATCGAAGTCGACAAAGACGGCAAAATCGCCCTGCGCCAGAGCGCCAACGCCAAGGCGCTGCCGCTGTCGTTCGTCGACTTCCAGCGTGAGCTGAAAACATTGATCGCCACCGACCGGCCCGTTCTCGTCGCCGCCCACAACGAATTGCCCTACCAAAAAGTCATCGACGTGCTCGAAGAAGCGCGCAAACAGGGCGTGAAGAAAATCAGCCTGCAAACGAAGTCGAGCAGCGCGGGCCAATGAAAGATTTCCAGAAGGATCACCGTCCTGCCAACGAACAGCCGCGGCAATTCCTGTCGCTCGTCCTCACCGTCATCGTCCACATCGGGCTGCTGGCGTTACTGTTTTTCGGCATCAACTGGCAAAGCAAACCCCTGGGCACGCTCGAAGTCGGCCTGGTAGGCCCTTCCAGTCCCGCGCCCAAGCCGCCCAGGCCCGAGCCGCCGCCTGAACCGCCCAAACCCGAACCCCCCAAACCCGAGCCGCCCAAACCCGTGGCCGAGGAACCCGCGCCGCAACCCAAGCCGGAAATCGCCACAAAAAAAGAAAAACCCAAGAAGCCTCCGGAGAAGCCCAAGGAACCTCCAAAACCGGAAAAGCCCAAGCCGGAGAAACCGCGCGAACTCAAGCAAATAGATCTCAACAGAACGCTCGAAAAGGAAATCGCCCGCAGCGCGGAAACACAAAAGGCCAATGACCTCCTGAACGGCCCGCGCGGCGCGGCGGCGGCCAGTCCGGGTGAACTCGACGCTTACCGGGCAGCGGTCGCCGCCAAGATCCGACGCAACCTGGTGGCGCCTCCCGACCTTTCCGGCAATCCGGAAGCCATGTTCGAGATCGAACAGCTTCTCGGCAACGGCGGCGGTGAAGTCGTCAACGTCAAGCTCAAACATTCTTCGGGCAACCGCGCGCTCGACGAAGCAATCGTGCGCGCCATCCGCAAATCCAGCCCGCTGCCCCTGCCCGAGAACCGCAACCTGTTCGAGCGCAAGCTGAATCTCACCTTCCGACCGTTGGGGGAATGAAACAGATTTCCGCGAATTTGCATTTCCCGCCGCATTTCGCCCATCCCAATACGCATTCTGCCTATAATCCCACCACTCTTTGCACGCACCAACCATGACAATGCCCCGCTCCAGCCCTTTCGACGCCTTTGGCAACCTGTTCCGCTTGCTGTGCGTCCTCCTTTTCGCCTGCCTGACCACGAACGCGCACGCCGACATAGACATTACCGTCACCGGCACCGGCACACGGCTCTTTCCGCTCATCGTCCCGGTCTTTGAAAACGAAGGCGACCTGCCGAAACCCATCTCCGACATCGTGCGCGCCGACCTCCAGCGCAGTGGCCGTTTCAGTCTCGTTGACCTCGGCCCCCTGACCCTGCCGGAATCGAGAATGCCAGACCTTGCCGCCATGGCCACACGCGGGGCCGACGCGGTGCTCGCCGCCTCGGTGCGCCCATCGCCCAACGGACGCTTTGAAATCCGCTTCCGCCTGTTCGACACCACCCGCAGGGAAAGCAACCCCGAACTGGGCGGCATGGTGCTACAGGTGTCGCCAGCGCAGCACCGCCTCGCCGCTCATCGCATCGCTGATTTCATCTACGAAAAGCTCACCGGCATTCCCGGCTATTTCGCAACCCGCATCGCCTACGTGGTCAAGAGCGGCAGCCGTTACGAACTACAAATCGCCGACTCCGACGGCATGAGCGCCCAGACGGCGCTGCGTTCCCCCGAGTCGATCATCTCGCCATCCTGGTCGCCCGACGGCCAGCACATCGCCTACGTCTCGTTCGAGGCCCGCAAACCGGTCATCTACGTGCACACGCTCGCCACCGGTCAGCGCAGGGTGCTCGCCAATTTCAAGGGTTCCAACTCGGCCCCGGCCTGGGCTCCGGATGGCAAACGGCTCGCGGTCGTGCTGACCAAGGATGGCCTGTCACAAATCTACCTGATCAACGCCGACGGCTCCGGCGCACGCCGGCTGATCACGTCGTCCGGCATCGACACCGAGCCGGCATGGTCGCCCGAGGGGCAATGGATCTATTTCACCTCCGACCGTAGCGGCGACCCGCAAATCTACCGGGTTTCCGCCACTGGAGGCGCCGCCGAGCGCGTCACCTTCGAGGCCCCCTACAACGTGACGCCGCGCCCGTCGCCCGATGGCAAGAAGCTGGTTTTCGTGACTCGCCACGAAGGGCGCTTCCGGGTCGCTGCAATAGATCTCGCCACCCGTCAGACCGCTATTCTCACCGACTCGGGGCGCGACGAATCGCCCAGTTTCGCGCCCAACAGCAACATGATACTTTATGCTACCGACATCGGAGGCAGAGGCGTACTGTCAGCCGTTTCCGCCGATGGCTTCGTGAAGCAACGCCTTTCGATACAGGCAGCCGACGTCCGGGAACCCGCTTGGGGGCCGTTACAGCAGTAACCTCCCCTTCCATCCTTTTTTGTTCAACCGACTGGAGAAACTCCATGAAAAAACTGCTGCTTCCTTCATTATTGATTCTTGCCCTTGCCGCCTGCGAAAGCGATCCGGTGGTCGACAACACCGCCATGACCGATCCGGGAGGGAGCACTGCCTCGACCGGCGGTGTCGCCACCGTGAACGTGAATCCGAGCAACAACGCCACCGGCTTGCCCCCCTGGGCGCTCGACTCCGCCGGCAACAGCGTGTATTTCGATTACGACAGCTACGTCATCCGCAGCGAAGCTCGGTCATTGATCGACGCCCACGCCAAGCTCCTGGCCCAGCAGCCCAACCGCAAAGCGACCATCCAGGGCACTGCCGACGAACGCGGCAGCCGCGAGTACAACCTCGCCCTGGGTCAAAAGCGCGCCGAGGCCGTGCGCCGCGCCTTGCGCCTGCTGGGCGCGCGCGATGCGCAGATCGAAGCGGTCAGCCTGGGCGAGGAACACCCGGCATGCACCGAGGCCACGGAATCGTGCTACGCTCGAAACCGGCGTGGCGATTTCGTTTACCTGGGCCGGTAAAAGCACAGGCAGCGGGTATTCATGACCGCTGCGCCTGACAGATCGGGAAAGGAACTGTTCCTTTCCCATTTTTCGCTTGTACGGGGCGGAAACACCGACGCATGAATCGGGGTTTCTTCGGTCTTTGCGCCGCCCTGAAGGGCGGAGTTTCAAACCGGAGCCTTTTGTACGATGAAACGCCTCCTGCCCCTGGCAATATTCGCTGCCTTTTCCCTGGCCGGGCCTGCCCAGGCGGGCCTGTTCGACGACGCAGGCGCTCGCCAGCAGATCGACAACCTGAAGCAGGAGCTTCAGGGCCGACTCGAAACCGTCACCAATGGACAACTGGAACTGGCCGGTCAGAACGAAGAATTACGCGCCGAAGTCGCCCGGCTGCGCGGACAGGTCGAGGTGCTGCTCAACGAAATCGAGTCGCTCAAATCACGGCAACATGATTTTTATCTCGATCTCAACAACCGCCTGAGCAAGTTCGAGGCAAACGCCCAAGCCGCGGCAGCGGCTGCGGCGCCTCCCGCCAGCAGCGGCGGCAGCTACGAGGCTGCGCTCAATTTTCTGAAGGAAGGCCGCGCCGCCGAGGCACTGGCCGAGTTCAACAATTACATCAACACTCACCCGGACAGCGACAACCTGTCCGATGCCAGTTTTTGGGCTGGCACCGCCGCATTGCAGGCCAAGGACGTCGCCGCCGCGAGCAAGCACTTCAACACCGTGCTCGGACGCTGGCCCAAGAGTTCCGTGGCCCCTGACGCCATGCTCGGTCTGGCCAACGGCCAGATCGCCATCGGCGACCAGCGCACTGCCCGGCGCACCCTGAATTCGCTGATCGAGCGCTATCCCTCGTCCGAAGCGGCCAAAACGGCGAAACAACATCTGTCGGCACGGTAAACAACAAGTGGCGCCTTCCAGGCAAACCGCGTCCCCCCTGCGAGTGTCCGAGATTTTCGCCTCGCTGCAAGGCGAATCGACGCGGGCGGGGCTGCCCACCGTGTTCGTGCGCCTGACCGGCTGTCCGTTGCGTTGCACCTGGTGCGATACCGAATACGCTTTCCGGGGCGGTGAACTGCTCGACCTGCAAGCCGTGCTCGACGACGTCGCCGCGCACGATCTGCATTACGTCTGCGTCACCGGCGGTGAACCGCTCGCGCAAGCCTCCTGTCTGACACTGCTCACCGCCCTGTGCGATGCCGGGCACTCGGTGTCACTGGAAACCAGCGGCGCGCTCGACATCGGCAGCGTCGACCCGCGCGTGTCCCGCATCGTCGACCTCAAAGCGCCAAGCTCGGGCGAAGCCGAACGCAACCGCACCGAAAACATTGCGCTGATCACCGAACGCGACGAAATCAAAATCGTCCTCGCCGACGAGGCCGATTACCACTGGGCCGAGCAACAGATCGCGGCTCATCGTCTGTCGGAACGCTGCCCGGTGCTGCTTTCCCCGGTTGCGGGGCAGCTCCATCCCGCGCGCCTGGCGGAGTGGATCGTGCGCGACCGCCTGCCGGTGCGGTTTCAACTGCAACTGCACAAAGTGCTGTGGAAGGACGCCAGGGGCCGCTGACGCTGCGCCAGTGGTCAACCCAGGCGATGGCGGCCTATCATTGGGAACAACGCTTTCTGTTTTCCACGCTCCGCCATGCCTGCCCTGCCCCCTGCCGTCGTCCTGCTTTCGGGCGGACTCGATTCTGCGACCTGTCTTGCCATTGCCCGCGCACAAGGTTTCGCCCCCCATGCCCTTTCGGTGGCCTATGGTCAGCGCCACGCCGCCGAACTCGTTGCCGCGCGCCGCACCGCCGCTGCGCTCGGCGCCCGCGAACACCGCTTGGCCCACGTCGAACTCGGCCAGTTCGGCGGCTCGGCGCTCACCGATCCCGGCATCGCCGTTCCCGAGGACCGCGAAGGCGACGACATCCCCATCACCTACGTCCCCGCCCGCAACACTGTGATGCTGTCGATGGCGCTGGCCTGGGCCGAAACGCTCGGCGCAAACGACATTTTCATCGGCGTCAACGCCGTCGACTACTCCGGCTACCCCGACTGCCGCCCGGCATTCATCGCCGCTTTCGAGACTATGGCCAAACTCGCCACCCGGGCGGGCGTCGAGGGCCACCCCCTCACCATTCACGCGCCGCTGATCAATCTCTCCAAAGCCGAAATCATTCGCCTGGGCGTCGCCCTGGGCGTCGATTACGGTCTGACCGTCTCGTGCTATCAGGCCGACGACGAGGGACGAGCCTGCGGCCACTGCGACGCCTGCCGTCTGCGGTGCGCCGGATTCGCGGTTGCCGGCATCGCCGATCCGACGCCATACCGTCCCAAAACCTGAACGATCGACGCCGCGCGCGGAATCTCTCTCACTGCGCTTCATACGTTCCGGTATAGAGTGGACGATCATGAGGCCCATCCCGGCTTGACGCAGTTCCCCCCAACGTCCGCCCCAAACATGGACGAAACATCAATAACAAGTCTCTATCCCGACCTCGTTGAACAGGCATCCAATGCCATCGTAGTGGTCGATGAAAACGACAGGATCGTGCTGTTCAACGGCGCCGCCGAGCAATTGTGGGGACGCAACAGGGACGAAGTGATCGGCGCGAGCATCTCGAAGCTGATGCCCCCCATGAAGGACGGGCAACACGCCTTCACCCAGTCCGAGATCGACCACCTCGTCGGCCACAACGTGGAACTGCCCATCGAGCGCCCCAACAATACGCGGGTATGGGCCGAAATCTCCGTCTCTCACGTCCAGGCCGACAACAAAACCATGCGCCTGGTCACCGCCAGGAACATCACGCTCACCAAGGTACACAAAGCCTTTCGCTACGAAATTCTCCGGGCCATGGCGCAGACGAACTCGCTGCCGGAGATCATGACCCTGCTCTGCCAGGAAATCGAGCGCATTGCCCCCGAGATTTCCGCCACCATCGCCAAGGTTGACGATGGTCGTCTGCATTCCCTGGTTGCGCCGGACTTTCCGAGTGAGCACGCGCATCTCATCGACGGTCTCGAAATCGGCCCCAAGACTTCGTCCCAGGGTATCGCGGCCTTTCGCGGTGAATCCGTGCTGGTCAGGGATATTGAACACGATCCGTGCTGGAACGTTGGCAGACAGGAAACGCTGGCGCTGGGCTACAAAGCATGCTGGTCGATGCCGATCAAAACGCGCGACAGCCGCATGATCGGCGTCCTGACCTTTTACTACCGCGTCTGCCGCCGCCCAAACAAACTGCATGCGCGGCTGGCCGAAATCGCCATCTCCCTGTGCGTACTGGCGATGGAGCGGGCAGAATCGTTTTCTCGCATCCATCACCTGGCCTTTTTCGACGACCTCACCAGTCTGCCCAATCGCAGCCTGCTGCAAGTCCAGGCCAACCAGGCCATCGCACAGGCCACCCGCCACAACGAGCGACTCGCGGTACTGTTCATCGACATCGACCGTTTCAAGCAGGTCAACGACTCCCTCGGCCACCCCGCTGGCGACAGCCTGCTGCGCACCGTCGCCTCCCGCCTGCGCGAAGCAATACGCGAAGTCGACATTCTCGGGCGCTACTCGGGCGACGAATTCGTCATCGTCCTCACGCAGTGCGACAACGTCCATGCCAGCGAACTCGCCGGGCGGCTGCTCGTCGCGCTCTCCGCGCCCTGCCGGATCGGCGAAGTCACCCTGAACCCGGCAGCCAGTATCGGCATCAGCCTGTTCCCCGAAAACGGGCGCGACATGGAGACCCTGGTGCACGAAGCGGACATGGCCATGTACCAGGCCAAACAAAAAGGCCGCGGCTGCTTCAGCTTCTTCACCGGACAGTTGAACCAGATCGCCAAGGATCGTCTCACCCTCGAAACCGCCTTGCGCGACGCGATTTCCGCCAACGAACTGGAAATCTATTACCAGCCGCAGGTCAACATCGAAACCCACCAGTTGCACGGCGTCGAAGCCCTCGTGCGCTGGAACAGCAACCAGCTTGGAAAAATTCCCCCTGCCCGTTTCATCCCACTGGCCGAGGAAAGCGGCCTGATAAGCACCCTGAGCCAATGGGTGCTGAACGAAGCCTGTCGCCAGCTCTCGCAATGGCGGCTACGCGGCCTCGCCATCCCGTCAATATCGGTCAACCTGTCGCCCACCGATTTCCACAACCTGAACCTGAAGTTGCCCCAGTATCTCGAAGCCATCCTGCGTTCCCATGGTCTGCGGCCCAACGACCTTCTGGTGGAGATCACCGAAGGCGTACTGATGGACTCCAACCCCAGCACGATGAGAACCCTGAACGAAATCCACGCCCTCGGCGTGCGCCTGTCGATCGACGACTTCGGTACCGGCTACTCCAGCCTCGGCTACCTGCGCCACCTGCCGGTGCACGAACTCAAGCTCGACCAGTCCTTCGTGCGCGATCTCGACGACCGCGCCACGCGCGCGCTGACCAATGCTGTCATGCACATCGGCGACAGCATGGAACTCACGGTCATCGCCGAAGGTGTCGAACACCCTACGCAACGCAACCTGCTCAAGGCCCAGGGCTACCAGATCATCCAGGGCTACCTGTTCTCGCCCCCATTGCCCCCGACGGCGCTGGAGCGCTGGCTCGACGAAAACATGTCCTTCACCCAATGGGAATAGAAACACGGCAAAGTCGGCGTTGACGGAAACCCTGTCCCCAACTATCATCGCCGGTTCTTTCGGGGGTCGTTAGCTCAGTCGGTAGAGCAGCGGACTTTTAATCCGTTGGTCGTGCGTTCAAGTCGCACACGACCCACCAACTTATCCAGTAACGACGCGCCTTTCACGGGCGCGTTGTCATATCGGTTATGACGAGTTGCGGTAACGTTTCCGCAACCATGGCACGTTTTACCGTATCGGCATAACGGTCTCACCCCTACGACCCCGCTGAAGATTTGACTTCGCCGGCGGCCATCGCCGAATTCATGGCCGATGCCATGGAGAGCAACGACGCGGCTTATATTGCCAACGCCATCGGCGTGGTAGCGCGCGCCAGGGGCATGAGCGACATCGCGCACGACACCGGCTTATCGCGTGAACAGCTTTATCGTTCGTTCAGCGCCGGGGGCAATCCCACGCTGAAAAGCATCATCGCGGTCATGAGGGCGCTGGGCGTCAAAATCACCGCGCGGGCGGCGTGAATGGGCGCCCGCACGCATCGGAAAGGCCCGCGATGTCGCGCGCTTTTACGGTGACATCCTTGACCGCCAGTTCCATCTCCGTGCCATCGTCGCACTGGAGACAGTATTTCGGTTTCCGATTCATTTTTATTTCTCCTTGAACTGGCTGCCCATCACTGACCTACATGATGACCCAACTATAAAACCTCGTGGATGCGGCGGGTTTTCTGCTGTCGTGACTGAGTGCGCACTTTTCACAACAAGCGGCATCAAGCCCTGCCAGCATGATCCGTAAAGAGGTCAGAGGAAGAAAGAAACCAAACAAATATGACGGAGGAAAGCATGATGATTGTCATGGACATGGAAGACGGCCACATCGTCCGCGCACCTGCGGCGTTCGCGCCTGAAGCTCATGCAGAATGGCAACAGGCCCTCCGTTACCCCCAACTGGGATTACAGGAAGTCAGTCTCCCTCCCAAGGCGGTTTGCCCGCCGCCTCCCTTGGATATCGATGCCTTCTTTGCGGCCTTCGATGATTGAATCAAGGGTTTTGAGACCGGCCACAGGGAAACCTGCGGCCGGCTTTTTTTTGCGTCGAGCAAAACCGCAGAATGCCGCGCACCGGCTGATGAGGCGCGCCTTCGGCCCGGATCGCACGTTCATAACGCATGGGTGCGATCGCCGCTGGCAAACCCCAGCAGCGGCGCGTCGATGCCGCGTCCCAACGCCAGAACCTTGAAAACTTCCCCCATCTCGCGCGGCAGGGTCAGCCTTTGCACCGCACCCGCCGCGCGGATGTAATCGGCGCTGTCCTGCGGGCCGCGCCGCGCCAGGCAGTCGAGCAGACCGCAATTGAGCAGAAACTGCCCCTGGCTCGCGTAGCCGAGCACATCCAGCCCGGCATCGAACCCCGCCTCGGCCATCGCAGTGAAATCCACCGAGCCAGTCACATCGGCAAGCCCTGGCCAAAGGAAAGGATCGTCGTGAGCACGATGGCGATAGTGGCACATCAGCGTGCCACAGGCGCGCGACGGCAGGTAGAACTCGTCACGCGGGTAGCCGTAATCAATCAGCAGCATCGCCCCTTTGCGCAAGCGCCCACTCCAGGCCGAAATCCACGCCGCTGCGGCAAGGTTGATCTCGGTCACGTACTCACCGCCAACCCCGTCGCCCGGCGGCAAGGGCAAACGCAGCGCCGCGTCCAGTACTGCACCCCGCGCCGGGCGATCCGCCCAGACGAACGCCCGCGCCGCATCCGACGCCGCCAGCGCCACCCCGCGCTCGAAAATCGTCCCGTCACGCACCGCGATCACGTGCAGCGGCATGGCGTCGAGTACTTCGTTCGCCACCACTACGCCGGAAAACGTTTCCGGCAAGGTATCGAGCCAATGTACACGCGCCGCCAGACGAGGAATGCGCCGGGCGAGCATCTCGCGCTGACGCGCACGCAACTCCGCTGACAGTTCGAGAATGCCGTAACGCTCCGGCAGACAATCCCGCCGTTCGAGTTCGAGCAGCAGATCGGCGGCAAGATGTCCGCTACCAGCGCCGACCTCGATCATGTCACGGGCGCTCGCGCGCATGATCTCCCCGGCCTGCGCCGCCAATGCCTGGCCGAACAGCGGCGTCAGTTCGGGCGCAGTGACGAAATCGCCCCCGGCGCCGAACTTGGACATACCGCCAGCATAATAACCCAGTCCCGGCGCATGCAGCGCCAGTTCCATGTAGCGGTAAAACGGCATCCATCCGCCAAAGGCGGCGATCTCGTCCCTCATCAGGGCCACGAGGCGGGAGCTTTGTTCGAGCGCATCGGCGTCGGGAGCGGGAAAATCCAGCATGAAGGGCGCGGAAACCACAAAATGGAAACGGTCGCCATTGTAGCTTCCAAGTACCTTTCCCCGGCTTTACCGTGTCATTTTGCCTGGATAGGAACTGCGCACTTCGCTAGAGTCATATATCACATGTTCAATGAAAATTGAATACTCTTGAAATGAGTTCCATGTCCTCCCCCCTCGCATTCATCCCGCCCTTTTCGCCCGCGCACTGTAGCGCCATTTTCTACGACTGCCCAATCCCTTTCATCATCACCACGCTCGAAGAGGGACGGTTCGTCGAGGTCAATGCGGCGTTCGAGCGCACTTTTGGCTGGAAACGTGAAGAACTGCGCGAGAAAACGTCGTTCGACGTCGGCATCTGGACGAACCGGGAGGAGCGCAGCGTCTTGCTGAACCGGATCGCGCTTGAAGGCAACATGTACTCGGCTGCGGTCATCGTGGCCTGCCGCGACGACGCCCCTCGCCACTACCGCATGTTCGCCATGCGCCTGGACTGCGGCGCCGTCTCCTACCTCTTCACCGCCTTCAACGACATCCAGGGGCAACTCGACGCCGAAAAGGACGCGCAGAGCAACCGGAACCGCTTCCTGCATCTTTACAACACCATGCTGGACGGCTATGCCCGCGTTGACACGAACAGGCATTTCCTGGAATGCAACCGCTCCTTCCGGGAAATGCTGGGATACACCGAGGAAGAACTCCTGCAACTCACAGCCAGTGACATCACGCCGGCAGAATGGCACGCCCTGGATATCCGCATCGAACTGGAACAACTGGCGCACCGCGGTTATTCGGACATCTACGAAAAAGAACACATCCGCAAGGATGGCTCGATTTTCCCTGTCGAACTACAGCTTTACCGCAGCATCGACACCAATGGCAATTTCGACGGGTTCTGGGGCGTCGTACGCGACATCTCCGAACGCAAGCGGCAACAGGCGAGCATCGACTACCTCGCTTATCACGACCCGCTCACCCAGTTGCCCAACCGCATCCTGCTCCTGGAAAAACTGGAACATACCCTGAAACGGGCCAAGCGCCTCGCCAACGAGCACGCGCCGGAGATGCCGCCGGGGGAAGCCGACCATCAGGCTTCCCAGGTGGCGTTGCTTTTCGTCGACCTCGATCACTTCAAGAACGTCAACGACACCATGGGACATCCCGTGGGCGACACGCTCCTGCAAATCGCGGCCAGCAAGATGAGCCACCTCCTGCGCGAAAGCGATTTTCTCGCCCGGGCCGGCGGCGACGAATTCATCATCCTGCTGGAAGCCCCGATTACCACTGCCTCTGCCGCAGGCGTGGCCAACCGCGTCCTGGCCCTGTTCGCCGCGCCGATCATGGTGCAGGATCAGGAAATCTACATGTCGGCCAGCATCGGCATCAGCCTGTTCCCCAAGGACGGGGACGACAGCGAATCCATGATCAAACACGCCGATCTCGCCATGTTCAAGGCCAAGGACGAGGGGCGCAGCACCTTCCGCTTCTATGGCGCCGAGCTTGGCGCAGGCATCCTGGAACGCATGACCCTGGAACATGCGCTGCGCGGCGCACTGCAACGAAACGAACTCATTCTTTACTACCAGCCCCAGATCAGCCTCGCCAGCGGGCAAATTGTCGGCGTGGAAGCCCTGGTGCGCTGGAGGCATCCCGAGCGGGGCATCATCCCGCCCGGCCATTTCATTCCGATTGCCGAGGATATCGGCATCATCAGCGACATCGGCGGCTGGGTGTTACAGGAAGCCTGCCGCCAGATGGCGGAATGGCGCGATGAAAGCCTGCCGATCCTGAGCATGTCAGTCAACATTTCCGCACAGCAATTCGAGCGCAGCAACCTCGTCGCCATCGTCCAGGAGCAACTGGAAAAACACCGCCTGCCCCCACACATGTTGGAACTGGAAGTCACCGAATCCATCCTCATGCACAAGACGGAGCACACCCTCTCTGCCCTGGGGGGCCTCAAGAAGCTGGGCGTCCGCCTGGCTATCGACGACTTCGGCACCGGCTACTCATCACTCGGCTACCTCAAGAGCCTGCCTGTGCAGCGCCTGAAGATCGACTATTCCTTTGTCCGGGACATCGGTCACGACAGCAACGACGAAGCCATCACCCGCGCCGTGATTGCGCTCTCGACCAACCTGAGCCTGGAAACCGTGGCCGAAGGCGTGGAACGCGAAGAACAAGAAAAATTCCTGCGCGACGCAGGTTGCCAGATCGCGCAGGGTTTCCGCTACGCCCACCCCCTGCCCGCAACCGAAATCCGGGCGATGTTCGACGAAAAATAGGCGAAAAGCCAATCTTCGCGGCATGTTCCGTGCAATTTATCGTACGGGTCCAGCCAGTCAGACAACGACGGGCAGGCGATTGACCATAAAATTTTACTAATAAAAATATTTTTTATTAAATAAATTCATACATAAAAAACACACTATATGCCACAGTGAAAATTCACTTGTGCGCAATGGCAATCAAATCTTAAAAAGCCCCATCCGCCTTGCGCACCACGCTCGTCCATGGAGCGCGCCGCCGCACCAAAGCAGTGCATGCCATGACTGGGCGAATCCCGCCCACATCGCAATGGCTCCCCCCCAAAAACTCAAGCGCCGCACGGCTTTCGGGTGAATCCGCACGGCTTGGCATGCGCCTTGCCTTGAGAGGAGCGCCTTACCTCTTTTCATCGCCCCGCGACATCTCCAGATTCCCGCCGAAAGGACTTTCCATGTCTTCGCAAACACCCAAAAACCGCTTGAAAGCGCTGCCGCCCGAGACGCAACGCATCATTGAAGAACACGGCATCAAGTACGTGCTCACCCAGTTCGTCGATATACACGGCGTCGCCAAAACCAAGTCCGTGCCTGTCAGCGCCCTGGCGGACGCGATCAAGAACGGCGCGGGTTTCGCCGGGTTCGCGCTCGCCGGCATGGGCATGGCGCCGCACGGGCCGGATCTGATGGCCTTCGGCGATCTGTCAACCCTGACCCCCCTGCCCTGGCAACCCGGTTACGCGCGTGTCTCCTGCATCTGCCATGTGAACGGCAAGCCGCACCCTTACGACAGCCGTTACGTGTTGATGCAGCAGATCGAACGCCTGAAGGAACGCGGCTGGCGCCTCAACACTGGCCTGGAACCGGAATTCAGCCTTTTCCAGCGCAATCCCGACGGCAGCCTGAGTCCGGAAGCCTCTGACGTGCTCGACAAGCCCTGCTACGACTACAAGGGCCTGTCGCGGGCGCGGGGCTTTCTGGAACGCCTGACCGAATCGCTGCAACAGATCGGCTACGACATTTTCCAGATCGACCACGAGGACGCGCCGGGCCAGTTCGAGATCAACTACACCTACAGCGAGGCGCTGGAATCCGCCGACCGTTTCGTGCTCTTTCGCATGGCGGCCTCCGAGATCGCCAACAGCATGGGCATGGTGTGCTCCTTCATGCCCAAGCCGAACCCGCAACGCGCCGGCAACGGCATGCACATCCACCTTTCCATCGGCGACAAGGAGGGCAACAACCTGTTCCACGACGCGACGGACAAGCGCCACATGGGACTCTCGAAGCTCGCCTACCACTTCGCCGCCGGCCTGCTCAAACACGCGCCCGCGCTGTGCGCCTTTGCCGCGCCCACGGTGAATTCCTACAAACGGCTGGTGGTGGGGCGGTCGCTGTCCGGCGCGACCTGGGCGCCGGTGTTCGTTACCTACGGCCTCAACAACCGCTCGGCGATGATCCGCGTGCCTTACGGACGGCTCGAATACCGCCTGCCCGATTCCGGCTGCAATCCTTACCTGATGAGCGCCGCCATCATCGCCGCCGGACTCGACGGCGTCGACCGCGAACTCGACCCCGGCCAGCCCTGCAACGAAAACCTCTACCGGATGGGGGTGGAAAACATCATCGCGCGCGGCATCGAAATTCTGCCGCAGTCCCTGAACGAAGCCATTCGTGCGCTGGAATATGACGATCTGTTCCGCAATACGCTGGGCAATGAAATCGTCAACGAATTCATCAAGGAAAAGCGAATGGAATGGGTGGAATACAACCGCTATGTCACCGACTGGGAATTCAAGCGGTACGCCGAATTTTTCTGACCCCCAGGATTTTCCCGACATTTTTGCAAAAGGAGTCGTATGTCATGTGCGGAATCGTAGGTCTCTATCTCAAGAACAAGGCGCTGGAGCCAAAGCTGGGCGCGCTCTTCGAGCCGATGCTGCTCTCCATGACCGATCGTGGCCCGGACAGCGCAGGCTTTGCGATCTACGGGGACGAAGTTCCCGACGGCACGATCAAGCTCACCCTGCAAACGCAGGATGAAGCCTTCGACTGGAAGACGCTCGTCGCCAGTCTCGAAAAAAAGCTCGGCCAGCCCATCGACTGGTTCCAGAATGCCACCGCCGCCGTATTGAAGACGAAAGCGCCGGAAGCCGATGTGCGCACGGCGCTCGCCGAACTCGCACCGACGGTGCATGTGATGAGCGTGGGGCAGAGTATCGAAATACTGAAAGGCATCGGTCTACCCACCGAAGTAACCGAGCGTTTCACGCTCAAAAAAATGAAGGGATCGCACATCATCGGGCACACGCGCATGGCAACCGAGAGCGCGGTAACAATGGAAGGCAGCCATCCCTTTTCGACCGGCGCGGATCTGTGCCTGGTGCATAACGGCTCGCTCTCCAACCACTTCCTGTTGCGGCAGGACTTGCGCCGCGAAGGCATCGTCTTCGAGACGGACAACGATTCCGAGGTGGCCGCCGGCTATCTCACCTGGCGTCTGCGCAAGGGCGACACGCTCGCCGAGGCGCTGGATGGCGCGTTGCAAGACCTCGACGGCTTTTTCACGTTCGCCATCGGCACACGCGACGGCTTCGCGGTCATCCGCGATCCCGTCGCCTGCAAGCCTGCCGTGCTCGCTGAAACCGACGATTACGTGGCAATGGCCTCCGAATACCGGGCCTTCGCCACCTTGCCGGGCATTGAGGACGCAAAGGTATGGGAACCAGAACCGGCCACGCTTTACGTGTGGGAACGCAACTGACCAAGAATGGGAAAGGAAAACATCCATGAAAAACGTTGATCTCTCCACCACTGCCGTCCGCGAACTGAACCAGGCGCTGCACGAGCAGGCGAAACAGCTCACCGAGCGCGAATGGGCGGTGACGCATCCCGCCGGCCAGCACAACATCGCCGCTGGCGTCGATGAGGCGCTGAAAATCGACATCCATGGCCATGCCGGCTACTACTGCGCAGGCATGAACAAGAAGGCCGACGTGACCATTCACGGCAACGTCGGCGTGGGCGTGGCGGAAAACATGATGTCTGGCGTCGTGCGCGTAAAAGGCAGCGCCTCGCAGTCGGCGGGCGCGACTGCGCACGGCGGGCTGCTGGTCATCGAGGGCGACGCGGGCGCGCGTTGCGGCATCTCCATGAAAGGCGTCGATATTGTCGTGCGCGGCGACGCCGGGCACATGAGCTGTTTTCTGGGACAGGCAGGCCGCTTCGTCGTCTGCGGCGACGTGGGCGAAAACCTGGGCGACTCGCTCTACGAAGTGCACATCTACGTCAAGGGCAAGGTGAAGTCGCTTGGCTCGGACTGCATCGAAAAGGAAATGCGTCCGGAACACTTGCAGGAACTGACGGAACTGCTGGCGCGCGCCAGCGTGGAGGAAGACCCGAAAGCCTTCCGGCGCTACGGCTCCGCCCGCCAGCTCTACAACTTCAAGGTCGACAACGCCCACGCCTACTAAAGCGGCGCGAACCTTCCCGGAACTTCATGAAACGGACGACAAAATGAGCAAAAATCCTCCCATCCTGCGCGAATCGGCCACCTTCGACCGCCTGACCATCCAGGAAATCCACCGCGCCGCCGAAACTGGCATCTACGACATTCGCGGCGGCGGCACCAAGCGGCGCGTGCCGCACTTTGACGATCTCCTGTTGCTCGGTTCGAGCATATCGCGCTACCCACTCGAAGGCTACCGCGAAAAATGCGGCACTGATGTCATTTTGGGAGACCGCTACGCCAGTAAGCCCCTGCACCTCAAGATTCCCATCACCATCGCCGGGATGAGCTTCGGCTCGCTCTCCGCGCAGGCGAAGGAAGCTCTGGGGCGCGGCGCGACCATCGTCGGCACCAGCACCACGACGGGCGACGGCGGCATGACGCCGGAAGAACGCGGCCAGTCGGAGACACTGGTCTACCAGTATCTGCCTTCGCGCTACGGCATGAATCCGGACGACATCCGCAAGGCCGACGCCATTGAAGTCGTGCTCGGCCAAGGCGCAAAGCCGGGCGGCGGTGGCATGCTGCTGGGCATGAAAGTCACCGAACGGGTGGCCGGCATGCGCACGCTGCCCATCGGCGTCGACCAGCGGAGCGCCTGCCGTCACCCGGACTGGACGGGGCCGGACGATCTCGCCATCAAGATCGCGGAACTGCGTGAGATCACCGACTGGGAAAAGCCCATCTACGTGAAGATCGGCGCGACGCGCACCTATTACGACGTCAAGCTCGCGGTCAAGGCCGGCGCGGACGTGATTGTGCTCGACGGCATGCAGGGCGGCACTGCGGCGACGCAGGAAGTGTTCATCGAACACGTCGGTATTCCCATCTTGCCCGCCATTCCGCTCGCCGTGCGCGCCTTGCAGGAAATGGGGATGCACCGCAAGGTACAGCTCATCGTCTCCGGCGGCATCCGCACCGGCGCGGACGTCGCCAAGGCGATGGCGCTGGGGGCGGACGCGGTATCCATTGGCACGGCAGCGCTGATCGCGCTGGGCGACAACCATCCCAGCCTCGACGAGGAACTGCACAAGATCGGCTCCGCCGCCGGCTTCTACGACGACTGGCACGAAGGCAAAGACCCCGCTGGCATCACCACACAAGACCCGGTGCTTTCCAAGCGGCTCGACCCGGTACTGGCTGGGCACCGGCTCGCCAACTACCTGCGCGTGCTGGTGCTGGAAGCGCAAACGATGGCGCGCGCCTGCGGCAAGTCGCACCTGCGCAACCTCGACACCGACGACCTGGTGGCGCTCACCGTCGAAGCCGCCGCGATGGCGCGGGTGCCGCTGGCGGGCACGAGCTGGATTCCCGGACAACAGGGATATTGATGGCGCAATGCACGGGCGGACGCCCGTGCATGCCAACGCGCCCCCTGTCAGGCCGTTTTGGCGCGCGTCGCCACGGCGTGACCAAGCGCGGCGATGATCAGGGGCACGTCCAGCAGGTAATCCCACAGGTTCGTGGAATCCAGCCAGTGCAGCCGCCAGCCGGACAGCGCGGCGAGAAGGGCGAGCGAAAGCGCACGGTTGCCGCGATACCAGAAAAGGCATGCAAGGCCGCCGACAAGGCAAGGCAGAATGGCGGAGTCATACCCCGGTTCGTAGGGGTCGAGGGGCAACAGGCCAAAACCGCAAAGGGAAAAGGCCAGCCCCAGAGAGGCAAAGATGCGAACTTGCAGCAAGGTGACGATGCTTTGCCGCCGGTGCTGGATAAAAAAAACGCCCAGCAGGACGAGACTGACGAGGGAAAGGTCTCCCAGCGCACCGCGCAGCAGCACCAGAAGCGTGATGCCCGCGACGGGCAGGTGCAGGAGGGCGCAGACCGCCGCCAGCGCCAGCGCCTTGCGTCCGGGACGGGCGCGCAGAGCAGGCGCGCACCGGAAAAAGAAAAGGGTCAGCGCCAGGCCATAGGCGAAAGTAGCAAGGATGGCCGGAATCACAGCTTTTCCTCCAGCCATGCCCGATTGAAGCGCAAGTGGCGAATGAAGCTGCCGTTCCAGGTGTAGACCAGGTGAAAATCGCCATCGGCGGCGCGGATCAGGTAGGGATAGTCGTACCGCCAACCACAGCGGGGTTTGCAAAGATTGCGTTCGACGTTGCGGATGATCTCCGCCGGGTCTGGCGCGCGGCCAAGGGTTTGGATGTCTTCCGTCAGGCGTGTGCGAAAGGCGGCGGCGTCCGGCGATTGCTGCAAGAAGTCTTCTTTGTCCTCAAAACGGTGCAGGACGCGCCAATGCCAACCGTCATCGGCGCTCACCAGCAGCGAGAGGCGAAGCCGTTCGTTTTCCACGTCGTTGGCGACCGCCAGCAGCTTGCCGTCTTCGAGCCGCAAGGCGGCGAGCGCCGAATTCGGGTTGGGCAGGTCGGTTTGCGCCAGGGGCGACCAGCGCCGCCCGGCATCGGTCGTTTCTGTACGCCAGACGCGGTGCGGCGGACGGTCGTCGCTGTCGCGCAGCAGGGCTACGGCGCGGGCGGGTGTTTCCGCCATTACGATGGGTTGCAGCGAGCGCGAGCCGTAGTCCATGCGCGTGACGCGCCGCACGTCGCCCTGGGGCGACAGGATGAGCAACTCGCCCTGCTTGCCCCCCAACTCGAAATAGACGGGAAGACCGGTGTCGCCATTTTCAAAAAACACCGGGTACCCTTTGACCAGGGTCGAGAGGTTGAGAAAAGGCGCGGTGATGAGCCGCCGGGCGGGCCGCCAGCTTTTGCCCAGGTCGGGCGAAGTGATGAGATTCAGTTGGCTGGTGGCCCAGCCGCCCAGCGCGACGCTGACGTAGACGACCCACAGTTCGCCCTGCGGCGTGACGAAGGCGACGGGGTTGCCGAGCTTGCGCACGAATCTGCCGGTATCCGCCGTCGTTTGCGCCGTGGTCGCCAGCACGCGCTGCGGCGACCATGCGCCATTCTGGTTATCGGCGGCATAAATTTTGACGTCCATGCTGCCCTCGCGCAGCCCGCCAAACCAGACGGCAAAAAGCCGCCCATCCGGCAGCGCGGCAATGGAGGCGGCATGGACACTCAACGGATCGGGCGGGTTGATGAGGGTGCTTTCCAGCCGGGGCGTTTCTTCGGCCTGGGCCGCGACAGGATGCGGGGGCAAGACGAAGCGCGACGGCGGCAGCTCAAAAAAACCAGGCCAGCCCGCCCAGAGGGTCAGGCAGGCGATGAGCGCAAGCGGCAAGGCGCGGCGAAGACAGGCGCGGTTCAATGCGCCTTCTCTGTTTCGGCTTTGTTGCTGTAGAGCATCACCCGCGCGGCTTCGTGCAGGTCGCGCGCAAGGGTGGAGAGGCGGGCGAATTCCTGCGGGTTTTCGGCGGCAAGGTTTTTTACATCGTCGGCATCGACCGCATACAGCCCGGCGTCGGTGCCGTCGGCATTCATGCTGAGAAGATAGCGGCTCGTCACGACGCCGATCAGCGGAAAGGCGCCTTCACGCAGGATCACCGGCACAGCGCGTTCGCCCTCGGGGGCCGGGATCTGGATGTCGCGTCCCAGTGTGGCGGTACGGTATTCCAACCCCAGCAGCCCCGCCAGAGTGGGCATGAAATCGACGAGGCTCGTGGCCTCGCCGGTGACGTGCGGGGCAATCAGGCGGGGCGCGTGAATGATGCCGGGCACATGCAGGCTTTCCAGATTGAGGTCGGAATAGGCTTTGGGCTTGAACGGCAATTCCGCCACGCGACCGTTGTGGTCGCCGTAGAGCACGAAAATGGTGTCGTCGTAATAGCCGCTTTTTTTCGCCATCTCGAAGAAACGCCAAACGGAATGGTCGAGAAAGCGCACGGCGTTGTACTGGGCGTTGCTGCGAAAACCCGAACGGTGCAACACGTCGTCCGGCAGGGTCTTGCGCTCGAAATTGTCGTTATCCTCGGGAATCGTGAAAGGCGGATGGTTATCGGCGGTCTGGATGAAGGCGACGAAGGGGCGATCCCTGGGCTGTTGGCGCAGGAGCGCGTCCACCTCCTTGAACAGCGCGAGATCGGAGATACCCCACACGTCGATGTTGGACGAGCGCCACTCGCCCTCCTCGTGCATGCGGATGTCGGGGACGCTGCTCTTGATGAGCGCGCTCATGTTCGCCCAGCCCGCGCTACCGCCGATGGCATAGTGTTTGTCATAACCCGTGAAGGCGTTCAGGATGCTTTGTTGCGGCAGGAGAAAGGGATTCCGGGTGGCGCTTTTCGTACGCGACACGTCGGGGATGTGGGTGAAAAGCCCCCATACCGTTTTCGCGGTGCCCGTGACCGGGACGTAAAAATTGCGCAGAAACCAGCTTTCCCGCGCGATCCGATCCAGATGCGGCGTGGGATCCAGGGGGTTACCGTGCATCCCGGTCACGCTGCCGCCCAATGACTCCAGGTGAATAAAAATGACGTTGGGTTTTGTGGCGAATTTGAGCCGGTACGGTTGCGGCGGAACATGTCGTTCAAAGCGGGGCAAGTCCTCGCCCGTCGTGACCGGAACCGGCGCATCCAGGTAAGCGGCGATTTCTTTGGCATGATCCCGCACGTAGGCAAGGTCGTAATGGTCGGGCGAGGTCGACCAGGTATCCCAAATAAATATCACCGGATTCAGCCCCAGCGCGCCCATATGGGTATTGCCGGAAAAGAAGGCGTCGCTCCAGCGCAGGGGCACGGGGTTTTCCAGATTGATGTTGCTCACGCGCCCCAGAATACCCAGCACGCCACCAACGCAGACGAGCGCCACGACCGCTGCAACGCCCCGGCGGCGCACCGGCAGCGCCGGGCGATCGAGCGTCCGGCGCTCCAGCCAGACGAAGCCCGCAAAAAGCGCCGCAGAAGCGAACAGCCACAACAAGGCGAGACTGATTACGGGGTAATGCTCCCATACCAGCTTTGCCGAAATGTCGGGGTTGCTGAAAAACCTGAACACGCTCGCATTGAGCCGCAGCCCCAGCCAGTCGTAATAGCCAAAATCGACGATATACACCAGCCCCACCGCCAGCAAGGCAACCCCCAACCACGTCCGCATTCCCCGGCGCAGCCCGCGCGTGTTTTGCGCGTTCCGGCGCGGCAGGATCAGCAGGAGCGCGGGCGGCAGCATCAGCAGGATCGCCAGCCGCAGATCGAACCTGAACCCGATGCCCAGTGTTTCCAGGAGTACGGCGGCGTCCCCGGAAGGGGGAATGGTGACTTCGGAGGCGCCGAACAGGAACCCCATGCGCAGCGCGGCGAACAGCACGAACAACGCCGCCATGCCGGCCAGGAGATAACGCAAACGCGGGAAAGTCATGGAAGCCGCCATCAGCCGTGAGTAAACGGATGATGCTACCTGAGTCGGACAGCACGTTCAACGAGCCTGCAAGGGTGCGAAGCGCCGGAAATCGCCAATGGAAATATTTTTTATATACGAACATAAAAGGCGTGAAATTTTATTTTTTACCACAGAATCATGAATCAATAAAAAACACACCAGCCCATACCGCACCATTAATGGCTTGCAAACGCCCTGTTCGCACCAAAGAAGTGCGACCGGCCCGCGTGCCGCAACACCCGTCCCCATTGCGTGACAAGCCGCCAAACCGTGACTGTTACGCCGGTTGCGAGCCAGACGCGCGGGGGTGGCATACGGCTTGCGTCAGGCGTGTCATCCCCACCCGATACGGTTTCCCCGACCACGAGAAGGAAATGACATGAATGCTTCCGATTTTCTGAAAAAGGCGCTGCTTCTGCTGCCGTTCCTGTTGTGTTTCGCTGCACCGCCGGCCTTCGCACAGGAGACGCTGGACACCGGCACCACGGCCTGGATGATGACCGCCGCCGCGCTCGTCATCATGATGTGCATCCCCGGACTGGCCATGTTCTACGCCGGTATGCTGCGCGCCGCCAACCTGCTCTCGGTCTTCGCGCAGTTCTTCGCGGGCGCGGGCCTCATCGCCATCCTGTGGGTGGTCTTCGGCTACAGCATCGTGACCGACGCGACCGGCATGGTGGCGGGCGAATACAACCTCCACAGCTTCATCGGCGGTCTGGCCTCGTTCCTCCTGCTCGACCTCAAGCCCGACAGCATCACGCTCGGCATGCCGACCAGCGTCTTCATCACGTTCCAGCTTTCGTTCGCCATCATCACCCCGGCCATCGTCGCGGGTGCTTTTGCGGAGCGGATCAAGTTCAGCGCCGCCATCCTGTTTCTCGCGTTCTGGTTCGCGCTCGTCTATGCGCCGATGGCGCACATGGTCTGGGGCGGGCCGGGGTCGCTGATGGCCAACTGGGGCGCGCTCGATTTTGCAGGCGGCACTGCGGTGCACATCAATTCCGGCGTCGCCGCGCTCGCCGCCTGCCTCGTCGTCGGCAAGCGCCAGGGCTATCTCACGCATTCGATGCCGCCGCACAACCTGGGGCTGTGCCTCGCTGGCGCGGGCTTCGTCTGGCTGGGATGGTTCGGCTTCAACGCGGGTTCCGCTGCGGCGGTCAGTGGCGTGACCGGCATGGCGATGTTGAACACGCAACTCGCCGCCTGCACCGGCGTGCTGGGCTGGATGGCCGTGGAATGGATTCGTAATGGCCGCCCGAGCGCACTCGGTATCGCTTCCGGCGCACTGGCGGGACTCGTCGGCGTCACGCCCGGATGCGCCTACGTCGGCCCCATCGGCGCGCTCATCATCGGCATCGTCTCCGGCGCGGTGTGCTTCTACTTCGTCGCTGTCGTGAAACGCAAGTTTGGTTACGACGACACGCTGGACGTCTTCGGCCTGCACGGCGTGGGCGGCATGGTGGGGGCAATCCTCACCGGCGTCTTCGCCTCCACCGCGCTGGGCGGTACGGAAGAAATCGAGATCGCGACACAGCTTTGGGCGCAGTTCAAGAGCGTTGTCTTCACCATCGCCTATAGCTTCGCCATCAGCCTTGTCATCCTGAAGTTGCTCGACTGGACGATTGGCCTGCGCGTCGATCAGGAAGCGGAAGCGATGGGCCTCGACCAAGCCGAACACCGCGAAACCGGCTACAACCTCTAATCCAGACCGCCCGCCGGCCACGCCGGCGGGCCGGTGCCTCCCCCCTCCCCGCCCTTTTTTCGCAGGTGACGCCATGAGCAAAATTTCGACGCCTCAAGTATTTTTTGAAAAAAAATTTCACCTGTGGAACGAATTGACTGAAAATAGCCTTCATAAACAATAGTAAATTTTACTGAAGCGTAAAATTTCCAAATTAACCCCCTGGAGCGTCTTCTCATGCCACACACGAACTCCCCGGCCACGAGCGAACGGGAAAATTTCATCGTCAAGATCACCTGCCCGGCAACGACCGGCATCGTCGCGGCGGTGACGTCCTTTCTGGCCGAGCGCAAGTGCTACATCAGCGAAATGTCGCAGTTCGACGACGAGGAAAGCAGCCGCTTTTTCATGCGCGCGGTCTTCCATTTCACGACGGAGACAAACGACGAAGCGGCGCTGCGGCGCGAATTCGCCCCCGTGGCGCAGCGGTTCCAGATGCAATGGGACTTGTACAGTTCCCGCCGCCCGATGCGCGTCGTCATTATGGTGAGCAAGTACGACCACTGCTTCGCCGATCTGCTCTACCGCTTCCACAAAGGCGAGCTGGAGATGGAGATCGCCGCCGTCGTCTCCAATCACCTCGACCTGCGCCCGATGGCCGAACGCGAGGGCATTCGCTTCATCTACCTGCCGGTGACAAAGGAAAACAAGGCGGCGCAAGAAAAAGAACTGCTGAAGATCATCGAGGAAACCGGCGCCGGCCTCGTAGTACTGGCGCGCTACATGCAGATATTGTCCAACGATCTGTGCCGGACGCTTTCGGGGCGCGCCATCAACATCCATCACTCCTTCCTGCCCGGTTTCAAGGGCGCGAAGCCCTATCACCAGGCTTATGACCGCGGCGTGAAGCTGATCGGCGCGACCGCCCACTACGTGACCCCCGACCTCGACGAAGGCCCGATCATCGAACAGGAAGTGCAGCGCGTCGACCACACCTATTCGCCCGACGACCTGGTGGTGGTCGGGCGCAACACCGAAACCGTGGCGCTTTCCAGGGCGGTACGCGACTACCTGCAACACCGCGTCTTTCTCAACGGTTCCCGCACGGTGGTCTTCAAATGAGCGCCCGGATCATCGACGGCAAGGCAATTGCCCAGAAAGTGCTGGAAGAAGCCCGTGCGGGCGCGGCGCGGCTACGGGAACGCGGCATCGAACCGGGACTCGCGGTGGTGCTGGTCGGGGAAGACCCGGCCAGCCAGGTTTACGTGCGCAACAAGGTGCTGAAGGCCGCCGAGGCAGGCATCCTGTCTTTCGAGCACCGCCTGTCCACCACGACCTCCGAAGCCGATGTGCTCGCGCTCATCGACGAACTCAACCGCCGCGACGACGTGCACGGCATCCTCGTACAACTGCCGCTGCCACGGCACATCGACGAACAGAAAATCATCGAGGCGATCCGGTACGACAAGGACGTCGACGGCTTTCACGCCCTCAACGCCGGTGCACTGCAACAGGGCCGCCCCGCCCTCGTCGCCTGCACGCCCTGGGGTTGCCTGCGGTTGCTGAAGGAAACCCTGGGCAATCTGGACGGCAAGCATGCCGTCGTCGTGGGACGCTCCAACATCGTCGGCAAACCGATGGCGGCGCTGCTCCTGCGGGAAAACTGCGCCGTCACCATCGTGCATTCCAGGGTGCCGGACGCCGCCGCTCTCGCCCGGCAGGCCGATATCGTCGTGGCCGCCGTCGGGCGTCCGCGCCTTGTCGACGCGCACTGGATCAAGCCCGGCGCAACAGTGATCGACGTGGGCATCAACCGCATCGAGGAAAACGGCAAAAGCCGGCTCGTGGGCGATGTCGATTTCGAGCAGGTCAAGAATATCGCCGCCGCAATCACCCCCGTGCCCGGCGGCGTCGGCCCCATGACCATCGCCTGCCTCATGCAGAACACCGTGAGCGCGGCCACGGCGCAGCACGCCATCTACTGACAGGAGGCATCACCATGCCGTTCTCCCTTCTTCGCCACGGTCTGTCGTCCGAGCTTCGCGTCGAACCGGATTTTCCACCCCCGCCGCCGTTGCGGGACGCCTACGATGTCGTCATCATCGGCGGCGGCGGTCACGGCATGGCCACCGCCTACTACCTCGCCAAACACCATGGCGTGACCCGGATCGCCGTGCTGGAAAAAGGCTATCTCGGCGGCGGCAACACGGCGCGCAACACGGCGGTCATCCGCTCCAATTACCTGACGCCCGAAAGCGTCAAGTTCTACATCGCGTCGGTGAACCTCTACCGCAATCTTTCCAACGAATTCGATTTCAACATCATGTATTCCGAACGCGGCCAGCTCACCCTGGCGCACACGGACGGCGCGGTGCGCGCCTTCCGCCAGCGCGCCGAAGTCAACCGGCACCTCGGTGGCCGTTCGGAAATGCTCGACCGCCAGCAAATCAAGGAACTCGTCCCGCTCCTCAACCTCGATCCCGGCCACCCGGTACTGGCCGGCCTTTGGCACATCGACGGCGCGACCGCCCGCCACGACGCCATCGCCTGGGGTTACGCCCGGGGCGCGGTGCGGCGCGGGGTGGAATTCCATCCGCTCACCGAAGCGCAGGATTTCGTCGTCGACAAAAACCGCGTCGTCGCCATCAAGACCAATCGCGGCCCCATCAAGTGCGGCTGCGTGGTGCAGGCCGTCGCCGGTTCGAGTTCCATCCTGCTCAACAAACTGAACATCCGCGCCCCGATCCACACCTATCCGTTGCAGGCCATGGTGACGCAGCCGGTGAAGCCCTTCCTTGATCCGCTCGTCAGTTCATCGGCCCTGCACTGCTATGTGCAGCAGACCGGACGCGGCGAAATTCTGATTGGCGGCGGCTCCGACCCCTACCCGCTCTACGGCACGCGCTCGACCCTCGACCTGAAGGAAGGACTGCTCGCCCACGCCATCGAAATGTTCCCCTTCCTCGCCAACGCCAAGCTGATGCGGCAATGGTCGGGCATCACCGACATGACACCGGACTACAGCCCGATCATGGGACTCTCCCCCGTCGACAACTACTACCTCGACGCTGGCTGGGGTACCTACGGTTTCAAGGCAACGCCCATCTGCGGCGTCACCATGGCCGAACTCGTGGCCAGTGGCGGCAAAGTGCCCGAACTCATCCAGCCCTTCAGCCTGGATCGCTTCTCGCGTTTCCGGCAGATCAACGAAATGGGCGCCACGGCGGCCAGCCACTGACGCGCCGCCTTCAAAAGAGATTCCCCATGAAAATCATGCCCTGCCCCCTGAACGGCCCGCGCAACATCACCGAATTCACCTACGGCGGCGAAGTCAGCGCCATGCCCGACCCGGCGGCCTGCACCGACGCCGAATGGGCCAATTACGTCTTCAACAAGTCGAACCCCGCCGGGTTCGTGCGGGAATGGTGGCTGCACAACGCATCGAGCTACTGGTTCATCGCCGAGCGCGACGCCGTGACCGACATCATTCTGCGCACCTACGACCCAAGCGAAATCTTCCGGACGCGCGTCGACTTCGCCGCGCCCCGGACAACTTCCAGCCAGGAGAACCCGGCATGAACGCCCCGCTTGCTTCCGCCCGCCTGCCCGCGCCCTGGGGATGCCTGATCGACCGCGCCAACCCCGTGCGCTTCTCCTTTGAAGGCCGGACATACGACGGCCTCCAGGGCGACACCATCGCCAGCGCCCTGCTTGCCAACGAACGCTGGCTCCTGTCGCGCTCATTCAAATACCACCGCGCGCGCGGCCCGCTCACCCTGGCCGGACAAGAGGCCAACACCCTCGTGCAACTCCCCGACGAAGCCAACGTGCTGGCCGACCTCCACCCCATCGCGCCGGGCCTCGCCGTCACAGGACAAAACGTCAACGGCTCGCTCGACCACGACCGCGACGCGATCCTGGGCAAATTCTCGCGCTTCATGCCCGTCGGCTTCTACTACCGCGCCTTTTTCAAGCCCCGTGGCATCTGGAAACACTGGGAGCCGTTCATCCGCAAAAAAGCAGGACTGGGCAAACTCGACCTCGCATTCCAGCCGCATTACCACGACAAGGCCTACTTGTTCGCCGACGTGGCCGTCATCGGCAGCGGCCCGGCGGGACTCGCGGCGGCGCTCGCAGCGGCGGAAGCCGGTGCAAAAGTGCTGCTCGTCGAACAGGAACCGATCCTGGGCGGCTCGCTCAACTGGGCGCGCTTTGATCTTGCCGGGACAGCGGCGGCGCAAGCGCGCGAGCTGATCGGACGAGTCACGGCGCATCCCAACGTCCGCGTGCTCACCCACGCCACCTGCAATGCCTGGTTCGCCGACAACTTCCTGCCCGTCATCAGCGGCACGCGCCTCTACAAAGTACGCGCCAAACAATGCGTGCTCGCCACCGGCGCGTTCGACCAGCCCGTCATCTTCCGCAACAACGACCTGCCGGGCGTCCTCCTCACCAGCGCTGCGCAGCGGCTCATGCGGCTCTACGGCGTCGCGCCGGGCAAACGCGCCGCCCTCCTCACCGGCAACGACGACGGCTACCACGCCGCGCTCGACCTACTGGAAGCGGGCCTCGCAGTCGCGGCGTTGATCGACATGCGCCCCGAGGGCGACGCCGCCGCCCTGCGCCAGACACTCGAAAAGAAAGGCGTGCGCGTTCTCGCCGGTTCGACGGTTTTCGAGGCGATTCCCGGCAAGGATCATGGCCGGGTCACGGGCATCGACGTGCGGCGCATCCGCGCCCGGGGCGAGGTCGCGCCGGAAGGCGAAACCATCGCCTGCGACGCGCTCCTCATGTCGGCGGGCTACATGCCCGTCTGGCAACTGCCCTGCCAGGCGGGCGGCAAGCTCGCCTACGACGACGCCAGCGCGAACTTCACCTTCTCCGGCCTGCCGGACATCCTCGCCCTTGCCGGCTCGACAAACGGCCTGTTCGCGCTCCCGAACGTCCTCGCCGACGGCAAGGCGGCGGGACAGCGCGCCGCCGCAGCCGCGCAGGGACGCCCCATCGAAACCCCCGCGCCGGCCCTGCAAGCGGAAGCCCCCGTCAATCACCCCTGGCCGATCTTCCCGCACCCCAAGGGCAAGGAATTTGTCGACTACGACGAAGACCTGCAAATCCGCGACATCGTCAACGCCACCCGTTACGGCTACCGCGACATCCAGTTGGTCAAACGGTTTTCCACCGTCGGCATGGGGCCGTTACAAGGGCGGCAATCGGCCCTGCCCGCCGCGCGGCTGGTCGCCGACGCCACGGGCCGCACAGTATCGGAAACCGGCATCACCACCGCCCGCCCGCCCTTCGCGCCAGAAAAATTCGCGCACGTCGCCGGACGCGCCTTCACGCCCCTGCGCCTCACTGCCATGCACCGCCGCCACGCCGAAGCGGGCGCGCAGTTCATGCCGGCGGGCGCATGGCTGCGGACCGCCTACTACGGCGACCCCGCCGCGCGCGAGCGGCTCATCCAGGAAGAAGCCACCGCCGTACGCACCGGCGTCGGCCTGATCGACGTCTCCACCCTCGGCGGCCTGGAAATACGCGGCCCGGACGCGGTGGAACTGCTGGAACGCGTCTACACCTTCGCCTTCGCCAAGCAACCTGTCGGGCGTTCGCGCTACGCCCTCATGACCGCAGACGATGGCGTCATCATCGACGACGGCGTGTGCTGCCGCCTGGGCGAAACCCACTTCTACGTCACGGCCACCACCGGCGGCGTGGATCGCGTCTACCGCAGCCTCACCAAATGGAACGCGCAATGGCGGCTCGACGTAGACATCGCCAACGTGAGTGCCGCCTGGGCCGCCGTCAACCTCGCCGGCCCCGGATCGCGCGACGTGCTCACCAAAGTATGCAGCGACCTCGACCTGTCGCCCCAAGGTTTTCCCTACCTCGCGGTACGCACCGGCACCGTGGTGGACATTCCGGCGCGGCTCGTCCGCGTCGGCTTTGTCGGCGAACTGGGCTATGAAATCCACGTCCCCGCCCGCTACGGCGAACACCTCTGGGACGCCCTGATGCGGGCCGGTGCGGACGCCGACATTCGCCCCTTCGGCGTCGAAAGCCAGCGTCTGCTGCGTCTCGAAAAAGGCCACATCATCATCACCCAGGACACCGACGGCATGACCCACCCCGCCGAAGTCGGCATGGGCTGGGCCATCGGGCGCAAAAAACCGTTCTTCGTGGGCAAACGCTCCATCGAAATCCTCGAAGCGCAACCTCCGCTGCGCAAACTGGTCGGTTTCATCTTGCCCAAAGACGGCCCCAGTCCGCTCGAAGGCCAGCTCATCCTGAACGAACGCAACGACATCACCGGCGCAATCACCTCATGCAGCTATTCCGGCACACTGCAAAAAATCATCGGCCTCGCCTACTGCGCCCCGGAACAGGCCACCGTCGGCGCACGCCTGCCAATTCGCCACGAAAGCGCCCCTGGCGGACGGATCTACGCCGAAATCGTCGAACTCCCGTTCTTCGACCCCACCCACAAACGCCAGGAGTCCTGACCATGACCGCGACATCCCCCGCGCGCCACCGCGAGCGCGCGCCGCTCGACCACGCTGGCGCGTCCTTCCTCGACATCGGCCACGCCGTGCTCGTCGACCGCTACCGGGAAACGGAAAGCATCGACGCCTGCGCCCTTGCCGATCTCACCAACCTGCCGCGCCTCGGCCTGCGCGGACGCGCAGCGGCGGAACGCCTCATCGCGGAAGGTTTTCGCCTGCCCGAAGCCCCCAACCGGCTCGTCCGCGCGGCCTCGGGCGAAGCCCTGCTGCGCCTCTCGCAAAGCGAATACCTGCTGCTGGGCAGTCCGGCGGACAAGGGCGCAAGCGTTCGCGCCCTCGAAAGCGGACTCCCCAACGCAGGAGAAAACGGCCTCTACACCCTGCCCCGGCAGGACAGTCACGCCTGGTTCTGGCTTGGTGGCCCACGCCGTTTCGAGGTCATGGCCAAGCTCTGCGGCGTCGACCTCTCGCCCGCCGCCTTCGCCGGGGATGGCGTCGCACAAACCTCGGTCGCGCGCATCAATGCCATCGTCGCCAACGACGACCAGGGTAGCGGCGCATTCCACCTCTTGTTCGACCGCCCTTCCGCCGTCTATTTCTGGGATGCGCTGCTCGACGCCATGCAGGAATTCGGCGGCAAACCAGTCGGCTTTACCGCCGTGACAAAGGGAATTTGACGCCGAAACCCGCGACCACCGACTTCCATCGGCCAGAACGATAGAATGCCGTTTTCACGGAAAAGCACGGCACGGCGATGAAAAAACCAGACGACGAGACCGGGAACAGCTACCACGTCCCCGCGCTGGAACGCGGGCTGTCCATCATCGAGATGTTCAGCGCCGCCGAACGCACCCTGTCGATGGCCGACATCGCCGCACGTCTTGGCCTGACGCAATCGGCAATCTATCGCATCGTGCAGACCCTGACCGAGCGCGGCTACCTGCGCAAAACCGCCAAAACCGCCTACGAACTCGGGCCGCGCGTCGTGTCGGGCGGCTTCGCATGGCTGGCGAGCCGCGACGTTACCGAAATCGCCATGCCCTGGCTCAACGCCCTGCGCGACCGCACTTCGCTCTCCTGCCACCTCGCCATCCGCGAACTAACCGAAGCCGTCTACATCTACCGCGCTTTTGCGCAACAGCGACTCACCGTCAACATCCCCATCGGCAGCCGCCTGCCCTGTCACTGCTCGGCGCTGGGCCGCGTCCTGCTGTCCGGTCTCGCCGACGACGAGCTTCACGCCCTGTACCGCGACATCCGCCTCGACGACTACCCGCCGCCTGCGCCAAAAACCTTTCCCGAGCTCCAGATTCTCCTGAAAACCGATCGGGAAAACGGCTGGGCGGTGAGCCGTTCAGATTATTCCACCGCCATCGCCGCCCCCATCCGCGACCACCAGGGCCGCATCGCCGCCGCCATCAACCTTTCCGGCCCGGACGCCATCATGCAGACCGGCATCCTCGATCATTCGCGCACACTCCTGCTGGAGTGCGCAAAAGAAATCTCGGCGGAACTGGGGTGCCAGATCACAGGCCGCTGACGCACCGCGCGGCAAGCGGGCGATGAGTGTCAATTTCCCGTCACAACTCGCCTTTGAAAGCGCGGTCAAGGATGGCGGGAAGCAGCGCGTCCAACTCGACCGTTTCCCATCCTCTTTTCACAACATCCCACCTTCCAGCGCCAGCCGCTGTTCATCGAGATAGCGTTGCAAAACTTCCGTACCGGGCAATTCCAACTGGTATTTGGAGACAAAAAGGCGGTTGTCCATGCCCGCCAGGGCGTATTCCGCCAGCGCCCGGTTTTTGTCCGCGCAGAGCAGGATGCCGACGGGCGGCTGATCGCCCTCAGCCATTTCATGTTTGCGATAATAAGCGACATAGGTATTGAGCTGCCCCAGGTGTTCATGGCTGAACGCGCCCACCTTGAGTTCCACCAGCACATGACACTTGAGCAGGCGGTGATAGAACACCAGATCCACAAAAAAATGCTCCCCGCCGATAAGCAGCCGCTTTTGCCGGGCTTCAAAACAGAAACCACGTCCGAGTTCCAGCAGAAAATCCCGCATTTTTTCGATCAGGGCGGCTTCCAGATCGGATTCCGGCAGAACCTCGCCGGGCCGTAAGCCGAGGAATTCAAAAATGTAGGGATCGCGGATGACCAACGCGGGATCATCCTGAATAGCCTCCGTGTTGGCCATTTCCGAAAGTTTGGCCGGATTTTTCGACAGACCGGAACGCTCAAAATACAGGCTGCCGATCTGCCGCTTGAGTTCCCGCACGGACCAGTTGCCTTTGGCGCACTCAATCTCGTAAAAAGAACGCTTAATGGGCGGCTCAAGTTCCATAAGCAGATCGAAATGGGAGAAAGAAAGCCTATCTATAAGCAATCCGCCGGTCAAGGCCAAAACGGGAGACACCGTCTCCCGTTTTGGCGGGAGCGAGCGGGCGGAAAGAAAATGGGGAGACAGCGTCTCCCGAATCTGCGGGTAGGACAGATAAAAAAGCCGGGGCCGACGCAGTTCGCGGGCGTCGCTCCTGGGAAGGCCGCATTGTTGGAGATGGTCAGCCAGCCGGGGCAAAAGCCTGTCGCCATAGGCGGCGCGATCCTCGCCCTGTTGCTCAAATTCCACGATATACGCGCCGATAAGCCAGTTACGCAAAGTCAACGCGGAATTGACGGTTTTTGAGGCCATGCCGCCGGCGACATGGTGAACCTCGGCAATGACCCGCACGAGCGCATTAAAATTCATGTCTTGCCCTCCGCCAGCAAGCGCTGAATGTTCCCCACGATTTCCGCGATGCGCCGCTCCTTTGCTTGAAGCGCAGCGCATTGCCGGGGTCGATGCGCGGCGCGTCGAGACCGTGCAGCAAAAGATTCATCTGGCAAAGGAGATACGGCAAGGGCTTCGGTTCGCAGCCCCGCAACGATTCTTCCTGCAAAACCTTGCGGTCGGCGACGGTTTTGACCTGTTGCGAGAGATGCCGATAAGCCTCGACGAGAAAGCCGCCGGTACCGCTAGCGGGGTCAAGCACGGTTTCGCCCAGACGCGGATCGGTAACGGCGACCATGAAGCGCACGACGGCGCGCGGCGTATAAAACTCGCCGGAATCGCCCGCCGCGTCGCGCATTTCGCGCAGCATGGATTCGTAAAGCGCGCCCAGCGTGTGCAATTCGTCGCTGGAGGTAAAGTGAATGCCGCCGATTTTGTTGATGACATCGCGCAGGAGATAACCGCTTTTCATCCGGTTATCCACGCCCCGGAACACGGTGGCAATGACGTGGCGGCGGTCGTCGCGGTCGTCCTGCCCGTCGCTGCTGGAACCGGCAAGCGTGCGCAAGGTGTTGAACAGCCCCGCGCCCCATTCGCCATTCGGGAGGATAGTGTCCTCGTGGTTGATGAAGCCGAGCAATTCGTCGCCGGTAATGCCCTCCGGCTTCGACGCCCAGTCGCGCCAGCGATAAGGCGCATCAATAACCGGCCTGAACTTGATCCCGGCCAACACCGCCTCGTCTTCGCGCTGCAATTCCAGATCGTCTAGGAATTTCAGGAACATGATCCAGGTGAGCATCGGCAAGCGATCAAGATCGCCGTTCAAGCCCTTGTCCTTCCGCATGATGTCGCGGGCGGACTTGAGGAGGGAGGAGAGGGATTGGGCGGTAGTTGTCATGACAGTTTTTGATTCTCGGCATCAGTGTTACTCAAATATAATTATTTGATGTCATAGAACTACTTCCTTGGCCAGCAACACCAAGACAACAAGTGCTCCATAAAATCCCCAAATAGAGAATGATTTCAACGCATCTACTTGGTGGTGAGACATTTCACCTTTTGGTATTACCGTAAACAAATCATCGACGAAAGCCTGAGCACCATGCAATTTTTTAATGAATTCGTTGTATGAAACACGAAATGCGCGCTCCAACGCGAGGTAATACGCGTCAAGAGCCAAGAACAAGACTGAAGGAAGCAAGGCCAGCCAAGCTAATTCAGGCTTTCCTTTATCTGCAATCAGAACAAGGATCGCCGAGACGATAGTGATACACCATGATTTGCATGATGTGCTGTTACCAGCCATGCGTTGGATGACGCTTTGAAGAATCTGAAGGTGCGCTTGAACTGCTACAGACTCTTCCGATAGTGAATTACCCTGATTGTCCGTCGTCATTAGCCTACCCATGTTACGAAGTTATTGAATCCATCGTCACCAACCCAGTCATAGACCGAATAAAATCGACTAAGATTATAGGAATTGCCTTGATACTCCTTTTTGACATTAACGCGGTATGAAGCAGATCCATCAATTTTATCGTACTCAAGCCACTTGCCATTTGTTTTTTCCCAAAGCGTAGCCGTTAAGCCTGAGTCAGAGTATGAAACGGCCACATATTCAAGAGGATTTGCTCCCTTGTTTTTGGTTGTTCCATCCTTTGCCCTGATTGAGTTAATATGCACCCCGAAAATGTGATTTCCTTTCTTGAAACTTTTTAGAAGTTCGTAACGAACCCATGGACGCTCAAATGTTTGACTTCCAATTAAAACGCAGGTATTAGATGTTTGCTCTAACCCATCGTTGATGAGACGCTTTAGCGCGATATCGCCCTGCTTCCTTGCCGATTCCCATATCGACGCGTCATAGTAACCACGGCTTTCACGATCTGGTTTTGTCATCCAGTGATTGCGAACCACGTTTGCTCGAAAGTCAACGACATCCTTGTAATGAAAACTGAAAAAAACTCTCTTAGCCATGATCAATTTCTCCTTGGCGGTGTCACGCCGCATACAGCAGCATTTGCAATTGCCCCACAGCGGCGCTGAGTTGCCCCAGACCGCCAAACTTTCCCGCAATCTCCGTCACGTTGCCATGCCGGTTAATTGGCGGAATTTGCAGAATGGCGGGGAGTATAAACTGAAGCTCCCCGTCAATGGCATACTTCTCCAGCAACTCGCCCAGAACCTCGCGGGCTTCCGGGCTGTAGGTTGCCAAGAACGCGGCCTGTTCCCTTTTCACCCGGTCGGCGCGTTGGCGGCGGGTGAGCATGGGGGCGTTGAAGGCGAGATGGCAGAGCAGGTCGAAGGAGTCGGCGTCCGGCTGTCCTGCCTGTTCGGCGACGGCGGCGAAGTCGATGCCGCGCTCGCCAAGTTGCTGGACGATCCGGGCGCGCTGGAGGGCGTCACTCCAGCGGGCGCGCAGGTCGTCCGGGCTGGCGCAGAGGGTGCGGACGTTTTCGGCGGTGTAGTCGGTGAGTTTGACGACGCGCAATTGTTTGCCGTTGGCGTCGAGTTCATAGACGAGTTCGGCGGCAATTTCTACCTGACCGCCGTCGAAATAAAACTTGTGGGGTTCTCCGATGGGCGGATCGACGAGGATAGGCGGGCCTTCTGTATCTTCGCCTTCTCCGGTTTCTCTGCTTTCCCCGGTTTCCGGTTCTTCGGGTGTTTCGATTTCGGTGTTTGTGGTTTGGCCGTATGCGTCGATTTCTTCCTGCGTGGCAAAGGCGGGATCACCGTCGAAATCCCGCCTATGCGTGATCGCGCCGCCTTCGATTTTGTGACGGGCATCGCCAAAGATGGCAAAGGTTTTGTCCTTGGGGTCGTCTACGAGAAAATTGCGGTCGGCTAGATAAAGGATGCGCGGTTTGCGGGTGGGGTCGTTTTGGGCGTTCCATTTGGAAGACCAGAGTTTCCAGCAAATCTGGAAGGCGACGATTGTCTTGCCGGTGGCGAGGGTGAGCAATACGCGCTTTTGGCCCTGGGCGATGGCTTGTATGGCGCGGTCGATGGCGATGCGCTGGTAGTAGCGCGGTGCTTTGCCGGTGGTGACTTCGGCAGGGGTGAGCAGGCGGCGGGCGACGTCATCGGTGAGATTTTGCGCGGCGCGCGGCGGAACGCCTCGTTGGCGGCTACCCGAACGACCGTTTCAAGTCGAATTATCCGGCTGGTTTTGGCACTGTGGTCTGAGCGAATGCGTGAGAAGCCACGCAGCAGGAGCGGGCGATGGGCATATACGGGCTATCATGCCGGTTTGCAACAAAGAAAGAGGTCATTTGAAATGTTCCCTCCCGTCATGCTGCGAGAAGTCGCAACATCCATTGACGACGCAACAAGCGCGCTGACCACATGGCGCAGCAAAATTGGAGCCCCACCATGCCCGACACGCTGGCGGATTTGACCCGCGCCGTACTTGCTTTCCGGGACGAGCGCGACTGGGCGCAGTTCCACGGACTCAAGCATTTGATTGTGTCGCTTTGCCTGGAAGCTGGCGAAGTACTGGAACTGACGCAGTGGAAAAGCGACGCCGAAGTGGAAGCCCTGCCCCGCGACACTGCGGGCCGCGAGGCGCTCGCCGACGAATGCGCCGACGTACTCGCCTATCTGCTGCTCGCCGCCGACAAAGCCAACATCGACCTCGGTACAGCATTGCGGCACAAGCTCGCCAAGAACGCGCTGAAATACCCGGTGGAAAAGAGCCGGGGCCGACGGGAAAAATATTCGCAACTGTAGGACAGGACGCACATGTTTGGCGACGCCTTTCCCATCCGTTACATCGAGCCGGTTTACCGCCCGCCGAGCGAGGCTGAATCGCTCATCCTGCCCATCACCGACGGCTGTTCCTGGAACCGCTGTCTTTTTTGCGAGATGTACACCGCACCGCAGAAAAAATTCCGCGCCCGCGACGAGGCGGAAGTGCTGGAAAGCCTGCGGCGGCTGGGCGGACATCCCTACGGGCAGACGGCGCGCCGAGTTTTTCTGGCCGATGGCGACGCGCTGGCGTTGCCGACCCGGCGACTGCTGGCGACGCTGGCTGCGATCCGCGAGCACCTGCCCGCCGTGCACCGCGTTTCGTCCTATTGCCTGCCGCGCAACCTGCGGAAAAAAAGCGTGGTCGAGTTGAAGGAACTCGCCGACGCCGGGCTGAAGCTCGCCTACGTAGGCGCGGAATCGGGCGACGACACGGTGCTGGAACGGGTGGAAAAAGGCGAAACCTTTGCCAGCACCGTGGAAGCACTGAACAAACTGCGCGACGCAGGCATCGTCCGTTCGGTGATGATCCTCAATGGTCTGGGCGGCGTGCATCACAGCGCGGCTCACGCCGAACATTCCGCCGATCTCGCCAACGCCACGCAGCCCGAATTTCTGGCGGCGCTGGTCGTGAGTTTCCCCAACGGCGAGCAACGTTTCAAAACGGCTTTTCCGGAATGGACGCCGCTCGACATTTCCGGCCTGCTGGCCGAGATGGAACAATTCGTCGCCCGACTGACCCTGAAACGCACGATATTCCGCAGCGATCACGCCTCCAACTGGCTGGCGCTGCGCGGCAACCTGCCACAAGACAAAGAAAAACTGCTGACGCAACTGCGCACCGCCATCGCCACACCGGCATCCGCACCTTTGCGGCCAGCGTGGGCGCGGGGACTTTGAGCCAAAGCACGAGAAACGACGGAAGAATATTCGTTTCCCGGAAACCTGTAACCCCGACACAAAAATAATGAACCACCTCCGTCCGGCGCATAACCGGGCGGCTGGCGGCGAAACCGTAAAGTATTGGTACTCCCGGCCTTCTCGAAATCAGCGTTTCCTTAGCGGCAGTATCACGCCTCAAAACGGCTTATTCACCATCAAAAAGAAAATCACCGTTACCGCGATAAAAGCCGGGTAGCCGAGGGCTTCCCAAAGTCGGGCGATGCGCCAGTAGCGGGGTGGGAGGGCGGTTTTTCCGGTTTGGGCGGTTTTCGCCATGTCGCGCAGTTTCAGTTGCAGCCAGACGACCGGCAGCCAGCAGACGCCCGCGAGGAAAAAGAGCGCCAGCGACACGAGTATCCAGCCGGTGGTGAAAGTCAATCCCGTCTCGTGCATCAGCCAGAGGCCGGACAGGGGCTGGAAGATGACGGCGGGCGTGGTGAACCAGGTGTCGGCGCGCACGACGAGGCGACTGACTTCGGCAATGGCTTCTACGTTGCGGGTGCGATTGACGAAAAAGAGATAAAAGGCCGTGCCAAAACCGGTGCCGACCATCAGCACGGAAGAGAGGATGTGCAGCCATTTGATGATGAGGTAGGTATTCATGCTGTTGGCTCTTTGGCAGGTTCTTCGGAAAAAAGTTGAATCAATAGCGCGCCGACCGCAAGGTTCTTCAATACCGGGCCGAAGGGGTGAAACAGGAATTCCGGCAGACGCCAGGCAATCAGGACGGTATAGCCGATGATGAGGACAAGCTGAAACAGCCAGAGGCGGCGACCGGGGCGGGCAAAGGTCAGGAACCCCATGAGGGCGTCGAGCACCACTGCAAAGGCGAGCACGCCCAGCGCAGTGCTTCCCGACAGGCCTAACGGGGCAAGAAGTTCCAGACTTTGCGCGCGAGAAAAAAGCGGGAAAATCCCGGCAGAGACAAGCGCCGTCAGGAGCCAGATTGCGGCCAACACGCCACGGAGCAAGAGGCGTCGCCAGACGGCGAACGCCTTGAGGCGCAGTCCTTCCGCTTCCCCGGTTGTGGCGAAATCCGCCGGGTCGCGCAGGGGACGCTCCAGAAAGGCCGTGGCGTCCGCCGCGTCGGCGCAGTTGCCTTGCGCCATCATGCGCCAGGTGTCGCGGCAGAGGATGGAGGCGCGAAACAGTCCGGCGAAACGCGCCGTCGCTTCCATGACAAACGCTGGTATAGGCAGATGCGGCGCAGGTGGCAAGCCCATCAGATGGCGGTATGTTTCGATCCAATCAGCATAATTCATTGCGCGCGGGCCAGGAAGATAGAGCACGCGGGTTGGCGCTACGGAATCTGTCAGGCTTTTCACCACGGCGGCGGCCACGTCTTCCACATGCACGGGCTGCACTTGGCCGACGCCGTGCGGAATGGAGAGCACGGGAAGGCTGGCCAGCGCCATGAAGAAGCGCGTCGAATCTCCATCCGTACCAAAGGTAAGCGCGGGGCGCAGAATCAGGGCGTTTTCCGGCATGGCCTTCAGAAGCGCCGCGTCCGCCGCGTATTTGCTGGCGAGATAGGGGGTCATTTGCGCGTCTGCCGCCAGCGAATTCAGGGCGGAAATCTGCACGACTTTTTTCATGCCTACGTTGGCGCAGGCGCGAAACAGGGCAGCGGGTGCGCGATGGTGGATGCGCTCGAAATCGCCCGCTTCGCGCTCGCGCAAAATGCCAACGGCATTGATGACGCCATCCACCTCTTTCAGGTGGGGGAGCCAGTCTTCCGGTTTCACGTCCGTGCGGTAGTCGATGGTGATGTCGCCGGGTTGCCGGGGATGATGCACGCCGCGAATGACGCGATGCCCGGATGCGATCAGCACCCGCTGGATGGCGCCCCCCAAAAAGCCGTCTGCGCCACAAAGCAGGATGTTCATTTTGGGTCTCCCGCTCGTGGCGAGCGGGCAAGCGAGCAGACGCCCCACTCGCCATCCGGCGCGGCGACGTCGATGAATTCCAACGGATAGATGTGTTCGTCCATGATTTCATTCTTTCGTTTATATCGGAAGTTTCAGTAAAAAATGAAATTTCCGGGTTTTAAAAAAGGCGGAAAACCGCCTCCCCTGTGGTTCACGTAGTCAGGCGTCCGCCTTGAAGTTGGGTCATGGCTTGTTTCCCCGCACAAAATTGTGAATCTTCGCCCCCATTTTCAGGAGCTTCATCAGTGTTTCCGGTTCTTGCCGCAGCATTTCATCCGCCCAAGTGGTGAGAATCTGAATGAATTCCCGCGTCTCCTGGATGCGCTGACGGGCAACCGGTGATTCTTGCGTCATGCTGGGGCTTTCCAGGCATTCGCCGAGCATCGCCAGCGTCGGCGCTATCTCCCGCTGCATCCGGCCTTCGACGATCAGCTTGAACAAGGCCCAGACATCCCCGACGGTCTCGAAGTGATCGCGCCGGTCGCCCATCAGGTGCGTCACCTTCACTAGCCGCCAAGAGAGCAGTTCCTTCAGGCTCATGCTGACATTGGAGCGGGCCACCGAGAGCGTTTCGGCAATTTCGTCCGCCGCCAGCGGCGCGCCCGCCAGAAAGAGGAGCGCATGGATTTGCGCCACCGTGCGATTGACGCCCCAACGCGCGCCCATCTCGCCCCAGTGGAGGATAAAACGTTCGGTGATGGGTGTGAGTTTCATGGGACGGAAGTATAGATATTCATAAATTTCTGTCAAGAATGAAAATCACCGTCTCCGTCCTCAACAAATTATGGGCGACCTGGCGCAGACGCGGCTCGGTGCAGATTGAACACACGCTGGCGAAAAGCTCTGGAGCAAGCTCCACGGTGATGCAAAGAATAATGTAACCGAGCAGTCCAACGGAGTACTCCGCCCAGACAATCGAATTCACCGCAATTCCCATACCGCGTAGCGACAATCTTGACTGTCCATGCGTCTCTCTGTTACAAAGCCAGAATGCGCGCCCGGAAATTCCTGTCCTTCCTGCTGGCCTTGTCCATTGTGTTCGCCCCGTTTCCGGGCAGCATGGCGTTGGCTTTCGCCGCAGCGGAAAGCGCCGGCGCACATGCCATGGCGGGCTGCCATGAAGCCATGATGGCGCATGTCGACGCACTTCCTTCCTCCCACGACGGCCATGACGCTACCTTGCACGCGCGCCATAACCACGGCACAAAAGGTTCACCGCAATTGCAGCATGACTGCTGCACCGGCGTTGTGGGACTCGTCTCTTTCGTAGATTTTTCTCCCGTCGTCCAGAACGCGCAGGAGGCCATTCCTTTCCGGCCTTCCCTGCGGCTTGTCTCGAACATGACGGGCATCTACCACCCGCCCCGCCAAAACGCCTGATTCCAGTCGGTTGTCCGGACGATTTCCGCCTACGCGGAGTCGTTCCCCGGTGTTCGCGCTGACACCGTTCGCCTGACGTTTCAGGAGTTTTTTCCATGTTTCCGAATCGAATGGCCGGTCTCCTGATCGGTCTGCTCTGCCTCGTCCGGGGGGAAGCCATGGCGCTTTCTCTCGATGAGGCCCTGACGCGCGCTGCCCTGGCGCCGGACGTCCTCTCCAGCCGGGCGGACGAAGAAGCGGCGCAAGCCCTTGCGAGCGCGGCGGGGCAATTGCCCGATCCGCGCCTCGTCCTGACGGTGGACGATTTCATGCTGGAAGGCGAGAGCCGATACCGCTTTGACGGCAGCAAACGCATGCTCGGCGTGATGCAGGAACTTCCCGCCGCTACCAAGCGGGAAGCCGAACGACAAAAGGCGGAGGCGGTGCGCGAAGGCAGCGCCCGCGCACGGGAATTCGCCCAGCTCGCCGCGCGGCGGGAAGTGAGCTTGCTCTGGTTGAAACTGCATTTCCTGACCCGCAAGGAAGCGCTCCTGAAAGTGAGTGCCGACGAAATCCAGCGTCGACACAAAGTGAGCGTCGCCACGCTCGCGGGCGGCGGCGGCGCGGACATGGCGCTGGAGCCGCTTTTCGACCGGCAGGAAGTCGACGACGCCTTCGACCTGCTGACACGCGATCTTCAGGTCGTGCGCGCCGGTCTGGCGCGCTGGATCGGGCCGCTTGTCCCCAATGAAACCGCTAGCGGCGAGCTACCCGCCTGGGCGCGGGAGGCGGTGGTTTCTTCTGCGGATGCGGCGCGCGCGCCGGGCGACGCCGACCCGGAAACCGAGTTGCGCGCGAGCAAGGCGCGCATTGGCGTGGCCGAAGCGGAATGGCTGATGGCCCGCGCCGATAAAAGCCTGGACTGGAGCGTGGAAATCGGTTTTGGCCGGGATGCGATGGGCCAGTCCATGATGATGGCGAAAGTCGGCCTTTCCCTGCCCGTATTTCCCGACAGCCGCCAGACCCCCCGCATCACGGCGGCGCGCGCCATGCTGGTGAGCGCCGAGGCCGAGCACGCCATGCGAAAAGCGGAATTCACGCGCCAGCGCGAAGAACTACTGGCCGATGAAACCGCCCTCTGCGCACGCCTCGACCGCCTCGCGGTGGAAACCCTGCCCTTGCTGGATCGCGCCATCTCGCTTGCCGAAGCGGCCTTTTCCAGCGGCAAGGGTTCCGCCGTCGCGCTCATCATGGCCCGCGAAAAGCGGCTTGCGGCCCAGATGCGCGTCATCGACCTTGAAGCAGAGCGCGCCGCCGTGCGCACCCGTCTCCACTTTCTGCAACAGCGCGGCGGAGAAACATCATGACCGGAAACCGCCTCACCCTGCGCAGCGCGCTTTTCTTCGCTTTCATCACCCTGGCGGCGGGCCTTTTCCTCGGCTGGCGTCTGGGTGCGTCCGGCCCGGCGGTACAAGCCGCCCCGGAGAGCGCGCGCAAAATCCTCTATTGGTACGACCCGATGAAGCCGGACGCGCATTTCGAGCGCCCCGGCAAATCCCCCTTCATGGACATGGAACTCTTGCCGCGCTACGCCGACGAGACAAGTACCGCCGATACCGGCCTGGGACTCGCGCCCGCCTTCACGCAAAACCTCGGCGTCAGACTGGGGACGGTGGAAAAAGGCCGTCTGGATCGCGCCACCGAAGTTTCCGGCAGCGTCGCTTTCGACGAGCACGCCATCTCCGTCGTGCAGGCGAGGACGGGCGGCATCGTCGAACGCGCCTATCCGCTCGCCGTCGGCGACCGCGTGCGCGCGGGCGCAGCGTTGGTGGATGTCCGCGTGCCGGAATGGTTCGCGGCGCAAAGCGAATACCTGGCCTTGCGGGACGAACCGCGCCTGGCCGCCGCCGCCCGCGAACGTCTGCTGCAACTGGGCATGAGCACTGCCCAGGTCGACGCCCTGGAGCGACGCGGCAAGCCGGACGCCATCGTCACCTTTCACGCGCCGCGCGCCGGTATGCTGTCGGAATTCGATCTGCGTCAGGGCATGACGGTCATGCCCGGCCAGACCCTGGCGCGCATCAACGGCATCGGGCGCGTCTGGATCGAAGCGCAGGCGCCTGAAACCGAGATGTCCCGGCTTGCCATCGGCGGCAAGGCGACGGTGCGGCTCACCGCCCTGCCTGGCCAGGCACTGGAGGGGAAAATCGCCGCCCTGATTCCGGAACTCAAACGGGAAACGCGCACCCTGCGCGTCCGCGTCGAACTGTCCAACCCGGACGGCATTCTTAAACCCGGCATGCTGGCCTTCATCCGTCTGCGGGATGTGAACGATGAACCGGCCAGCCTGCTCGTTCCCACCGAGGCGGTATTGGCGACCGGCAAGCATCACATCATCATCGCCGCGTCCCCGGACGGGCGTTTCGTCCCCGTGGAAGTCGCGCCGGTCGGGGAAGCGGGCGACAGGACGGAAATCCGCGCGGGCGACCTCCAGGAAGGCGATCGCATCGTCGTTTCCGGCCAGTTCATGATCGACTCCGAAGCCTCCCTGCGCGGCGTGCTGGCGCGCATGCGCGCGGACGAGGGCGATGGGCCGCCCGTCGCCGCCCACGTTCACGCCAACGCCCACACCGGCATCGGCGTCGTGGAATCGACGGCGGACGACGAAATCGTGCTCGCGCACGACCCCATCCCCGAGCTCTCCTGGCCCGCCATGACCATGCCGTTCGCGCTCTCGAAACCCGGTCTCGCCAAGGGTTTCGCGCCCGGCCAGAAAGTGCGCTTCCACTTCGCAGAAACAAAGGAAGGCCCGGTCATCGAGCGCCTGGAAGCCCTGCCGCCCGGAGGTGCGTCATGATCGCCCGCATCATTTCCGGCTCTATCGCCAACCGTCTGCTCGTGCTGCTCGCCGCGCTCGCCCTCACTGCCTGGGGCGTGTGGGCGGTGCGCTCGATGCCGCTGGACGCCCTGCCGGATCTGTCCGACGTCCAGGTCATCATTCGCACCCCTTTCCCTGGACAGGCCCCGAGAATCGTCGAAGATCAGGTCACTTACCCGCTTTCCGCCGCCATGCTCTCGGTGCCGGGCGTGAAGACCGTGCGGGGATTCTCGTTTTTCGGCGACTCCTTCGTCTATGTGCTCTTCGACGATGCCACTGACCTGTACTGGGCGCGCTCGCGGGTGCTGGAATACCTGAACCAGGCGGCGGGACAGTTGCCGGCGGGGCTCGCGCCTTCTCTCGGGCCGGACGCCACCGGCGTGGGCTGGATTTACGAATACGCCCTCATCGACCGGAGCGGTCGCCACAGCCTCGCGGACTTGCGCGCCTTGCAGGACTGGTTTCTCAAGTACGAACTGAAAACCGTGCCCAACGTCGCCGAAGTCGCCACCATCGGCGGCATGGTCAAGCAATACCAGATCATCCCCGACCCGGTGAAGCTCGCGGCCTTCGGCATCACACAGGCCGATATTGAAATGGCCGTGCGCGCCAACAACCGCGAGACCGGCGGCGCGTCGCTGGAACTGGCGGAAACGGAATACATGGTGCGCGCCACCGGCTACCTGCAAAGCCTGGCCGATTTTCGCGCCATCCCGCTGAAGACGGACGCCTCCGGCACCGTGCTGCGGCTTGCTGACGTCGCCCGGATTCAACTGGGGCCGGAAATGCGGCGCGGCATCGCGGAACTGGACGGCGAAGGCGAAGTGGCAGGCGCGGTGGTGATTTTGCGCAACGGCAAGAACGCCTTCGACACCATCGCCGAAGTGAAGACGCGCCTCGCGCGCCTGCAAAAGAGTCTGCCGGAAGGGGTGGAGATTGTGCCGGTGTATGACCGCAGCGCGCTCATCGAAGCCTCGGTCGAGAACCTCGCCCGAAAGCTGGTGGAAGAATTCCTGGTTGTCACCCTGGTGTGCGCTATTTTCCTGTGGCATCTGCGTTCGGCGCTGGTGGCGATTGTCGCGCTGCCGCTCGGGGTGCTCGCGGCCTTTGTCGTGATGCGCTACCAGGGCGTGAGCGCCAACATGATGTCGCTGGGCGGCATCGCCATCGCCATCGGCGCGATGGTCGACGCCGCCATCGTGATGATCGAGAACGCCCACAAAAAGCTGGAAGCCTGGCAGACGGCGCATCCGGGCGCACTCCTGGCCGGTGCGGAACGCTGGCGCGTCATCGGCGAAGCGGCGGCTGCGGTGGGGCCGGCGTTGTTCTTCAGCCTGCTCATCATCACGCTTTCCTTCATTCCCGTGTTCGCGCTGGAAGCGCAGGAGGGACGGCTTTTTTCGCCGCTCGCCTACACCAAGACCTTCGCCATGGCCGCTGCCGCTGTGCTCTCGATCACCCTGATCCCGGTGCTGATGGGCTACTGGATACGCGGACGCATTCCGCCGGAGGAAAAAAACCCCATCAGCCGTCTGCTCGTACGCGCCTATTCCGGTTGGCTCGATGCGGCGCTCGCCCGCCCCAAAACCACGCTCGCCCTGGCCGCGCTCGTCTTTCTCACGACGCTCTGGCCGCTAACGCGGCTGGGGGGCGAATTCCTGCCCGCCATCGACGAAGGCGACCTGCTCTACATGCCGACGGCGCTGCCCGGCCTGTCGGTCGGCAAGGCGGGCGAACTGTTGCAGCAAACCGACCGCCTGATAAAAACCGTGCCCGAAGTCGCCCGCGTCTTCGGCAAGGCGGGCCGGGCGGAAACGGCCACCGATCCCGCGCCGCTGGAAATGTTCGAGACCGTGATCCGCTTCAAGCCCCGTGAAGAATGGCGTCCCGGCATGACCCCGGAAAAGCTCGTGCGGGAACTGGATGCCGCCGTGCGCATTCCTGGTCTCGCCAACCTGTGGATTCCGCCGATCAGGAACCGCATTGACATGCTGGCGACCGGCATCAAAAGCCCCATCGGCATCAAGGTGGCGGGTGCCGACCTGAAGACGGTGGAGGCGACGGCCATCGCCATCGAAGAAGCGGTCAGGGACGTACCGGGCGTGAGCTCGGCGCTGGCCGAACGGCTGACCGGCGGGCGCTATATCGACGTCGACATCCAGCGCGACGCCGCCGGGCGCTACGGCATGAGCATCGCCGACGTACAGGGCGCGGTCGCCCTGCTCGTCGGCGGCATGAATATCGGCGAGACCATCGAAGGCACGGCGCGCTACCCGATCAACCTGCGTTATCCACGCGAATGGCGCGATTCGTTCGACGCCCTGAAACGCCTGCCCATCGTCACCCCGCGCGGCGAACTCGTGACGCTGGAGACGCTCGCCACGGTGAAGATCGTCGATGGTCCGCCGATGCTGAAAAGCGAAAACGGACGGCTTTCCTCGTGGATTTACGTCGACGCACGCGGGCGCGATCTTGTCGCCGTGGTGCACGACATCCAGGCCAGGGTACAGGAGCGGGTCACGCTGCCGCCCGGTGTCAGCGTCGCCTATTCCGGCCAGTTCGAGTACCTGGAGCGGGCCAACGCCAAGCTCCGGCAGGTGGTGCCGGTGACGCTCCTCATCATCTTCCTGCTGCTCTACCTCACCTTTTCGCGCGTCGACGAAGCGATCCTCATCATGGCGAGTCTGCCGTTTGCACTCGTGGGCGGCTTCTGGTTTCTCTACCTGCTGGACTATCATTTTTCGATTGCCGTCGGGGTCGGCTTTATCGCGCTTGCCGGGGTCGCGGCGGAGTTCGGCGTCGTCATGCTCCTGTACCTGAAGGAAGCGCTTTCCAAAACGCCCGACTGGCAGACGCGCCCCGAGCGCGAAGCCATTCTCGTCGCCGCCATCCGCGAAGGCGCGGTGCAGCGGGTGCGCCCCAAGGCGATGACGGTGGCCGTCATCGTCGCCGGGCTGCTGCCTATCTTTCTCGGCAAGGGCGCGGGTTCCGAGGTCATGAGCCGCATCGCAGCCCCGATGGTCGGCGGCATGCTCTCCGCGCCGCTCCTGTCCCTGTTCGTGATTCCGGCGTTGTATCTCTTGCTGCGCCGCCGGGAAGCGAACCGGCTTTATCGCAATTCAGTCTCAACCACGGAGGTCATCCCCCATGAAACGCCAAGCCAGCCCTGAAATCCGCCGCAACGCAAAAGCGCACCTCACCCGCGCCGTCACTGTCCTGTGCCTGCCGGTCTGCCTCCTCGCCATTGCGCCGCCCGCCCTGGCGCACGACGGTCACGACCACGGCCATCACGCCGCGCCGCAAACCGTGCTGGCGAGCGGACAAGGCGTCGTGGAAAAAATCGACCTCGACAAGCAACGCCTCACCCTGAGCCACGACCCCATCCCGACACTCAATTGGCCGGGAATGACCATGCCTTTCAACGTGGCCGATCCGGCGCTGCTGAAAAACCTGAAAGTCGGCGACAAGGTAGCGTTCGATCTGGCGGACGAGCGGACGATCGGGCAGATCAGGGTGCAGGGGAAGAATTAGCGGGTGACATGGGCATTGGCAGCGGCGCGCACCGGGCTGAAATCACCCGTTGCCGCTGCCCGCCCGGCATTTCTTGAACACGGGTCGAGCGCAATCCATCCGGGGTCAGCGAGACAAAGCGTGATGGGAAACCAGAAGCTTCCCCTGAATCGTATCGAGGAATCCCCCCTGGCTGGGATGACTCAAAGTTTCCGGGTTTGACACACCCCCGCCGATTCCCCAACATCCCTGGTTTTCCACCCCGCTCCGCCGACCGATGTCCGCTACGCTCCTGCAACGCTCGCTTGCCGCTGTCTGGCATCCGTGCACCCAGATGAAACATCACGAAACGCTGCCGCCGGTGCCGATCGTCGGCGGCGAAGGGCCGTGGCTCATCACCGAAAATGGCCAACGCTTGCTCGACGGCATCAGTTCGTGGTGGGTCAATCTTTTCGGGCATTGCAATCCGCGTATCAACGCCGCTTTGCGCGATCAGCTCGACCGGCTGGAGCATGCAATGCTCGCCGGGTTCACTCATCCGCCAGTGGTCGAACTCTCCGAACGGCTGGCCGCGCTCACGGGCGGGGCGCTCGGACACGCGTTCTATGCCTCGGACGGCGCGTCCGCCACCGAGATCGCTCTCAAGATGAGCTTTCACGCTTGGCGCAATCTGGGGCTGCCGCAAAAAAATCGCTTTGTGTGCCTGGAAGGCGGCTATCACGGCGAAACCGTCGGCGCGCTCGCCGTCACCGATGTGGCGCTGTTCCGGGATGCCTACGCACCGCTCGTGCGACTGGCCGATACGGTACCGTCACCGGATGCGCGCCGCGCCGCGCCGGGTGAGTCCGCCGCCGATGTCGCCCGGCGCGCCGCCGGCGCGCTGGCGGCCAAGCTCGACGCCGAAGGCGAACATATCGCCGCCTTCATCCTCGAACCCTTGGTGCAGGGTGCGGCGGGAATGGCGATGTACGACCCGGAATACCTGCGCCTCGCCCGCGCCCTGTGCGACCGCCACCGCGTGCACCTGATCTGCGACGAGATCGCCGTCGGCTGTGGCCGCACCGGCACGTTTTTCGCCCACGAACAGGCGGACATCCGCCCCGATCTGTTGTGCTTGTCCAAAGGCATTTCCGGCGGCTATCTGCCGTTGTCCGTCGTGCTGTGCCGCGACGACATTTTCCGCGCTTTCTACGACGACGATATGCGCCGGGGCTTTCTGCATTCGCATTCGTACACCGGTAATCCGCTCGCCTGCCGCGCCGCGCTGGCGACGCTGGACATCTTCGCCGAAGACGACGTGCTTGCCGCCAACCGGGAACGCGCCGCACTGCTGGGACGGCTGCTCGCAGAAACTTTTCCCGGTCACGCGAAGGTGCGCCATCCGCGCCAGCGCGGCATGATCGCCGCCTTCGACGTCGAGGATGCGCCGCCGGACTTTTCCCGCCGCTTCTTCGCCGCCGCGCTCGCCGCTGGCGCGCTGCTGCGGCCCATCGGCAACACCGTGTATTTCATGCCGCCCTACGTCATGGGCGATGCCGAATTGCGCGCGCTGTTCGCCGCCGCCGCGCACGCGCTCGAAGGATCACTACCATGAACCGGCTCGACCGTCTGCGCGCCGCGCTCGCCGCACTCGACCGCGACCACCTGCGTCGCATCCGGCGCGACATCGAAACCCCCTGCTCGCCCCACGTCGTCATCGACGGCAAGAAATACCTCGCCTTTTGCAGCAACGATTATCTTGGCCTGGCCGGAGACCCCCGGCTTGCCGAAGCGCTCGCGGCAGGGGCGCGGCGCTGGGGCGCAGGGGCCGGCGGTTCGCACTTGGTGTCCGGTCATTACACAGTGCAAAGCGAACTCGAACAGCGGCTCGCGGCTTTCGCCGGGCGCGAACGGGCGCTCGTCTTTCCCGCCGGTTACATGGCCAACAGCGGCATCGTCCCGGCGTTGGCCGGACGCGGCGACGCTATTTTCGCCGACCGCCTGAACCACGCTTCGCTCATCGACGGTATGTTGCTATCACGCGCCGACGCGCAGCGTTATCCACATCTCGATCTCGTCGCGCTCGAACGCCTGCTCGCCGCAAGCGCCGCGCCAAACAAGCTGATCGTCAGCGACGCCGTGTTCAGCATGGACGGCGACCTCGCCCCCTTGCGCAAACTGATGTCGCTCGCCGAACGGTTCGACGCCTGGCTGCTCATCGACGACGCCCACGGCTTTGGCGTGCTCGGGCCGCAAGGACGCGGCGCACTGGCCGAAGCGGGACTGCCCGCTGCGTCTTCCGAAAGCTGGCGGCTGATCCAGGTCGGCACGCTTTCCAAGGCCGCCGGTCTGGCCGGGGCCTTTGTCGCCGGGGCGTCCGAAGTCGTCGAATGGCTGATGCAGAAGACGCGCACTTACATTTTTACCACCGGCTCGCCCCCAGCCCTGGCGCAAACCCTGCTCGCCAGCATCGACCTCATCGAGATGGGCGACGAGCGCCGCGAGCGCCTCGCCGCGCTGGGCGCGCGCCTTGCCAGCGGCCTCGCCCAGAAACGCTGGAAGCTGCTGCCCTCGCGCACGCCCATCCAGCCGCTCATCGTCGGCGACAACGCCACCGCTCTCGCGCTCGCCGCCGCGCTGATGGACGAAGGATTATGGGTTCCCGCAATCCGCCCGCCCACAGTGCCCGCCGGCAGCGCACGACTGCGCATTTCGCTGTCGGCAGCGCACACCCTGGACGACGCCGACCGTCTGATCGAAGCCATCAACCGGCTGGAAGACACCTTTTGAACAGCCCGGCAAATACGCCGCTGGTGTTCCTGCACGGCTGGGCAATGACTCCGGCGGTGTGGCGGCCACTGCTCGCCGCCCTGGGCGGGGCCGCCTCCGAAATCCACACGCCCGCCCTGCCCGGCCACGATGGCGGCGCAGCGCGACCGCCCGCCACGCTCGCCGCCTGGGCCGAAGCGCTCGCGCCCGCCTTGCCGCCCAACGCCGTCCTCATCGGCTGGTCGCTGGGCGCGCTGCTCGCGCTCGAAATCGCCCGCCTCCGGCCCGGGTGCGCCGCCCGCCTGATCCTGTTCGGCGCCACGCCCCGCTTCGTCGCCAGCCCCGGCTGGCCACACGGACTGGAGGCCGCGACGGTCGCGGCTTTTGTCGATGGCTACGAGCACGATCCAGCGGCGGCGCTGCGCCGTGTCCTCGCCCTGCAAACGCTGGGCGACGACGCCCGCCGCCAGTTGCTTCCCGCACTCGAAGCCGCCAGCGCGCCTCGCGCCGGGCAGGCCCTGCCCGCGCTCGCCGACGGGTTGCGCATCCTGGCCTCCGCCGATCTCCGCCCCCATCTCGCGGCCATCGCATCGCCTGTCCGCCTCATCCACGGCGACGGCGACGCGCTGATGCCGCCTGCCGCCGCACGCTGGCTCGCCGAAGCCCTGCCACGCGCTCGCCTCACGGTGCTGGAAAAGCGCGGTCATGCGCCAATGCTCTCGGACGCCGCCGCGTGCGCGGCGGCGATTCGCGCCTGCCTGGGCACGGAAGGAAGCTCGCCGTGAGCGCCAACGACGACACCCGCAAAAGCGAAATCCGCCGAGCTTTCGGGCGCGCCGCCTCCACTTACGACAACGCCGCGAGCGTGCAGCGCGCCGCAGTGGCGCGTCTTTTCGCTTTCACCCGGGCGCTGCCGCCAGCCATGCCCGTGCGCTACACGCTCGACGCCGGTTGCGGCACCGGACAGGCGCTGCCCGGACTGGCGGTGCGTTTCCCGCACGCACACCGCATCGCCCTCGATTTTTCCGCCGCGATGCTCGCCCACGTCCGCACGCCCGGCGTCCTGCCCGTCTGCGCCGACATCGAACGTCTACCGTTCGCCGACGCCGCCATCGAACTCTACTGGTCGAGTCTTGCCCTGCAATGGTGCGACCCAGCGGCGGCGCTCGCCGAGGCCGCCCGCGTCCTGAGGCCGGGAGGCATGGCGTGGATTGCCACACTCGGCCCGCGTACGCTGTACGAATTGCGCACCGCTTTCGCCACTGTGGACGAAGATTCTCACGTCATAGATTTTTTCCCCATCTCCCATTGGCTCGCCGCTGCCGGGGATGCCGGCCTCATCGTCGCGGCCCACGCACGGGAGCCGCTGCACGACCTTGCCGCCGATTTACGTGAACTCCTTGGTAACATCAAGGCTATTGGCGCACGCAGCGTCGGAGATGGACGGCGGCGGCGGACGCTTGGGCGGCAGGGTTGGCAACTTCTCCAGTCCGCTTACGAAGCGTTTCGCCTACCCGGCGGCATGCTGCCCGCAACTTACGATCTGATTTTGCTCGCCCTGAGGAAGCCCGCATGAATCATCCGTTTCGTGCCTGGTTCGTCACCGGAACCGATACCGGGGTCGGCAAGACTTTTGCCACCTGCGCGCTCATCCACGCCGCGCGGGCACAGGGCTATGTCACGCTCGGTATGAAACCGGTTGCAGCGGGTGCTGAAAGTATCGACGGCCAGCTTACCAACGAGGACACCGCCCGCCTGCGCGCCGCCGGCAGTTTCGATCCGGGGCAGGAACTCATCACCCCGTATTGCCTGCGTACGCCGGTTTCGCCACAGATCGCGGCATGGGAAGAAAAAGTCCGGATCGAAACCGGGCCTGTCCTCCAGGCATTCAACAACCTGCAACAGCGTTGCGAACGCCTGTTCGTCGAAGGCGTGGGCGGCCTGCTCGTTCCATTGGGCGATGACATCGACGCTGCTGACATCGCCCGCGAACTGCGATTGCCTGTCATTCTCGTGGTCGGCATGCGGCTGGGCTGCATCAACCACACCCTTCTCACCGTCGAGGCCCTCGCCGCCCGCAACCTGCGGCTGGCGGGATGGATTGCCAACGCCCTCGAACCGGACATGCCGTACCGGCAAAAGAACATCGACATTCTGCGCCAGCGCCTCGACGCGCCGCTTCTGGGCGTACTGCCTTACGCGCCCGAGACGGCCCACGACGCGCTGGCGCGCTTCATTACATTACCCGCCTGACCGATGCACTCTCACACACTCTCCCGAGGTCTCCCATGAACACGGAAAACACCCCCGAGCAGCAAAAACCCGCCGAGCAGCAAGACACGGTCATGCCCGAGCCGCCCGCCAGCCCGAACTCGAACGTGGGCGCAGGAATGCTGCCGGTCATTGCGATCCTGATCGTCGCTGTGGCCGCGCTTGCGATTTACTTCCTGTATTTCCAGGAAGACGAAACGCAGCCGCCGCCGGCCCCGATCACGCAACCGGAGCCACAACCGGAGCCGGAACCTGTCGTGCAGACGACGCCGCCGAAACCCACGCCCGAAATCCTGCCGGCAACCCCCAATGCAAGGATATTGAGCACCGCCGAGTTCGATAAGCTCGACAAGGAAGCGGGCGCATTGAGCACCGGCGCCGACAAGCACTACCAACAGGGCAATTACGCCAATGCGCTGACCGGGTATCAAAAAGCCCTTGCCATTTTCGAGACGGAACTGGGGCATTTTGAAAAACAACTGGCGCGATTCGAGGAAAAGCTCGGCCCCGATCACGACGCCACGGTCGGAACCCGGAACAACATCGCCAAAACGCATGACAACATCGCCAAGACCTATAGCAACATCGGCGAAACATACCGCAACCAAAAGAAGTACGGGGAAGCGTTGAACTGGCTGCAAAAGGCGCTGGCAATCCGGGACAAGACAGGCAATGAAGACGCCAGCGCCGCTGTGACCTACAACAACATCGCCCTCGTATACGATAACCAGCGCAATTACGAGCAGGCTCTGAAGTGGTACCAGAAAGATCTGGCGATCAGCGAGAAAGCGCAAAATCCCGATACGGCCACGACCTACAACAACATCGGCATGGTGTACTTCCACCAGGGCGACATCGTCAGCGCGCTGGAATGGTACCGGAAAGCATTGGCGATCCAGGAAAAGGCGCTGGGCGAGGACAGCCTCGACACGGCCATCACCTACAGCAACATCGGTGAGGCGTACCGCTCCCAAGGCGATTACGGCAGCGCGCTGCCCGAGCTTCTGAAGGCATACCGGATCATGGCGGCCAAACACGGTGAAAAGAGCCAGGACGCCATGGCGGTCAGGAGAAACCTGGCCCGGGCCTACGACAAAACCGACAACGGCAAGCCCTTCGCCGAGTGGCTGGCCGAGTCATTGCACACTGAGAGAGCGCCATGAAACCAGTTTTGAGTTATCTGACTATCGCGCTTGCCGTCGGCATTCTCGCCCAGACGGGTTGCACCACCACGGACGACGGCGCTACCGCACGCCTGGGCGGCACGGGCGCGGCGCTTGCCGAAACTGCCACGCCCCACGATGTCGCCGCCGGGGAGTATCGCACCCGGGGCGACTACGCGAACGCGCTGGAGGAATACCACAGGGCACTGGAGATTCGTGAAAAGGCGCTGGGCGCGGAGCATCCGGACGTGGCGAAAACCTGCGACGAGATCGCCCTGCTCCACGTCGCCCAAGGCGATTATGCGCAGGCGTTGGAATGGTACGGAAAAGCACTGGCGATCCGGAAGACACTGGGGCCGAACCACCCCGACGTCGCCGCAACCTACGACAGCCTCGGCTGGACAAGCCTCAGCAAAGGCGAGCACGCCGAGGCAGTGGCCTGGTATCTGAAGGCGCTGGCGATCCGGGAGGAAGCGCCCGGCAGGGAGCGGAACGCCGTGCTCAATGCGCATCGCCAGATCGCCATTGTGTATCAGCGTCAGGGCGACATCGCCAAGGCCCTGGAGTGGTATCGGAGAGTCCTGGAAATCCGTGAGCGGGAGCAAGGCCCGGAACACCCGGACACCGTCAGGGATTACAGCTTCATCGCCGCGATCCACGACAGTCAGGGCGATCATGCCAGCGCGCTGACCTGGTACCGGAAGGCCTTGGCCATCCGGGAAAAGACAGTGGGCGCGGCTCACCCCGAAACCGCCGCAATCTACAACAGCATCGCCACGGCGTACAGCGGTCAGGACGACTACAGAAACGCGCTGGCGTGGTACGACAAGGCCCTGACCGCCTACGAAAAGACGCTGGGCAAGAATCATCCCCACGCCGCCGCAGTGCATAACAACATCGCCAGGGTCTATTACAACCAGGGCGAATACAGCAAGGCGCTTTTTGAATGTCTGTCGGCTTACAAGACGCTCGTAAACAAGCTCGGCGCATCGTACCCGGACACCAGGCTGGTCAAGGCCAACCTGGCGGAAATCTACCGGGCGACCACGTATCCTCAGCCTTTCGATACGTGGCTCGCCGAAGCCTCACGTTGATCCGCCCCTGAAAGCCGGACGATGCGACGCTCCCCCGCCCACGTGGAGGAGCGTCTTTCACACGCCAGGACTGCCATGTTTCCCCGTTTCCACATCGCCGCACCCGACACCGCGCTCGCCCCCGCGCTGCGGCAAAAAATCGACCGCAAGACCAAACCCCTGGGCGCGCTGGGCCGTCTGGAAGACTTGGCGTTCCAGGCCGGACTCGTGCAGCAGCGCCTGACACCCGCGCTCGTCAAGCCCCGCATGCTGGTGTTCGCGGGCGACCATGGCGCGGCCCGTGCCGGGGTTTCCGCCTATCCGCAAGAAGTCACCTGGCAGATGGTGCGCAACTTTCTTGCCGGCGGTGCGGCGATCAATATGTTCTGCAAAACGGCAGGGCTGGCGTTGTCGGTGGTCGATGCGGGCGTCGCGCACGATTTTTCCGATGTCGCCGGCCATCCCGCCTTCATTTCCGCCAAGGTCGCGCCAGGCACGGCCAACTACCTCGAACATCCGGCCATGCGACGGGACGAAATGGCGCTGGCGGTAAGACGCGGCGCGGAACTGGCGCGAGGCCTGGCGGCTGACGGCTGCAACGCGCTCGCCTTCGGCGAAATGGGTATCGGCAACACGGCCTCGGCGTCGCTCATCGCGCACGCGCTGACCGGCGTTGCCCTCGCCGAGTGCGTCGGACGCGGCACGGGCCTTGACGATGCCGGTCTGGCGCGCAAGCGCGATCTGCTCGCGCAAGCCGTGGCGCGCGCCGGATTGCCCGCCGGACGCACCGAACCGCTTGCCGCGCTCGCCGAATTCGGCGGCTTTGAAATCGCCATGATGGCCGGGGCGATGCTCGCCGGGGCGGAGACTGGCATGCTGCTTTTGATCGACGGCTACATCGTCAGCGCCGCCGCGCTCGTCGCGGTGCGGCTCTACCCGGCGCTTACCGCATACTGCGTGTTCTGCCACCGTTCCGCAGAACCCGGCCACCGCGCCGTACTGGCGGCGTTGCAGGCCGACCCCCTGCTCGACCTCGGGCTGCGCCTGGGCGAAGGCACCGGTGCGGCGCTCGCCTGGCCGCTCCTTGATGCCGCCGTGGCTTTCCTGAACGGGATGGCGAGTTTTGACGATGCTGGCGTGACCGGCAAAAGCGCGGGAAACACGCAATGACGTTGCGCGGAGAAGTGGAACTTTTCTTCGGCGCGCTTCGCTTCTTCACCCGTCTGCCCGTGCCCGCCTGGGTGGGGCACAGCCCGGAAAAACTCGACCGCGCCTCGCGCTACTTTCCCGCCGTCGGGCTGATCGTGGGCGGCATCGGCGCGGCGGCATGGTGGATTGCGCACTGGTTCTGGCCGCCAACCGTCGCGGTGCTGTTCGCGCTCGCCGCCACCGTGTGGACGACCGGCGCTTTCCACGAAGACGGCCTTACCGACACCGCCGACGGCTTTGGCGGCGGCTGGGACAAATTGCGCATCCTCGACATCATGAAGGATTCCCGCGTCGGCGCTTTCGGCCTGATCGCGTTCGTCTTTGTGCTGCTCGGGCGCTTTCTGGCGCTCGCTTCCCTGCCCGCGCACCTGATCGTGCCCACCCTGTTTGCCGCGCATGCCGCGTCCCGCTTTTTCGCCATCGTGCTGCTGCGTGTCATGGACTACGTGCGCGAAGACGCACTCGCCAAGTCCAAGCCGCTCGCCACCCACATCGCCTGGGCCGACCTGTGTTTCGCCGCGCTCACCGCGCTCGCGCCCTGCCTTTTCCTGCCATTCGGCAAACTGGCGTGCGCCCTGGCCCTGGCCGTCCTCGTGGTGTTCTACCTTGCCCGTCTTTTCCGGCGCTGGCTTGGCGGCTACACCGGAGACTGCCTCGGGGCCGTGCAGCAGGCAACGGAACTCGCTTTCTATCTGGGCGTGCTCGCGCACGCGCCGCAGGCGGCGTGACGCTCTACCTCGTGCGTCATCCGCGCCCGCGCATCCCGTCCGGCACCTGTTATGGCCGGCTCGATGCGCCGCTCGACGCGCCCGCCTCTACCGCCGCGCAGCGCATCCGCACCCACCTGCCGCCGGCATTCGTCACGTGGCCGCTTTGGACGAGTCCGGCTCGCCGTTGCCGCGACCTTGCCGCCGCGCTCCATCCCGCGCCCCGCATGGATGAGCGTCTGCACGAAATGGATTTCGGCGACTGGGAAGGCCGCAGCTGGAATGACATCGGCCCCGCCGCGCTCGACGCCTGGGCCGCAAATCCGCTGGACTTCACGCCCCCCGGCGGCGAAAGCGCCCACAACGTACGCGCGCGCATCCTCGCCTTTGTGCGGGATTTCAAGCGGGACGGCGTACGCGACGCCGTCTGCATCACCCACGCAGGTGTCATGCGCATGCTGTGCGCGACGCGGCTGGAAATGCCGGAAACATGGCTGGGACGCGATTTTCCCTATGAGATGGTGCTGAAAATCGAGCAGGAACCCATAATGTAACCGCGCGCGGTCAGGTTTGCCGGGACGAACCAGCGGAAAGGCGTAATTGCCGATTATGCAGACGTGATAGCAGGAGCAGCGAGGAGACTGCGCCGAGCAGGCAAAGGAACATGTCCCATTGCGTATCCCACGGGTCGCCCTGAAGCGCGAGAAAGGCATCCGCGTCCTCGCCGAACGCCAGCGCCGCCCACCATTCCAGCAACTCGAAAAACGCCGCGAAGCTCAGACAGGGCCGATGCGCAGCTTGCTGTCGCGCGGTCAAAAATCTCCCGCGCCTGCCTGCAAGGCGGCAATCGCCGCCAGCCCCGCCGTTTCGGTGCGCAGGATGCGCGGCCCCAGCCCGACCGCATGGCAGCCAGCGCGCAGGCAAAGCGCCTGTTCTTCTTCGCTCCAGCCGCCTTCGGGGCCGACCAGGAGATGGACGGGCGCGAGGCCGGGCCGGATCGTCGAAAGACGTACGCCGCCGGGCGCGAGGTTCAGGCGCATGGCGTCGGAATATTGCCCGAGATAGGCGGCGAGGTTCTGCACTGGCGCGACGAAAGGTAAACGATTGCGTCCGCATTGTTCGCAGGCGGCGATAACAACCTGCCGCCAGTGTTCGAGCTTTTTATCGGCGCGCTCTCCGTCGAGGCGCAGCAGCGAACGCGTCGTCCTCAGCGGAACGATGCCTGCCGCGCCGAGTTCCACCGCTTTCTGGATCGCCCAGTCCATCTTGTCCGCACCCGTCAGCGCTTGCACCAGCACGACGGCCAGCGGCGATTCCCGATCCGCCTCCAGCCATTGCCCTTCGACCGCGTAAGCCTTGCGGGCGCGGATGTCGAGGCGGGCGCGCAATTCTCCACCGCTGCCATCGAAAAGCGCCAGCTCATCGCCGAGGGCGAGACGCAAGACTTTGAGCGCATGATGCGCCGCCGCCGCCGGGAGTTCGACCTCTCCGTCGTGTGGCAGGGCACCGGGAAAATAAAAGCGCGAAATCATCGTGACAGGCCTGTTTGCGGGGTCGTTTGACCCCGCAGAATGTCGCCGTCGTCCCGCGCTTGCAGAGGCTGCGGGGCGATGAGGCTATCCCAACGCCGCCAGCGCTGCGTTGAAGGTTGCGCTCGGGCGCATGACCTCGCTGCATTTGGCCGGATCGACGCAGTAGTAGCCGCCCAGATCGACAGGTTTGCCTTGCACTGCCTTGAATTCGGCGACGATCTCCTGCTCGTTGGCGGCCAGGTTCTGCGCCAGCGGCGCAAAACGGGCGGCAAGTTCCTTGTCCTCTCGCTGCGCGGCGAGTGCCTGCGCCCAGTAGAGCGCCAGGTAAAACTGGCTGCCGCGGTTGTCGAGTTCGCCGGTGCGGCGCGAGGGCGATTTGTCCTGGTCGAGCAGCTTGCCAGTGGCTTCGTCGAGCGTTCTGGCAAGCACTTTGGCGCAGACGTTGCCGGTTTTGAGGCCAAGGTCTTCGAGCGAGACCGCAAGCGCGAGAAATTCGCCGAGCGAATCCCAGCGCAGGTGGTTTTCCTCGGTGAGTTGCTGCACGTGCTTGGGGGCGGAGCCGCCCGCACCGGTTTCGTACATGCCGCCGCCGGCCATCAACGGTACGATGGAAAGCATTTTGGCGCTGGTGCCCAGTTCCATGATCGGGAACAGGTCGGTGAGGTAGTCGCGCAGGATGTTGCCGGTGACGGCAATGGTGTTGAGGCCGCGCACGACGCGCTCCAGTGTGTAACGCATGGCCCGAACCTGCGACATGATGCGGATGTTCAGGCCGCTGGTGTCGTGCTCCAGAAGGTAGGTTCTCACTTTTTTGATGAGTTCGACTTCGTGCGGACGATAGCCGTCGAGCCAGAAGACCGCTGTCATGCCGGAATTGCGGGCGCGGGTGACGGCAAGCTTTACCCAGTCGCGCACGGCGGCGTCCTTGACCTGACACATGCGCCAGATGTCGCCTTCTTCGACGCGCTGCGACAAAAGCACTTCGCCGGTGTCAATGTCGACGATGTTGGCGATGCCGTCTTCGGAAATTTCAAAGGTTTTGTCGTGCGAGCCGTATTCTTCGGCCTGCTGCGCCATCAACCCGACATTGGGTACGGAACCCATGGTGGCGGGGTCGAAGTTGCCGTTGGTCTTGCAGAAGTTGATGACTTCCTGGTAGATGCGGGCGAAGGTCGATTCCGGCATCACCGCTTTTACGTCGCGCTGCTTGCCGTCCGCACCCCACATTTTGCCGCCGTTGCGGATCATCGCCGGCATGGAGGCGTCGACGATGACGTCGTTGGGCGAATGGAAATTGCTGATGCCCTTGGCCGAATCCACCATCGCCAGATCGGGCCGCAGTTCGTGACAGGCGTGCAGGTCACGGATGATTTCGTCGCGCTGCGATTCCGGCAGGGTGGCGATTTTTTCCTCCAGATCGGCCATGCCGTTGTTGACGTTGACGCCCAGATCCTTGAAGACCCGCGCGTGTTTGGCAAAGGCTTCCTTGTAGTAGATCCGGACGCAGTGGCCAAACACGATGGGGTGCGAGACTTTCATCATCGTCGCCTTGACGTGCAGCGAAAACAGGACGCCGGCATCTCTGGCGTCGTCCATCTGTGCTTCGTAGAACGCGCACAGCGCCTTTTTGCTCATGAACATGGCGTCGATGATCTCGCCTTCGAGCAACGACACCTTGGGTTTGAGGAGGAGGGTTTTGCCGCTTTTGGTGACCAGTTCCATTTTCACGTCGCGGGCGCGGTCGAGCGTCAGCGATTTTTCGCCGTGGTAGAAGTCGCCGTTGCGCATGAACGAGGCATGGGTACGGGAGGCCTGTTTCCATTTGCCCATCGAATGCGGGTGCTTGCGCGCGTAATTTTTCACCGACTGCGGCGCACGCCGGTCGGAATTGCCCTCGCGCAGCACCGGGTTCACCGCCGACCCCAGGCAGCGGGCGTAACGCGCCTTGATCGCTTCTTCTTCTTTCGTTTTCGGGGCCGCCGGATAGTCGGGCACCTTGTAGCCCTTGCCCTGCAACTCACGGATTGCCGCCGCCAACTGCGGCACCGAGGCGCTGATGTTGGGCAACTTGACGATGTTGGTATCAGGCCGCCGCGTCAGTTGCCCCAGATCCGCGAGGATGTCGGGCACTTTCTGGTCGTCGGCAAGAAAGTCGGGAAACTCGGCAAGGATGCGCGCGCCCAGCGAAATATCGGCTTCGGCGATGCGAATACCCGCTGGCGCAGTAAAGGCGCGAACCACCGGCAAAAAGGCGGCGGTCGCCAGCATCGGGGCTTCGTCGGTGAGGGTGTACAGGATGGTCGGCTTCTCGGATGGCATGGTCGGTGTCTCCCCTGGTGTCATGGTTGAATAGTGGCGGCGACGCTGCGGCGCGATTCGCATGGCGAACCGGCTAACGGCGCATTATACCTTGGTGGAATGACTGGCACGTCCGACAAAAATATCTTATAAAAGACAGGGTTATGCCCAGGTCAAAGCTCACCAGTCCAGTTCGCGCATCCAGCCGCCTGCCCCGTTCGCCAGTGCCACCTTGACGTATGGCACCAGATTTTCCGGCAGGCGATCGCGTGCGAACCAGTCGAGCGCACTGCATTTGTCCGGCTCGCGCAGGCTAGGTTCGCCGCGCCAGCAACGAGCGCGCAGAAAAAAATCAATGCGGTTGGTGTCCGAACGGCGGTGGATGACGCCGAGCCAGTCGAGGTCGCCGGGTGCGAGAAGCAGCCCGGTTTCTTCCGCCAGTTCGCGCCCCGCCGCCTGACGGATGGATTCGCCTTCTTCGACGTGCCCGCCCGGCAGACTGTAGAGTCCGTCGAAAAAACCGGTTCCGGCGCGACGCAGCAGCAGGATGCAGCCCTGCCGCTCGCACAGCACATGCACGCCAGTGGGGATGCCCGCGCGCCCGGCCATTGTCAGGCGTCCGCGCTCAGTGTTTGCCGGTGCTGCCAAAACCGCCCTCACCGCGTGCGCTGGCGGTGAAATCGTCAACCACGTCGAACGCGGGCCGCACGACCGGTACGATCACCAGTTGCGCGATGCGCTCCAGCGGCGCAATGGTGAACGCTTCGCCGCTGCGGTTCCACACCGACACCATGATCTGCCCCTGGTAGTCCGAATCGATCAGGCCAACGAGGTTGCCCAGCACGATGCCATGCTTGTGCCCAAGTCCCGAACGCGGCAACACGAGCGCCGCCAACCCCGGATCGGCGAGATGGATGGCGATGCCGCTTGGCACCAGCGCCGTCTCGCCCGGATGCAGCGTCAATGCCGCGTCGAGACAGGCGCGCAGGTCGAGCCCGGCGGAACCGGCGGTGGCATAGGCCGGCGGTTGCTCGCGCAGACGAGGGTCAAGCAGTTTGATGTCGATGCGGGACATGTTCTCTCCAGGCATTCAGCGCGCCGGCAGCAGGCGGGCAAGGTGTTCAACGATCTGGCGCGCGATAACCGCCTTGGGTGCGCGCGGCAAGGGGTGGCGGCCTTCGTCGTCGTAGATGACCACCGTATTGTCGTCGCCGCCCAGGCCGTCGGCGAGCAGGTTGCCGACCAGCATGGGCAGGCGCTTGGCACGGCGCTTGCCTTCGGCATAGGCGTCAAGGTCGTGACTTTCGGCAGCGAAGCCGACGCAGAACGGCGCATCGGGCAGCGCCGCGACCTCGGCGAGGATGTCCGGATTGGGAATGAGTTCGAGCCGCATGACCGCGCCCGACTTCTTGAGTTTGTGCGCGGCGGTCTCGACCGGGCGGTAATCGGCAACCGCCGCCACGGCGATGAACACGTCCGCACCGGGCAGCGCCGCAAACACTTCGTCGCGCATGCGCGACGCGCTCGCCGCCTCCACCCGCCGCACCCCGGCGGGCGCAGGCAAAGCCACCGGCCCGCTTACCAGCGCCACGTCGGCCCCGGCCCGCGCACAGGCCGTCGCAATGGCATAGCCCATTTTGCCGGAACTGGCATTGGTGATGCCGCGCACCGGGTCAATGGCCTCGAACGTTGGCCCGGCGGTCAGCACCACCTTGCGCCCGGCCAACTGTTTCGGGGTGAAGAACGCGAGCAACGCCTCACACAGCGCCTCGGGCGCCAACATCCGCCCGGGGCCGCTTTCGCCGCACGCCTGCTCGCCCTCATCCGGGCCGAGAACCATGACGCCATCGCCCCGAAGCGTCGCCACGTTGCGCTGCGTGGCCGGGTGTTCCCACATCTGGCGATTCATCGCTGGCGCGACGAGCAAGGGACAATCCCGCGCCAGACAAAGCGTGGCGAGCAGATCGTCGGCCAAGCCGTTGGCGAGGCGGGCGATGAAATCGGCGGTCGCCGGCGCAACAAGCATGGCGTCGGCCCCGCGTCCGAGGGCGATGTGTGGCATACCGTTTTCCATGCGCTCGTCCCAGGGGCTTGTCCACACCCGGTTTCCCGATAACGCCTGAAAAGTGAGCGCAGACACGAAACGCGCCCCCGCCTCGGTCAGCGCCACATGGACATCCGCCCCCACTCGCCCCAGCACGCGCGTGAGTTCGGCAGCTTTGTAAGCCGCAATGCCGCCGGTCACACCGAGCACGATTTTTCGCCCGTGCAAACTATCAATGACGACTGTATAATCTTCCATCATTCCACCATTTCCTGACGCCATGGCAATCACCGACTGGCCCGAAGACGAACGCCCGCGCGAAAAACTCCTCGCCCGAGGCCCCCAGGCCCTGACCGACGCCGAACTGCTCGCCCTGTTCCTGCGCGTCGGCACGCGCGGGCAAAGCGCTGTCGATCTCGCCCGCAACCTGCTCGCGCGTTTCGGCGCGCTGTCCCGGCTGTGCAACGCATCTTCCAGCGAATTCGCAGCGGTGCCCGGCGTGGGGCTGGCAAAGTATGCCCAACTCCAGGCAGTGATGGAACTGGCCCGCCGCGCCCTTGCCGAGCGCCTGGGCAAAGGCGCCCTGTTCGATTCGCCCCTGGTGGTGCGGGACTGGCTGCAACTGCACCTCGCCCACCTCCCCCACGAAACCTTCTGCATCCTGTTGCTCGATGCGCGCCACTGCCTGATCGAAGCCGTCGACCTCTTTCGCGGCACCCTGAACCAGACCAGCGTCTATCCGCGCGAAGTCGTCAAACTCGTGCTCGGGCGCAACGCCGCCGCCGTCATCTTCGCCCACAATCACCCTTCGGGCGCCATGGAGCCGAGCGATGCCGACGAGCTGCTTACGCGCGACCTGTGCGCCGCGCTCGCGCTGATCGACGTCAAGGTGCTCGACCACTTCATTGTTCCGGCGCACAGCGCGCCGCTCTCGTTCGCGGAACGCGGCCTGCTCTGACCGGAGGCGTCCACAGCGAGTGGACTTGCGCTCAGGGTGGTTTTTGTCCTATATTCCCGCGTTTCCAGCAAAACAATTTGTTTCAGGAGCATCCAATGGCTCGCGTCTGTCAAGTAACCGGCAAGGCCCCCATGGTGGGATACAACGTTTCCCACGCCCACAACAAAACCAAGCGCCGCTTTCTCCCCAACCTGCAAAACCGCCGGTTCTGGAGCGAAACCGAAAATCGCTGGATACGTCTGCGCGTCACCAACGCCGCCCTGCGCACCATCGACAAGAAAGGGTTCGACGTCGTGGTCGCCGAGCTTCGCGCACGCGGCCAAAAAATCTAACCCACGCACTGAACGGAGATCGCCATGGCCAAAGGCGCACGCGAAAAGATCAAGCTGGAATCAACCGCCGGCACAGGGCACTTCTACACCACGTCGAAGAACAAGCGCACCACGCCCGAAAAGCTCGAATTCAGCAAGTACGACCCCGTCGCCCGCAAGCACGTGGTGTACAAGGAAATCAAGCTGAAGTAAGCGCGCTCGCCGGCGGCAAACCGTCGGCAGAATACCGCACCCCGCCGAACCGGCGTCCGGGAAGCTCCTGGACGCCGGTTCGCTGCTTTGGAGATCGCAACGGGCGAAATCGTGCGCCGCGAACAGCATTATTCACTCTCCGGCGCAAGATGGGCGCGGACACACCCTTCAAACGGTACGCTGCTTCGTTCCTTGCCTGCAATCTTTGTGCCATAATGAGCATTCACTTTGCAACGAAACGGGACGATTCATGGACGACAACAAGGCCAAGGCGCTGGCTGCCGCGCTGGCGCAGATCGAAAAGCAGTTCGGCAAGGGTTCGATCATGCGCATGGGCGACGACAGCGTCGAGCGCGACATTCAAACCGTCTCAACGGGGTCGCTCGGGCTGGACATCGCGCTTGGACTGGGCGGTTTGCCGCGCGGGCGGGTCGTCGAAATCTACGGGCCGGAGTCGTCCGGCAAAACCACCCTCACCCTCCAGGTGATTGCAGAGATGCAGAAGCTCGGCGGCGTGGCGGCCTTCATCGACGCCGAACACGCGCTTGACGCCGGTTACGCGGAAAAACTCGGGGTCAAGGTTGCCGATCTTCTGATCTCGCAGCCCGACACTGGCGAACAGGCGCTGGAAATTGCCGACATGCTGGTGCGCTCGGGCGGCGTGGATATCGTCGTCATCGACTCGGTGGCGGCGCTCACCCCCAAGGCTGAAATCGAAGGCGAGATGGGCGACCAGCTCCCCGGCCTGCAAGCCCGCCTGATGAGCCAGGCGCTCAGGAAACTCACCGCCAATATCAAGCGTACCAATACCCTGGTGATTTTCATCAATCAGA
>JAITQD010000098.1 GCA_031289095.1 Azoarcus sp.
TTCGTCATCGCCGCGCGTTGCGCTGATAAAGGCCAGCGGCAAAATCGTGGCGTCCTTGACGAGATCCGCAATGTCGAATACCAGCGCGCCTCGCCGCGTTTTGCCGTGCAATACCGCCAACCCGTGCGGCAGACCCAGCACCCAGGCGGCGGTTGCGCCCAGTCCGTAAGCCAGATAATTGCCATGATCCAGAAAACGATTGGCCGTATCCGCGCCGCCGCCACGTTGTGCGCGGGTGAATTCGCCATAGTGCGTCGCCTGCGCGGCCAGCTTGAAAAGCTGTTTCGTCAATCGTGCTTCTTCGGTCAACAGCGCGGTGTTGTCCGGAGCCTGCGCCATGTTTTGCGCAGCGCTTGCCAGGGCGTTATGTAGCGCCCCGGCATCAATGGAAAAATCCTGTTCTTTTAACAGACGGTGTGTCCATATCGATTCCGTGCGCTGCAAACGCGCTTCCTGGAAACGTTTTGCCGCCTGCAAGCGCAATGCGTCGTCGAACCAGAAGCGCACCCAATGTTGCAGGTATTCGGTCGGACGGTATTCGCTTTGTGGTGAAAACCAGGCGACCTCGAAATCGGCCTCAAGCGCGGAAAACAGCGGTGTTCCACCGCCACCGCAGAATCCGACCAGCACCCCGGCTCTCGCCAATTCGCGCATCGCCGCCTGAGTGATGGAGGTTCCCGTCCCCAGCAGGATGGACGTGGTGTTGGCAATGGGAATGTTCCAGTACAGCGAACGCTTGCCCTCATCCGTTACATATTCAACCCGGCCACCATTGACGAGTACACGGCAATGTTCGAGATAATAAAGATTGGCTCGCCTGGAATGCAGGATGGTTTTGAGATCGGAAGAAGTGAAGGCTTCCATACGCGGCTTGCTCCTGGCAATTGTCTTCCATGAACATGCCGCAACTATACTTGGTTTGGCTATCCCCCCAACCCTGCCAGTGCATCGCGCTGGCGTTTTCCCATCCAGAACATGCGCGCGATGGCGTTGCGGGCTTGCTCGACCGCTTCCTCGCGTCCACGGGCACTGACCTTGAGATCGCTCACCAGACCGTTTTGCAGGCTGTAGCACCAGGCGTGCACGGTCACGTCCTGCCCGCGCTGCCAGGCGTCGCGCAGCACCGTGGTTTGGCAGATGTTGATGACCTGGTGGATGACGTTCAACTCGCACAGGCGGTCGAGCCGCAAGGCCGGGTCGCTCAACTGCGCAAGGCGCGCGGCATGGCGGTCGCGCACGTCCTGCACGTGACGCAGCCAGTTATCGACGAGGCCGTTCTTTTCGTCGTCCATTGCCGCCTTGACCCCACCGCAACCGTAGTGCCCGACAACAAGGACATGCCTGATCCGCAAAATGTCGATGGCGTACTGAATGACCGAAAGCGCGTTGAGGTCGGTGTGCACCACCACGTTGGCGACATTGCGATGTACGAAGACTTCGCCTGGATCGAGGCCGATGATCTGGTTGGCGGGTACACGGCTGTCGGAACAACCGATCCACAGGTATTCGGGCGATTGCTGCCGCACCAGACGGAGGAAATAGGCCGGATCTTCGGCCTGCATGCTGTCGGCCCATGTCCGGTTGTTGGTGAAAAGCTGGGAAATGGCGGAATCCATATTCCTTCCGAAATGACGATATTGTCGTGAAAATGGCGCATTCAGCGGCGAACGCGCACAGAACGGACACGCATCGTCACACTGTCCACACGCCAAACCCGATAAGTTGCCGACTCGCCGCTTCCGCCCAGCCCCGATTGGCGGCGGGGCTGGCCGGACTCGGATGCAGGATGCGTCCGATGCGCGGGCCACCGCCAGAGGCCTCCAACGCCGCGACGGCCCGGGCTTCGGCCCAGCCGCCGATGCCGATGAGCCATTCGGGTTCGAGCGCCGCCACCAGGGCGCGCAAGTGCGCATCGCAGGCGGCGAGAAGCGCGGCCTGTTCCGTCCCCGGCAGCTTGTCCGGGGTGAGATTGCGCCCGTCGACGAGGAACGCGAGCGGGCAATAATTGGCGACGAAATGGGCGGCGAAAAAGGCGTCCGCCGTGTCGAAACGATCGCGGAACAGCCCCCACAGACGACGACCGCTCACCTCGGAGCGCGTACAGGCGAAACCTTCGACAGGCCGCTTCGGGTTGACGTGCGCGGGTTGAGCGACCGGGCCTTCGAGTCCGAGCCAGTCGCGCACGGCGGCGACTTCGCCGAACGGCACGCCGGTTTGCACCATGCCGAAGGGGCCGGGATTCATGCCGAGGAACACCACACGTTTTCGCCCATCGCCGTAACGGCACAGGTAGTTTTCGTGGATGTTCCAGGCGTAATCGAGCGGGTTGTAGACGTGAGTGACAGGCGCCGCGAAATCCATTTTTTCGACGGTGGCGGACAATTCCTGCGCGGCAGCGATCAGGCTCTGTGCAGTGGTCATGAAAAACGGTCAGGTTTGCGAAGGCGAAACGGAATCCGCTTCTGTTTCTTTTGGTTTGACGCCTCCGTCCCACGGCGCAACTTTGAACAGCAACAGCATGCCGGGAATGGCGAGGAAGAAACACAGCCAGAAAAAGTTCAGCCAGCCGCCCATGCCTTCTACCAGCCAGCCGGCGCTGGCATTGACGAGCGTTCGCGGAACGGCCATCAGGCTGGTAAAGAGCGCGAGTTGGGTGGCCGTGTAAGCCGGGTGAGTTGTGCGCGCCATGAAGGCGACGAAAGCGGCGCTTCCCAGGCCGACGCCCATGGCTTCGATGCTGATCACCACCGCCAGCGCCGCGAGCCGCCTGAAGTCCTGGAAGCCCTCCAGACTGTCCGGCCCCAGCCAGGCCAACCACGCAAAACCAAGAATGCTGACGACCTGTACGACGCCGAACAGCCACAGGGCGCGGTTGATGCCCAGCCGGATCATCCAGATGCCGCCGAGAATGCCGCCGACCACCGAAGGCCACAGACCCGCGTTCTTGGCGATGATACCGATCTCGGTCTTGCTGAATCCCATGTCGAGATAAAACGGGGTGGCAAGCGCCGTGCACAGCGAGTCGCCCAGTTTGTACAGAAAGAGGAAGGCCAGCACCAGCAAGGCCGACTGCACGCCATGGCGACCGAAGAATTCGTTGAAAGGCTCGACCACTGCGGCGCGTAGCGTACGCGGCGTCCCTTTTGCCGCCGCAGGCTCCTTGACCAGCAGCGTCATGACGAGGCCGGGAAGCATAAAAGCGGCGGTGATGGCGAACACCCATCCCCATGGCAGGCGGTCGGCCAGGATGAGCGACAGGGAGCCGGGAATCAGACCGGCGATGCGATAGGCATTGACGTGGATGGCATTGCCAAGCCCCAGTTCTTCATCCGACAGGATTTCGCGGCGGAAGGCGTCGAGCGCGATGTCCTGCGTCGACGAAAGAACGGCGACCACCGTGGCGAGCACGAATGCCTGCCAGGGAAACGTGGGGTCGGCGATGCCGAATACGTCGTTGAAAAAACCGGCGAACGGCAATTTCTGCCCGATCACCGGGGTTTGGCCCAGTGCGGCGATGGCGGCGATCAGGCCGATCTGGGTCAGGAACATCCAGCCGCGCCGCCGTCCCAGCCAGGAGACGATGTTGTAGCGGTCGAGCAGCGGCGCCCACAGGAACTTCCAGGTAAAGGGAAACTGGGCCAGCGCGAAAAGGCCAATCACTTTCAGTGGCACGCTTTCGGTTCTCAGCCACGCCGGCACCAGATTGAACAGCAGGTAGAGCGGCAGGCCGGAAGCGAAGCCCGTGAAGATGCAGATCAGCATCCGCCGGTTGAGGATGACGCGCAGCCAGGCGGGAGTAGTAGAGGTCTGGGCCAAGGGGAAGGTTCCGGTGTGAGTGTCGAGGAATTATCCCAGATCGGGCCGCGAAAAAACGTCTTTCTCCATGCCGTCATGCCGCGCGCGTAGCAATGTCACCCCGCGCGCAGCCGCAAGGCGCGGCATCCAGCGATCACGCGCTTCACGCAGGATGAGGTTGGTTCACGCTTGCTGCCTCCCCAGGCTTTTCACCCAGGCGAGCCGCGTCGTCCCGCCCCAGCCGATACACCGCCACGCTGGCGAGGAAGTTCGGTTCGTCGACGATCACCTTGCCTTCGTCGAAAGCCAGCCGCTTGTGGATGGCGATGCCGCAGCGCACGCACAGCGCCTCGAAATCGTCGATGGTGAAAAAGCGCACGTTGGGCGTGTCGAACCACTGGTACGGCAGGCTCCTCGACACCGGCATGCGGCCATTGAGGATGCTCTGGCGGTGCCGCCAATAGGCGAAATTCGGAAAGCTCACCACCGCCTCGCGTCCCACCCGCAGCATTTCGGCGAGGATGCCTTCCGTGTTGTGCATGGCCTGGAGCGACAGGCTCATGATGACGTGATCGAAAAATCCATCGTCGAAATCGACCAAACCGCGGTTCATGTCCGCCTGGATCACGTTGACCCCGTTCTTGACGCAGGCGAGGATTTTTCCGGGGTCGTTTTCTACCCCGTAGCCGCGCACCTGGCGCGCTTCGATCAGGTAGCGCAACAAGCCGCCGTCGCCACAGCCAAGGTCGAGCACTTTTTCGCCGGGCGCGATCCACTGCGCGATGACGTCGTAGTCGTAACGATAACCGGCCATCTTCACACCTCGATGCGGTCGAACCAGGCCGTGAGCACGGCGTGGTATTGGGGGTCGGCGAGCAGGAAGGAGTCATGCCCGGCGGGGCAATCTATTTCGGCGTAGCTCACGCTGCAACCGTTGTGCACCAGCGCGTAGACAATTTCGCGCGAGCGCGCGGGCGAAAAGCGCCAGTCGGTGGTGAAGGCCGCCACCAGAAAATCCGCGCGCGCCGCCGCCAGCGCCGCAGTCAGGTCGCCACCGTGCGCAAAGGCAGGGTCGTAGTAATCGAGCGCCTTGGTGGTCAGCAAATACGTGTTGGCGTCGAACTGCTGCGCGAACCTGTCGCCTTGGTAGCGCAGATAGGATTCGATTTCAAATTCGACGTCGTAGCTGTACACCGCCTTACCGTGACGCAGGTTGCGGCCAAATTTTTCGCCCATGGCGTCGTCGGAAAGATAGGTGATGTGCCCCACCATCCGCGCCAGCCGCAGGCCGCGTTCCGGCACCACGCCGTGCCCGTAGAAATACCCGCCGTGAAAGTCGGGATCGGTCAGGATGGCTTGCCGCGCCACCTCGTTGAACGCGATGTTCTGCGCCGAGAGCTTGGGCGCAGAAGCGATCACCGCCGCGTGGCGCACCCGTTGCGGATATTGCAACGCCCAGGAAAGCGCCTGCATGCCGCCCAGGCTGCCGCCGATCACCGCCGCAAAACTGTCGATGCCGAGCTCGTCGGCAAGCCGGGCCTGCGCATCCACCCAGTCTTCGACAGTGACGAAGGGGAAATCCGCCCCCCATGGCCGTCCGGTGGCGGGATTGTGCGCACGCGGCCCGGTGGAGCCGTGACAGCCACCGAGGTTGTTGACACCGATGACGAAGAACTTGCGGGTGTCGAGCGGCTTGCCCGGCCCCACCAGATTGTCCCACCAGCCGGAATCTTCACTTTCACCAGCATGGCGTCCGGCCACGTGGTGCGAGCCCGAAAGCGCGTGGCACACCAGCACGGCGTTGCTGCGCGCGGCGTTGAGTTCGCCGTAGGTCTCGTAGATCAGTTCGTAGCCATCCAGGCGACCGCCGCTGCGCAAGTGCAGCGTGTCGTCGAAACGGGCCGTCGCTGGCGTGACGATGCCGACGGAACAAGGTTCGGTCATATATCATCCGTGTAAAAACGAAAACCCAGCCAACGCGGGAGCGGACTGGGTTGCCCTCGCTTTAGCCGTATTTGTGGAGCGCCCGCAAGCTATGGATCAAATCGGCGCTGAGGGTGGCGAAGTTAACGCCCTTGAAGGAAAATGTCAAACGTGAGACGCGGGAATCGCCGCCACGGGACGGAGCCGGGCATGAAACAAGCTATATTTCTCCCGTTTTCCCCGTCTTTTGGCTTTCACATGCGTAAAACGCACTTGTTTCAAAACGAACAGGAAATGCGAAATGGATAAAATCGAAGAACTCAGGAAAAATATTTCCATAATGGACGAAAAAGAAATCGACAGACGGCTGAAAGCGGACATGTTCACCGACGAAGCAAGGCCCATTGCAGAAGAAGAATTACAAAGAAAGCGCCCTTTTCGCGAAGAAACTGAAGAACTCGTCGAACATCGCCTCCAGTTCGTCGGCTCGGGAAGCGAATATTTTCGCATCTGGATCGTCAATCTGTTGTTCAGCATCGTAACCTTCGGCTTCTATTCTGCGTGGGCCAAGGTACGGCGCGAGCAGTATTTTCACCGGAACACCCTGCTCGACGGCAGCGGCTTTGACTACCACGGCAATCCAAAGTCCATTTTCAAAGGGCGCATCATCGCCGTCGCGCTTCTCGCCGTCCTGGCGCAGATCGACAGAATGGCGCACGATTTTTATTACCCGGTCGTGCTCGTGCTCTCGCCGCTCATACCCTGGCTGATGATCCGCTCCTTCATCTTCCGCAGCCGCAACACGTCGTTTCGCGGACTGCATTTCGATTTTCACGGTACCTACAAAGGATTCTGCAAGGTTTTCCTCGGCCCGCTTATTGTGCTGATTGCATTAAGCGGGATCTGGCTTTATAGGATACCATTACTTGTCTCGTGGAGTCTGTCCTTCGATAAAGCCATGCAAGTCATGCAAGGCATGCTGGCAATGACGCTGATAGGCGCTTTCCTGCTGATCCCCGTGCTCTTGCAGCGTTTCAAGGCGTTCCAGTTCAACCATCTCGCCTTTGGCGCTTCCCGCTTCGAGAGCCGGCTCGGGCTCAAATCCTTTTACGGAATTTGTCTGCGCGCTTTCGTGCTGGTTCTTCTTATCGCGGGGGCGGCGTTCGCACCGGTATTGGTGGCAATCGCGTCCATCACGGGGGACGCTGTGATAGCGGTTGCATGGGGCATCATCCTGGCCTATGTGGTGATATTCATCGTGCAACAACCCTATTTTGTCGCACTCCTCAGCAATCTGGTCTGGAACAATACCCGGTTGGAAAAACATGGCTTCAGGAGCGACCAGACTTTTGGGGGCATCTTCAGGATAGTCGCCGGCAATTGGTTGTTCATCATTTTTACGCTCGGCCTTTACTGGCCGTGGGCCAAGATCAGGATTGCCCGTTACCGCGCCGAACACACCGCCGTGCTCGTCGCGGGCAGCCTCGACGATTTCATCGGCGGCGCGACGCAGCAGCAGAGCGCCATTGGCGAGGAAATCGCCGATGCTTTCGATTTCGATATTGGGTTCTAGGTCAAAAATGTCCCTCGACGCGCATTACTTCGACGGCCACAGTTCGCGCCGCCATCCTGTGCGGCTCACCGCCCTTGACGGTGCTTTGCGCATCGAGGGCGAAGACGGTGCGCACACGATTCCGGCGGCGGACATCCGCGCTTCCGAACCGCAAGGAAGCGCGCCGCGCACCTTGCGCTTCGCGGGAAACAGGGCATTTTGCGAAATCGCCCAAGGCCGGGAACTCGACGCCCTGCTCGCGGCGCTCGGCCAGCGCGATTCCATCGTCGTGCGCCTGCAAGGGCGCTGGCGTTGGGTGTTCGTCTCCCTGGGCGTCGTCGCCATGGTGCTGTGCGCCGCCTACTTTTGGGGCCTGCCCTGGGGCGCGAAAGTCATCGCGCCGCACATACCCATTACCGCCATGCGCAGCATTTCCGAACAGGCGCTCGCGCAACTGGACAATTTTCTGTTCTATCCAGGCAGATTGCCGCCAGACCGGCAACAAAAGCTGCGCGATGGCTTCCGTGCGCTGGTTGTAGACGATCCGGAACTCGCCGCTTACGGAGACAGAATCACCCTTGTTTTCCGCTCCGCGCCCAAAATCGGCCCCAATGCTTTCGCGCTTCCCGGCGGGCAGGTGGTGATACTTGACGAACTGGTGCAGATGCCCGGCAGCAACGACGAGGAAATCCTCGCCGTCCTCGCGCACGAACTCGGCCATCTCGCCTGCCGCCATGGCATTCGCCAGCTTATCCAGTCCTCGGCGCTGGCCGCTTTCAGCGCCGCCTGGTTCGGCGACATTTCCGCCGCCGTCGCCGGTCTCAGTACAATGTTGCTCAACTCCGCCTATTCCCGTGACATGGAGCGCGAAGCCGACGGCTACGCCGCCGCCACGCTCCGCCGCCAAGGCAAATCGCCCGCCTTGCTCGCCAGCGCGCTGGAAAAGCTGGAAGCGTTCCACAGCGCGAAAAAGCGCCTGCGCGACGAGGAAGGCGCGAATGACGAAGCCGGAAAATTCCTGGACTGGATCTCCTCACACCCCGACACCGCCGAACGCATCCAGCATCTGCGGGCCGCGCCCTGAGCGGCTGCGCCGTTCACGCCGGTTCCTGTTGCATTGCAAGCCCGGCGACAGTCTGGTTTCGCCGCGCGCCGCAATTCGCTATGGGGCTTGCCCCTTGCGGGGCGCGTGACCGTCACCCGCCCTGCGGACATAGCCTCTCCCAACCCACCCGCACGCGACCTCTTCCCCCGCTTCAAGCGCCACGGCCACCCAGTC
>JAITQD010000018.1 GCA_031289095.1 Azoarcus sp.
CTTGAACCTGATGTGCAACTTCTGCTTCCTGCTCACCGTCGTCATCAACCAGCGCCGCCAGCGACAAGAACCCGTATTCCTCAGTAAAAGCTATCCCCGCGCGCGGAAAACCGGACAAAATCGGTAGGAGCGAGCAACTCCGCGCGGGAACCCGCCCGATTATCTCCAATCCCGCCAGGATGGATGGGCGGGATCGCGCAGACCGGCAAGCAGGCGGGTGTCGTCGCGCCACGACAGCCCCGTGCTTTCGAGCTGGCCGATTTCCATTGCCTGCCCCATCAGGGAATCGCGCGAATAAATGCGCGAGGCCAGTGCCTGTGTCTTGACACGGCTCAGTTCGTCCTCGCTCACGCCTTCGTCGTGGATGCGTCGCACTTCGGCGCGCAGCGCGCTGGCGAGCGCGTCGACGCTCTGCCCGGGCGCGGGGACGCCATCGAGATAGAAGATCGCCGGGCCGCGATTGATGCCGTCGTAACTGGCGCCGACCGAAACCGCGAGGCGCTTTTCACGCACCAGCACGCGGTTGAGGCGCGCGCCGTCATAGCCGTCGAGGATTTCCGCCAGCATTTGCAGGGCATAGGCTTCGCGGTCGTTGCCGGGATCGCGCAGGGGCGGTGTCCGCCAAGCCATGGCGAGGTAGGGCAGTTCAGCCGGAGCGCGCACGACGGCGGCGCGCGCGCCGCGCTGTTCGGGTTCGTTGCTGATGCGGCGCTCGGGCAGTTTTGCCGGTTTCAGCGCGCCGTAGTGCTGGCGCGCGAGCTTGAACACGGTTTCGTGGTCGACGTCGCCGACCACGACGATGCAGGCATTGTTGGGGGCGTACCAGCGTTTGTACCAGGTGCGCGCATCCTCGGGGCGTATGGTTTCAAGGTCGGTCATCCAGCCGATGATCGGGTGATGGTAGGGATGGGCCTGGAACACCGCTGCCGACAGTTGCTCGTAGACGAGGGCGCGCGGGCGGTCGTCGGTGCGCAGACGCCGTTCTTCCTTGATGACTTCGATTTCGCGTTTGAAATCGTCGTCGGTGAGCGCGAGGTTTTTCATGCGGTCGGCTTCGAGCGCCATGACCTTGCCGAGATGGGCGGGCGGAATCTGCTGGAAATAGGCGGTATAGTCTCGGCTTGTGAAGGCGTTGTCGCGCCCGCCGAGCGCGGCGACGCGGGCGCTGAATTCGCCGTTGCCGACTTTGCGTGTGCCCTTGAACATCATGTGTTCGAGGACGTGCGCCACGCCGGTGACGCCTTCCGGTTCATCGACCGAACCGCTGCGGTACCACACCATGTGTACGACGGAGGGGGCGCGCCGATCCTCGCGTACGACAACCTTCAGGCCGTTGTCGAGGGTTGTCTCGAACGGATTGGCCTGCGCGGGCAGCGCGGCCAGGAATGCCGCGCAGGCGAGCGCCAGGCGGGAAAAAGTCTGGAGAAACATGGGAGAGGTATGGGGCATGGGGCCGTCCTGCATCTGTTAGAATCCGCGCCGTCCGTCGCGCGCCCGATGAGGCCAGCATCTTAGCCGCATCCCGGGATTTGTGGCGCGTTTCCAAGCTCCTTGTGGCCTTTATTCCATGCTCGGTTTCTTCAAAAAATCTCCCCGGCGCGACGCCGCCGATCCAGCCGATGCGCCGCCTGTCGCGCCGGACTCGTCCGGGGAAGCGGGCAGCGACGGCAAGACGCCTGCCAAGCGCTCATGGGCCGAGCGCCTGAAAACGGGCCTGACGCGCACCCGGCAGCAACTGGGCGGCGGTCTGGCGAGCCTGTTCGGGCGGCGCAAAATCGACGAAGACTTGCTCGAAGAACTCGAATCGACGCTTCTGATGGCCGATTGCGGTGTCGACGTAACGCAATATCTGATCGGCGAATTGCGCACACGCTGGAAAAAGGAACGGCTGGAGACCGCTGACCAGCTTCAGCGCATGCTCGCCGATGGCCTGTATGAAATCGTTGCACCGCTTGAGACGGAACCCGATTTTTCCGGCCACAAGCCCTACATCATCATGCTGGCCGGGGTGAACGGCTCCGGCAAGACGACCTCCATCGGCAAACTCACCCGGTATTTCCAGTCGCATGGCAAAAGTGTGCTGCTGGCGGCGGGCGACACCTTCCGCGCCGCTGCGCGCGAGCAGCTAATGGCCTGGGGCGAACGCAGCGGCGTGACGGTGGTTGCGCAGGACGGGGGCGATGCCGCTGCGGTGATTTTCGATGCGATCAACGCGGCGCGGGCGCGCGGCATCGACATCGTGCTTGCCGATACGGCGGGGCGGCTGCCGACCCAGTTGCATCTGATGGAGGAAATCGCCAAGGTGCGGCGGGTGATTGCCAAGGCCGAGCCGGGCGGCCCGCACGAAGTCATGCTCGTGCTCGACGCCAATATCGGCCAGAACGCGCTCGCCCAGGTCAAGGCGTTCGATGCCGCCGTCGGTGTGACCGGCCTCGTGCTCACCAAGCTCGACGGCACCGCCAAGGGCGGCGTGGTGGCGGCCATCGCGCGCCAGTGCCCGAAACCCCTGCGCTTCATTGGCGTGGGCGAGGGTATCGACGACCTGCAACCATTCCGGGCGCGCGAATTCGTCGATGCGCTCTTCGATCCGGTGGGTGAAACGACATGATCGTTTTCGACAACGTGGTCAAGCACTACCCAGGCGGCTACCTGGCTCTCGACGGGATCAGCCTCCAGATCGCTCCCGGCGAGTTCGTGGTGCTGTCGGGGCATTCGGGCGCGGGCAAGAGCACGCTTCTGAAACTCATCCCGGCCATCGAGCGCCCGAGTGCCGGAACGGTGCGAATCAACGATCAGGACGTCTCGCGCCTGCCGCGCCGGGCGATTCCCTACCTGCGGCGCAACATCGGCTTGGTCTTGCAGGAAAACCACTTGCTGTATGACCGTCCGGTGTACGACAACATCATGCTGCCGCTCATCATCAACGGCCATCCGCCGGGTGACGCGGCCAAACGGGTGATGGCGGCGCTTGATCGTGTCGGGCTGCACGGGCGGGAAAAGGAATTTCCCGCCGGTCTCTCCGGCGGCGAACAGCAACGGGTGTCGATTGCGCGCGCCTTTGTCAACCGGCCTTCGATCCTGATCGCCGACGAACCCACCGCCCACCTCGATCCGGCCTACGCGGCAGAGATCGCCGAGCTTTTCAAGTCGTTCAACAGCGCTGGCGTCACCGTGCTGGTGGTGACGCACGACGTGTCGCTGTTCCGGCACTGGCAGCCGCGGCGCATCGCGCTCGCGCACGGACGGCTGATGGAGGAATGATGCGCAACTGGTTCTATCTTCATTCGCGCGCTTTCGTACAGGCCCTGAGACGCCTCGGTAGCCAGCCGCTCGGGACGCTCCTGTCTGCGCTGGTGATGGGCATTGCGCTGGCGCTGCCGGCGGGCGGCTACATTCTGCTCGACAACGTGGCCATGTTGGCGCGCGGGGTGTCGGGCACGCCCGAAATCAGCATCTTTCTCGACGACAAGGCGGAACCGGCCAGGATCGCAGCCATTCAGCGCAACCTCAAGGCCGAACCGAATCTGGCAAGCTTCCGCTTTGTGCCGCGCGACGAGGCATTGCGCCAGCTCGAAAACAACGGCCTCGGCGATGTGCTCGGCGGCATTGCTTCCAACCCCTTGCCCGATGCTTTTGTCGTTACCCTGCGCGGCGACGATCCGGAATTGTTCGAGACGCTGTCGGCGCAACTGCGGGGCTGGCCCGGCGTGGCGCACGTCCAGCTCGATTCGGCCTGGGTCGCGCGCCTTGCCGCCTTGCTTGCGCTGGGGCGCGTGGTCGTGCTGGTGCTGGCGGTGCTGCTCGGGTTGGCGCTGGTCATCGTGACCTTCAACACCATTCGCCTGCAAATCCTCACCCAGAAAAGCGAGATCGAAGTGAGCCGTCTCCTGGGGGCCACCGACAGTTTCATCCGCCGCCCGTTTTACTGGTTTGGCAGCCTGCAAGGCGTGCTCGGCGGCCTGATTGCCCTGGGCGCGGTGTGGGCGGGCGTGGAAGCGCTGACCGAGCCGGTGACGAAAGTGGCCGAAGCCTACGGTGCAGCGATCATGCTCACCGGCCCCGGTTGGCTGGAGTCGTTGGCGACGGTCGCCTTTGCCGCCGCGCTGGGCTGGCTGGGCGCGGCGATCTCGGTGCGCCGGCACTTGGCGGCAGCGTGACCTTCGGCATCGCTGCCCTTCAGACTGTTTCCGGCCCCGATCCGGTGGCCAACCTCGCCGTGGCGGGCGATCTGATCGCCGCCGCTGCCGATGCGGGCGCGCGCCTCGTTGCGCTGCCGGAATACTTCGCGCTGATGTCGGGGGACGAAACCGCCAGATTGCGCGCGGCGGAGCGGGATGGCGAGGGGCCGATCCAGGATTTCCTGCGCGAAGCCGCCGCGCGGCGCGGGGTGTGGATCGTCGGTGGCACTCTGCCGCTCGTGGCCGATGCGCCGGGCAAAATGCGCAACGTCGCGCTGGTCTATGACGATCGGGGCGAGCGCGTGGCGCGTTACGACAAAATCCACCTGTTCGATTTTGCCCGTGGCGACGAACGCTATGCCGAATCCGACGCCATCGAGGCGGGCGAGCGCGTGACGTGTTTCGATGCGCCTTGCGGGCGTGTCGGCCTGGCGGTGTGCTACGACCTGCGCTTTCCCGAACTTTTCCGCGCCATGGGCGAAGTCGATCTCATCGTCTTGCCGGCGGCCTTCACTTACACTACGGGGCAGGCGCACTGGGAAGTGCTGCTGCGTGCGCGGGCCATCGAAAACCAGTGTTACCTGCTGGCGGCGGCTCAGGGCGGGCGGCATCCGCATGGCCGTCGCACCTGGGGACACAGCATGATTATCGACCCGTGGGGCGACGTCCTCGCCCGCCGCGCCGAAGGGACAGGGGCGGCGATGGCCGTGCTCGATCCCGCCCGCATCGCCGAAATCCGCCAGAGCCTGCCAGCCCTGCGCCACCGCCGCTTGCCATGACAACCGACTCCCCGACTGGACACACGATGACGAAGAACGCGCTCAAGGTCGCAGACCGTTACCTGCTTTCCTCCCGCGACCTGGGACGGGAAGAAATCGAAAAGGTCTTCCGCAAACTGATGCGGCACGACATCGACTATAGCGATCTCTACTTCCAGTACAGCCGCACCGAGGGCTGGAGCCTGGAAGAAGGCATCGTCAAGTCGGGCAGTTTCGACATCGAGGAAGGGGTGGGCGTGCGCGCGGTGAGCGGCGAAAAAACCGCCTTCGCCTATTCCGACGATATTTCGCTTGCCGCGCTCACCGACGCCGCCCGCGCTACGCGCGCCATCGCCGACGCGGGCAAGAAGCGGCGGGTGGCAATCAAGCCCCGCAAATCGCCGCACCGCCTTTACCGCGCCGACGACCCGCTTGCCTCGCTCGACGACACCGCCAAGGTGCGTCTGCTCGAACGGCTGGAACAGTTCGCCCGCGCCGCCGATCCTCGGGTGACGCAGGCGATGGCCTACCTGGCCGGATCGTGGGAAGTGGTGCTAATCGCGCGCAGCGACGGGCACATGGCCGCCGACGTGCGCCCGCTGGTGCGGGTGTCCCTGAGCGTCATCATGGAAGCCGATGGCCGGCGCGAGCAGGGTAGCGCCGGCGGTGGTGGGCGTTGCGACTACAGCTACTTCACCGACGAACGCCTGCGCGACTACGCGCTTGCCGCCGTTCATCAGGCCAGCGTCAACCTTGACGCCGCACCGGCCCCGGCAGGCGTCATGACCGTGGTGCTGGGGCCAGGCTGGCCGGGCATCCTGCTGCACGAGGCAATCGGGCACGGCCTGGAAGGCGACTTCAACCGCAAGGGCAGTTCGGCCTTCGCGGGCCGCATCGGCCAGCAGGTCGCGGCGCGCGGCGTCACCGTGGTCGATGACGGCTCCCTGCCGGATCGGCGCGGTTCGCTCACCATCGACGACGAAGGCAACCCCGGTGCGCGCACCGTGCTGATCGAGGACGGCATCCTCGTCGGCTACATGCAGGACATGCTGAATGCCCGCCTGATGGACATGCCCCCCACCGGCAACGGGCGGCGCGAATCCTATGCCCACCTGCCTCTACCGCGCATGACCAACACCTTCATGCTCAATGGCGGGTGCGATCCGGGCGAGATTGTCAAATCGGTGAAGAAAGGGCTGTATGCGGTCAATTTCGGCGGCGGTCAGGTCGACATCACCTCGGGCAAGTTCGTCTTCTCCACCGCCGAGGCGTACCTGATCGAGAACGGCAAAGTGACTCGCCCGGTCAAGGGCGCCACCCTGATCGGCAACGGCCCGGACGTGCTGACCCGCGTGAGCCTGATCGGCAACGACATGGCGCTCGATCCCGGCGTCGGCACCTGCGGCAAGGACGGGCAGAGCGTGCCCGTGGGCGTCGGGCAGCCGACCTTGCGCATCGACGGACTGACGGTGGGCGGGACGGCCTGAGCGCCTGGCGATGGTTTCATGCGGGCTGAATCGAAACGTGTGTTAGATTGATGCCTCTGCACGTTTAACGTTTCCGCGCGGATCGGCTTGGGCCTCATGCGCGGACATTGCAATGGAAATATTCTTTCTCGTTGTCCTGATTTTCATCAATGGCGTTTTCGCCATGTCCGAAATTGCGCTGCTGACGGCCCGACGCGCCCGGCTCGTCAAGTTGGCCGAGGAAGGGGACGCCTCAGCCAAGATCGCGGTTGCCCTCGGTGAGGAACCCACCCGTTTCCTGTCGACCATCCAGATCGGCATCACCTCCATCGGTATCCTGAGCGGCATCGTTGGCGAAGCAGCGCTGGCCGCGCCGATTTCCGGCTGGCTGCGCGAACTCGGTCTCGAACAGCGCACCGGCGAAATCACCGCCACGGCGATTGCGGTGGTGCTGATTACCTACGTGTCGATCGTCATCGGCGAACTCGTGCCCAAGCGCGTTGGCCAGCTCAACCCCGAAAGCATCGCCCGTCGCGTGGCGCGCCCCATGTACGCGCTGGCGCTTGTCTCTCGCCCCGCCGTGCGCATGTTGTCGGGGTCGACCACGCTGCTGCTGCGCCTGCTGGGCCTGCGCGACGAAAAAGCGCCGGGCGTCACCGAGGAGGAAATCCACGCCCTGCTCGAAGAAGGCTCGGAGAGCGGCATCATCGAGAAGAACGAGCACGCCATGGTGCGCAACCTCTTTCGCCTCGACGACCGCCAGATCGGCTCGCTGATGGTGCCGCGCTCGGACATCGTCTGGCTCGACACCGAACGGCCCCTGGAAGAAAACCTCGCCTGCATGGCCGAATCGGAACATTCGCGCTTTCCCGTGTGCCGGGGCGGGCTGGAAGAAATCCTCGGCATCATCTCCAGCAAGCAGCTTTTCAACCAGACCCTCAAGGGCGGCGCGCCCGACATCACCCGCCAGTTGCAAAGCCCGGTCTACGTGCCCGAATCGCTCACCGGGCTGGAACTGCTCGAACAGTTCCGCGCCTCCAGTTCGCAGATGGTGTTCGTCGTCGACGAATACGGCGAAGTGCAGGGGCTGGTGGCGTTACAGGACGTCATGGAAGCCGTTACCGGCGAATTCCGCCCCGACCGGCAGGAAGACGCCTGGGCCGTGCAGCGCGAGGACGGCTCCTTGCTGCTTGACGGCCTCATTCCCCTGCCCGAACTCAAGGATCTGCTCACGCTCAAGGAAACGCCCGGCGAAGAAAGAGGGCGCTACAACACCTTGTCCGGCATGGTCATGTGGCTGCTCGGACGCTTGCCGCGCACTGGGGATATCGTTGTCTGGGAAAGATGGCGGCTCGAAGTCGTCGACCTCGACGGCAAGCGCATCGACAAGGTGCTGGCGAGCCGCCTGCCCGAACCGGAGGAGGGCGTCCCCGCCGCCGATGCGCCGGAAAACCCTGCCGGCTGGAACGGTTCCTGAAAAGAAAACGGCTCCAAGGAGCCGTTTTTGCATTGCGCGGTAAAAACCTTTTTCGTCAATCGTCGCCGCTGAATGCACCCAGCAGATGCAGCAGGCTCATGAAAAGGTTGTAGATCGACACGTACAGCGTGACGGTCGCCATGATGTAATTGGTTTCGCCGCCGTGGATGATCGCGCTCGTCTGATACAGGATGAGACCCGAGGAGATCAGGACGAAAGCCGCTGAAACCGCCAGCGACAGGGCCGACATGTCGAAGAAGATTGCCGCCAGTCCGGCAAAGAAAGCCACCAGCGCGCCCACGAACAGGAAGCCGCCCATGAAGGAGAAATCCTTGCGGCTGTAAAGCGCATAGGCCGACAGCGCGAAAAAGATGAACGCGGTGGCCCCCAGCGCCTGCATCACCAGTTGGCTGCCGTGCGGCGTGGCGAGATAGAACGACAGGATCGGCCCCAGCGTCGCGCCCATGAAGCCGGTGAGCGCGAACACGCACACCACGCCCGCAGCGCTGTTGCGCAGTTTGGTGGTGAGAAAAAGCAGCGCGAAATAGCCGATGAGCGTCACCCAGGGGCCGAAATACGGGAGTTGGAAGACCATCGACAGGCTGGCCGTCACGGCGGAAAACGCAAGGGTCAGCGCGAGCAGGGTGTAGGTGTTGCGAATCAACCGGTTCGTTGCCAGTGTGGAAGTCTGGCTCTGGCCCAGGGTTTGAATGTTTTCCATCTTCGGGAGCTCCTTGAATTCGCTCTAGCATTACAGGTTTGCACAAAGTTGCGCTTGTCGACTGTAGCAAATCTGTCAAGCTGGCACCATGTCTGCTTGCACGGCATCGAAATCGCATGCGACACGCCGCAAACGTCGCGCCAGCATCCGGGCGGCCCGCGCAGCGGCCTCATCGACGGCGATGCGCAGGTCGAGGTGGGTCGTGGCGAACACCACGTCGGGCAGGTTGCGCAGGCGCAGTTGCACGACGCAGCGTTTGTCCTTGCCCCCTTCTGTTCCCGTAGCGTCCGCCACCTTGATTCGCGCACAGCGGACGTGTGCGCGGAAACGCGCAATGGCTGCGGTCATTCGCTGCATCACGTAATCGCGCGATGATTCCGTGCCGTCACAACACAAATCTATGTGCATTTTTCAATCTCCACGAAATGCGGCGGAAATTCAGCCGGCACCTTGTCTCGGACAGACGACGAAAACGCAGGTTCCATGCAGCAGTTTTTCCCGTTGCACCAAGGGCGTGCATAGCACCACGCCGGAAGCCTTCGCGGAAATGCAGGCATGGCGGAAATCCTGCTCCGGCAAGGTAGAATTCCCAAGTTGAGTCAGTGCTCAATGTCTTATAGAAGACATATAATAAATTGCGCTTGCCGCGCTCGATTTCCGGCGAGGGAGATCCCTTCGCCGGAATCCCTGTCACCATCACCCGACTGGAAGGAACCTGCCGTGCTTGAAACTTACCGTGCCCATGTCGCCGAGCGCGCCGCGCTTGGCATTCCGCCTCTGCCGTTGTCGAAGCAGCAAACCGTCGAACTCATTGCGCTGCTCAAGAACCCACCCAAGGGGGAGGAAGCCTTCCTCGTGGAACTGCTCACCTGGCGTGTGCCTGCTGGCGTGGATGACGCCGCCAGGGTGAAGGCCGAATTCCTCGCCCGTGTCGCCAAAGGGGAAGAAGCCTGTACCCTCGTGCCGCGCGCCAGGGCCACGGAATTGCTCGGCACCATGCTGGGCGGTTTCAATATCAAACCGCTGATCGCGCTGCTTGCTGACAGCGAAGTCGGCGCGATCGCCGCCGTCGCGTTGAAGAAAACGCTGTTGATGTTCGACGCTTTCCATGACGTGACCGAACTCGCCAAGTCCGGCAACGCCAACGCCAGGGCGGTGCTGCAATCTTGGGCAGATGGCGAATGGTTCACCTCGCGCCCCGAAGTGCCGGCGGTGCAAAAATTGACCGTGTTCAAGGTTGCGGGCGAAACCAACACCGACGACCTTTCCCCTGCGCCGGACGCCTGGTCGCGCCCCGACATTCCGCTCCATGCGCTCGCCATGCTCAAGAACCCGCGTCCTGGCATCGTGCCGGAAGAAGCCGGCGTACGCGGCCCGGTGAAGTTCCTCGAAGATCTGCGCGCCAAGGGCAAACTCGTGGCCTACGTGGGCGACGTGGTGGGCACCGGTTCCTCGCGCAAGTCCGCGACCAATTCGGTGCTGTGGTTCACCGGCGAGGACATCCCTTACGTGCCCAACAAGCGTTTTGGCGGTGTCTGCCTGGGCAGCAAGATCGCGCCGATCTTCTTCAATACCATGGAGGACGCGGGCGCGCTGCCGGTGGAAATCGACGTGGGCAAAATGGAGATGGGCGATGAAATCGAACTCGCCGTCGACCACGCTTCAGCGAAAGTGACGGCGAAGAAAAACGGCGCGGTGATTGCCGAGGCGACCTTGAAGACGCCGGTCGTCCTGGATGAAGTGCGTGCCGGGGGGCGCATTCCGCTCATCATCGGACGCGGCCTCACCGCGCGGGCGCGCGAGGCGCTTGGACTGCCGCCTTCGACGCTGTTCCGTCTGCCGCAAGCGCCGCAGGACAGCGGCAAGGGCTTCTCGCTGGCGCAGAAAATCGTGGGTCGCGCCTGCGGTCTGGCGGAAGGCAAGGGCGTTCGTCCGGGCATCTATTGCGAACCGAGGATGACCACCGTCGGCTCGCAGGACACCACCGGCCCGATGACGCGCGACGAACTCAAGGATCTCGCCTGCCTTGGCTTTTCCGCCGATCTGGTGATGCAGTCTTTTTGCCACACCGCCGCTTATCCGAAGCTCGTCGACATCAAGATGCATCACGAATTGCCCGATTTCATCAGCACGCGCAGCGGCGTTGCGTTGCGACCAGGCGATGGCGTCATCCACTCCTGGCTCAACCGCCTGCTGTTGCCCGATACCGTCGGCACTGGCGGCGACTCGCACACCCGCTTCCCGATCGGCATTTCCTTTCCGGCAGGCTCCGGTCTCGTCGCCTTTGCCGCCGCTACCGGCGTGATGCCGCTCGACATGCCGGAATCCGTGCTCGTGCGCTTCAAGGGCAAGATGCGGCCCGGCGTCACCCTGCGCGACCTCGTCAACGCCATTCCGCTCTACGCGATCCGCCAGGGTTTGCTTACTGTCGAAAAGAAAGGCAAGAAGAACATCTTCTCTGGCCGCATCCTTGAAATCGAAGGCTTGCCCGATCTCAAGGTTGAGCAGGCGTTCGAGCTGACCGACGCTTCCGCAGAACGTTCCGCCGCTGGCTGCACGGTGCATCTGAACAAGGCGCCGGTCATCGAGTACCTGAACTCGAACATCGTGCTGATGAAGTGGATGATCGCCAACGGCTACCAGGACGCCCGTACGCTCCGTCGGCGCATCGCGGCGATGGAAAGCTGGATCGCCCACGGCGAACTGCTGAAAGCCGACGCAGACGCCGAATACGCGGCGGTGATCGACATCGACCTTGCCGACGTTGCGGAACCCATCGTCGCCTGTCCCAACGACCCTGACGACGTGAAGCTGCTCTCCGAAGTTGCTGGCGACAAAATCGACGAAGTGTTCATCGGTTCGTGCATGACCAACATCGGCCATTTCCGCGCCGCCGGCAGGGTGCTCGACGGCAAGACCGACATCCCCACGCGGCTGTGGATTGCCCCGCCCACCCGGATGGATGCCATGGTGCTCAACGAGGAAGGTTATTACAGCATTCTGGGCCGTTCCGGCGCGCGCATGGAAATGCCCGGATGTAGCCTGTGCATGGGCAATCAGGCGCAAATCCGCAAAGGCAGCACGGCGATGTCGACCTCCACCCGCAACTTCCCGAACCGACTGGGAATCGACACCCGTGTCTATCTCGGCTCGGCGGAACTGGCGGCGGTGTGCGCGCTGCTGGGCCGGATTCCGACCCCGGCGGAGTATTGGGCGCAGGTCGAGGTAGTCAATAAAAAGGCCGACGACATTTACCGCTACATGAACTTCGACCGGATTCCGGCGTTTACGGAAGTGGCGGCGACTGTGGAGAACTGACGCGGGCGGCTCGATCCGCAAGGAGGGCAGGCGCTCGCGCCTGCCCTGGCGTATTGTTGTGCTCCACCTCTACTCCTCGCGGCTGGCGGGGATGACCTCGCTCCGCCCGGCGAGGTGTCGTCTCTGCGGCGAAGATTGTTGGTGGTCAATTTCCGGTTTCATTCATCCTGCGCGAGTATAATGTTTTTTATTACACTAGTAATTACCGAGTAGGTAAAAGCACTAGTTGATATGGGTGCTTCATTATTTGAGTATGAACAGTTACTAGATCTCGATTTGTAAAGTCTTGGGGGTTCCGGTAGAGGAGATGTACTTGCCATGACTTGCATCGCATATGTTTGTATATTGAACATGGCATTGCCGGGAGTTTTTAGCCGGAAGGGGCTTTTTTGTGCTGACTAGAACAAATACATGAATATCAAAGACAAGCTTTTTGCGTTTATTTGCTTGGTTTTGCTCGGCATGCTTTTGCTTGGGGGTGTCGGACTTAATCATATCTTGTCGGAAAGGTATCTGATCGAAGAAATGCGCGCTATTCGCGTTGCAAGATCCCATGCGCTTCAGATCCTGTTGCGCGACATTTCCGATGCGGCTGTGGAGAACAGCGAACTGACGGCGAGAATGGGCGAAAGTCTCCGCGATCTGAGCAGCGACAGCCTCCACGGCGACGGGAACAGCCTCGCCGCGCTTGAAAAGGGCAAGGAGCGCATCATGGTCGTCATGTCCGCCATTGTCGTACTGGCGTTCGTGGTTTTGCTGCTTCTTGCGTGGCTGGCCAAGGTGGTGAGGGGCAGACTCATGACAAAAGCGTCGCATAACCTGCTGCTTCGGATCGTGGAGGACAGCGCGTGCCCTCGCCATCTCAGGAAACAAGTCGGCGAGGCAGCCGTGGCGCTCAATGACATGATGGGCGATCTGCATGAGTCGCTCCAGGTCATTCAGGCACGGATATGGGGAGTCGATCATGACGTGGGTGTGCTGGCGAGCAATGTGCAACAGATGACGATGGATCAGGTCAATCTGTTCGCGCTCAATGCCGCCATTGAGGCGGCGCGTCCGCAGCAGGACGGGTTTGCCATGGTCGCCAGCGAGATATGTTTACTCTCCGGGCGGGCTACCCGCTTGGCCGATGATGTCCGCAACATGGCCAATCAGGCGCAACTGACGGCCAGAAAAGCGGTTGCCGACCTGGAATGGGTAGCCAGGCGGATCGAATTCGGACAGGCTGTGGCAGGGCCGAAAAGAGTCGTCCCGGCTGCATTGACGCTACCCCCGCGAGAAACCGGGAACAAGGCATAGACCGCGCCGTTCCGGGCAGGTAATTCTTTGTTCCGGGGACGGATCTCCAGCGTCGGGCGGGCGGGATGGTATCATGCGCCGCTTCGAGGACGGCATCCGCCGTCCGGTATGCTCCGTTCCCGTTCGTCCGATCTTGCGTCTTTCCAAGCTTAAACTCGCTGGTTTCAAGACTTTTGTCGATCCGGTCACGGTGCGCACGTCGGGTGATCTCGTCGGCATTGTCGGCCCCAATGGCTGCGGCAAGTCGAACATCATCGACGCGGTGCGCTGGGTGCTGGGGGAAACCCGCGCCTCGGCTTTGCGCGGCGAGTCGATGCAGGATGTCATCTTCAACGGTTCCACTACCCGCAAGCCGGTGTCGCGCGCCAGCGTCGAGCTGGTGTTCGACAACGCTGCCGGACGCGCCGCCGGGCAGTGGTCGCCCTACGCCGAGATCGCCGTGCGCCGCGTGCTCGAACGCACCGGCGAGTCGTCCTATTACATCAACGGCATTCATGTGCGCCGCCGCGACGTGATCGACCTTTTTCTTGGCACCGGCCTGGGGCCGCGCGCCTACGCGATCATCGAGCAGGGCATGATTTCGCGCATCATCGAGGCGCGACCGGAGGAAATCCGCGGCTTCCTCGAAGAAGCCGCTGGCGTCACCCGCTACCGCGAGCGGCGGCGCGAAACCGAGGGGCGATTGTCGGACGCGCGTGACAATCTGGCCCGCCTCGACGATATCCGCCTTGAACTGGGCGAACGCATCGGACACCTCGAAGCGCAGGCCGCCACCGCCGAACGCTACCAGACGCTCAACGCAGCCTTGGTCGAACGGCAGCAACTGCTTTGGCTCATCAAGCGCAACGAGGCGCGGGCCGGGCATCTGCGCGCCGTGGAGGAACTCAACGCCGCCACCGCCCGCATTGATGCCGACAACGCCCGGTTGCAGGCGCTGGAGAGCGCGCTCGAAGAGGCGCGCGCCGGGCATCTCGCCGCTTCCGAAACCGTGCATCTCGCGCAGAGTGACTTGTTCGCCGTCGGCGCCGAGGTGTCTCGGCTTGAAGCCGAATTGCAGCACTTGGGCGAGACCCGGCAGCGCCTCGAAGCTCGCCTCACTCAGCTCGACATCGACCACGAACACTGGCGCGCCCGCCGCGAGGCGCTCGACGCCGAGCGCGCCCGTTGGGAGGCGCTGGCCGAAAATGCCGCCCAGCGGGCCGAACAGGCCGAGGCCCGCCACGATGAAATTTCCGACCGCCTGCCGGAACTCGACGCCGCGCAGCGCGCCGCCGAGACCACGGTGGCGTCGGTGCGGCGCGAACTGGCGGCGACCGAGCAACAGTTGCGGGTGGAAGAAGCCAACCGCGCCCACGCTGACCGCGCCCTCGACGCCTTGGTGCAGCGGCGCGTCAGGCTCGATGGCGAGAACGGCGAAATCGAAGGGCCGGACGTGGCGTTGCTGGCCGAACGGCAGGCGCGCCTCGATGCGTTGCGCGAGCGTTGCGATGCCTTGCAACAGGATCTTGCCGAGGCGCAGGCGCGTCAGCCCGCACTTCAGGCGGCGCTCAAGGATGCGCTCGAAGCCGAGCGCGCGGTGCAGCGGCGACTCACCGAATCGCGCGCACAACGTAATGCCTTGGTGCAGTTGCAGGCGAAGGTTGCGGCTCAGGGAACACCCGAAGACTGGCTGGCCCGCCACGGTCACGACGGTCTGCCGCCGCTGTGGCGTGCGCTGAAGGTCGAGGCGGGCTGGGAAACGGCGGTCGAGACGGTGTTGCGCGAACGTCTGGCGGCGCTGGTGACGGCGGAAGGTGGCGCGCTTGCCGCCGATCTCCTTGCCGAACCGCCGGCGGCAGCGCTGGCGCTCGGTTTCGCCGACGGCGCGGCGCTGCCCGCGCCAGCCATGGTGGCGCCGCCCGGCGCGGTTCCCCTGAGCGCACACGTCCAGGTTGCCGACGCCGCGCAACGGGCGTTGCTCGACGATTGGCTGCAAGGCTGGTTCGCGGTCGAGCGGCTCGACGGCTGGCTCCCGCGCCGGGCCGGGCTTGCGCCCGGCGTGTGTCTGGTCAGCCGGGGCGGACAGGTGTTGAGCCGCAACATGCTGGCGCATTTTGTCCCCGATAGCCGCACGCATGGCGTCATCGAACGCCAGCGCGAAATAGACGTGCTGACCGCGCGTCAGGAGGCGCTCGAAGATGAAGCACTGGCCGCGCGCGAATCGCTGCTCGGTGCGGAAGCCGTCACTGCCGGGGCGCAGGCCCGCATCGACGATCTGCGCCGCGATGGGCAGGCGTCGCAGGGTGCGCGCCACGCCGAGGAAGTCGAACTCCTCAAGCTCACCCAGGAAGCGAGCCGCGCGGGGGAGCGGCGGGCGCGCATCTCGAACGATCTCGCCGATCTGGCGCGCCAGGAAGAAGGGGAGCGCGAGCGCCATACCCGCGCCGGACTCGAACATGCCCGCGCCGCCGAACTGGCCGGGCTGCAACGAAGCCAGCTCGACGCCGCCATCGAGGTGTTGCGGGAGCGGGATGAAGCCTTGCGCGCCTTGCGTACGATGGAGCAGTCGCTGGGACGCGAACTCCAGGAAGCGCAGTTTTCGGCGCGCGAGTGCGCAGGCAAGCTCGAAGACAACACCCGCAATCTCCAACTGGCGGGCGAGCAGCTCGACCGGCTTGCCGAAGAACGCGGTGTCCGCGAGGCGGAACTGGAAGCGACCGACGACAGCCGTTGTCATGAATCCTTGCAGGCGGCGTTGGAGATGCGCGGTGTCCGCGAAGCGGCCCTGGCCGGGCGGCGCGATGCGCTGGAACAAGCGGCGGCCCTGCTGCGCGAAACCGAGGAACTGCGCTTGCGCACCGAACACGAAGCCGCGCCCCTGCGCAGCCGGGTGGCCGATCTGCGTTTGCAGGCGCAGGCGGCGGAACTGGCGATCACGCAATTCGACGAACGGCTGGTGGAAGCCAAGGCTGACGAGGCGGCGCTTGCGCCGCTCCTTGCCGATGCGCCGGGCGAGACCGCACTCCAGCGCGAAGTGGCGCGGCTCGGGCGCGAGATTGCCGCCCTGGGCGCGGTCAACCTTGCTGCGGTCGAGGAACTGCGCACCGCTGCAGAGCGCAAGGGCTACCTGGACGCGCAGAATGACGATTTGTTGCAAGCCATCGAAACGCTGGAAGACGCCATCCGCCGAATCGACCGCGAAACGCGCGAACAGCTACAGGCAACCTACAATACGGTCAATGAGCACTTCGGCAGACTGTTTCCGCTGCTTTTCGGGGGTGGGCGGGCGGCGTTGGTGCTGACCGGCGAGGAAATCCTCGATGCGGGCATCCAGATCGTGGCTCAGCCGCCGGGCAAGAAGAATGCGTCGATCCAGTTGCTGTCCGGGGGCGAGAAGGCGCTTACCGCGATAGCCTTGGTGTTTGCGATGTTCCATCTCAATCCCGCGCCATTCTGCATGCTCGACGAGGTCGATGCGCCGCTGGACGATGCCAATACCGGACGCTACGCCGACATGGTGAAACAGATGTCGGCGCAGACACAGTTTATTTTCATCAGTCATAATAGGATCACCATGGAAGTCGCGCAGCAGTTGGTGGGGGTGACGATGCAGGAGCAGGGGGTGTCGCGGGTGGTGGAAGTGGACATGGAAGCGGCGTTGCGCCTGGCCGAACCGGCGGCGGCGTGACACGGAATCAGGTATCAACGGAAACGGTGCGCTGAAGGTATGGATACATTACAGGTCGCATTGGTCTTGTTCGGCGTTGCTCTCGTCGCGGCCATCGTCATTTTCAACAAATGGCAGGAGGGGCGGCACCGCAGCCACGCCGACCGCGCTTTTCCCGATACGCTCCGCGATCCGTTGCTCGAACGGGAAGGCGATGAAGCCGTCCCTGGGCGCGAATTGGTGCCGGGAAGACATACAGGGGACGCAGCCAACGACGCCGACGAACTGGTCGTGGCGGAAACCGGCTACCGCCAGCCGGCGAAACCGCGTTCGCAGCCGCCCTTGCCCGACCGGCTCGATTCCCGCGTCGATTGCTGCATCCGCATTGAGGCCGTTGAGCCGATCGAACTGCCGCGCCTGTGGGCGGCGCAGACTGACATCTTCGACGACATCTCAAAAGTCCTGCGCTGGTATGCGTTCGATGACCGCGAGAATCGCTGGCGGCGCATCGACGCCAACGCCACCGGTGCGCATCACTGGTTTCTCGCCGCGCTTCAGTTGGTCGACCGCGAGGGCGTGATCGGCGAGGGTGAATTCCTGCGTTACATCCGCGGCGTGCAAAAGCTGGCCGACCAGTTCCACGCCGTGTTGGCGGGGGTGCCGTCGCGCCTCGAAGTCCTGGGCAACGCCCGGGAAATCGACCGTCTCTGCGCCGAGGTCGACGTGCAAATCGCCGTCAACGTGGTGTCCGATCTGCCGATGACCGGGGCGCGGATTTTCTCCCTTGCCGAGGCCGAAGGCTTGCGGCTCGAAAGCGACGGCGCTTTCCACGCTCGCGCCAACGACAGCCGCACGCTGTACGTTCTGGGCAACGGCGAGCCGGCGCTTTTCGAGCGCACCACCTTGGCTGCCCTGCAAACGAAACACCTGAGTCTTGTGCTCGATCTGCCGCGCGTCATCGACGCAGCGGCGGAGTTCGAGGACATGGTGCGTTTCGCCTCCCATCTCGCCAAGACGCTCGGCGCCACGGTGGTCGATGACAACGGGCGGTCTTTCGGCGCGGAGTCCCTGGATGCGATCCGGCACCGCATCCGCCGCTATCAGGCGCGCATGAACGAGGAGGGCATTCCTCCCGGCGGATCGCTCGCGCGCAGGCTGTTCGGTACATGAGCGCCGCAGCCGGGGAGCGCGCGGAAAGGCTCCGCCGCGAGATCGAAGCTCACAATCGCGCCTATTACGAACTGGACGCGCCAGCGATTTCGGACGCGGCCTATGACGCCTTGTTCCGCGAGTTGCAGGCGATCGAGGCCGAATACCCGGAACTGCTCACGCCCGGCTCGCCGACGCGGCGGGTGGGGGGGAGGCCGCTCGCGCAGTTCGCGGCGGTTGCACACGACGTGCCCATGCTTTCCATTCAGACCGAAACGGATACCGGCGCGCGTGGCGCGGAGGATTTTGACGCCAGGGTGCGGCGCGAACTGGAACTGCCCGACGGCGCGCCGCCGGTCGAGTTCTCTGCGGAACTGAAATTCGACGGGCTGGCGGTCAGCCTGCGCTATGAGCACGGCGTTTTCATGCGGGGCGCGACGCGCGGCGACGGCCTTACCGGTGAGGACGTGACGCAGAATCTCAGAACCGTCCATGACATTCCCCTGCACCTCAAAGGCGACGCACCGCCGCTGCTGGAGGTGCGCGGCGAAGCCTACATGCGGCGCGACGATCTGGCGCGCTACAACGAAAAAGCGAAGGCGCGCGGCGAAAAACCGCTGGTGAATCCCAGAAACGGCGCGGCGGGCAGCATCCGCCAGCTCGATCCAGCCATTGCGAAAAGCCGTCCCTTGCGCTTTTTCGCTTACGGCATCGGCGCGATCGAGGGGTGGGATGCGCCCGCCACGCATCGGGAACTGCTCGATGCGCTGGCGGCCTTCGGTTTTCCGGTCTGTGAGCACCGCGTCGTCGTGCGGGGCTGGCAGGCGCTCGCCGATTTCCATGACTGCATGGGCGCGCAGCGGGCGCGGATTCCCTTCGATTTCGACGGCGTTGTTTATAAGGTAAATAGCCTCGCCCTGCAAAACCGCCTCGGCTTCCGGTCACGCGAGCCGCGCTGGGCGGTGGCGCACAAATACCCGGCGGAGGAGGCGCGCACCGTCGTGACCGCCATCGAAGTTCAGGTAGGCCGCACCGGGGCGTTGACGCCGGTGGCGAAGCTGCGCCCGGTGTTCGTTGGCGGTGTCACCGTCACCAACGCCACCCTGCACAACGAGGACGAAACGCGGCGCAAGGACGTGCGCGTGGGCGATACGGTCATCGTGCGCCGTGCTGGCGACGTGATTCCCGAAGTGGTGAGCGTGGTGCTCGATGAGCGTCCGATGTCGCCGTCGCCCAATGATCCATTTGCGCGGACGCCGCTGCATCCGCCGTTCGAGCTTCCCGCCACTTGTCCACAGTGCGGTTCCCGCGTTGTACGCGAGGAAGGCGAGACCATCGTGCGCTGTTCGGGCGGCCTCGTCTGCCCGGCGCAGGTCAAGGGTGCGCTCCTGCATTTCGCTGGCCGCCGCACCATGGATATCGAAGGCTTGGGCGACAGGCTGATCGAACAACTGGTTGCGGGCGGGCAGGTAAAAACGCCTGCCGACCTTTACGCCCTGACCGCGCCCGCGCTGGCGGCGATGGAGCGCATGGGGGAAAAATCGGCGGAAAACCTCGTTGCCGCTATCGAAAAAAGCAAGGCGGCGAGTCTTGCTCGTTTCATTTTTGCCTTGGGCATCCGCAACGTTGGCGAATCTACCGCAAAGGATCTGGCGCGGTATTTCGGCAAGTTCGAGACCCTGCAAAAAGCCGATGCCGCCGCGCTCGAAAGCATTCCCGATGTGGGGCCGGTCGTCGCCGCCTCCATTTGTGATTTCTTTGCCGAGGCGTACAACCGCGAAGTGATCGGACGCCTGATCGCCGCTGGCGTGCATTGGGCGGAAAGCGAAGGGCAGGCCGATGCGCCGCCAGGGGTCTTCGCCGGCAAAGTCTTCGTCCTGACCGGAACCTTGCCCACGCTCAGGCGTGACGACGCCAAGACCTTGATCGAAGGCGCGGGCGGTAAAGTGAGCGCTTCCGTTTCCAGAAAAACAGATTACGTGGTGGCGGGGGAGGAGGCTGGCTCCAAACTCGACAAGGCAGGGGAACTGGGCGTCGCCATTCTTGATGAAGCCGGATTATTGCAACTGTTACAAGGAGATTGCCAGTGAGCAAGACGAACAAGATAACAAAAGCCGTTTTCCCCGTGGCCGGACTGGGCACCCGGTTTCTGCCCGCGACCAAGGCCAGCCCCAAGGAGATGCTGCCCATCGTCGACAAACCGCTGATCCAGTACGCAGTCGAGGAAGCCGTGGCCGCCGGCATGACCGACATGATTTTCATCACTGGCCGCACCAAGCGTTCGATCGAGGATCACTTCGATAAGGCTTACGAACTCGAAACCGAACTGGAAACGCGCGGCAAGCAAGACCTGCTCGACATCGTGCGCCGCACCGTGCCGAAAGGTGTGCGCTGTATCTACATTCGCCAGTCCGAGGCGCTCGGTCTCGGACATGCCGTGCTGTGCGCGAGCCGCGTGATCAGCCACGACGAAGCCTTTGCCGTGCTGCTTGCCGACGACCTGATCGACAATCCCGGCGCGCAGCCCGTCATGCGGCAGATGGCCGAAGTCTATGGCTACCACCGCTGCTCGGTGCTGGGTACGATGGATGTGCCGCGCGAGGAAACCCGCCAGTACGGCGTGGTCAGCACCGAGCGCCAGGAAGGCAAGGTGCAGCGCGTGACCGGCATCGTTGAAAAGCCCGAACCTGAAAAGGCCCCGACGACGCAGGCGGTGGTGGGACGCTACATCCTCACTGCGCGCATTTTCGACCACCTTGAAGCCCTTGCGCCCGGCGCGGGGGGCGAGCTGCAACTCACCGACGCCATCGCCGCTTTGCTCAAGGAAGAAGCGGTTCTCGCCTACCAGTTCGATGGCACCCGTTACGATTGCGGCTCCAGGCTCGGTTATCTCAAGGCCACGATCGAACTGGGTCTGCAACATCCGGAGGTAGGCAAGGAGTTCGAGGCTTATCTCGGCAGCCGTTTCGGCAGCAAGGGAAAACAGAAAAATTGACTGAAACCGCCGCGTCTTGCGCGCCGGCGACAAAACAGGATGGTCGCTCCGGCAGGACGCCGGGGCCGCACCGTCCGTCTGAAGAATCATGGCAGCCGAAGCCTTCATCCTGATCCTCTCCATGTTCGCCGTGGGCTACGCTTTCGCCCGGGGCAAGGTGTTGCCCGGCAACGCCGCCGATGTGCTGAACCGGGTCGTGCTCTACCTGTGTTTTCCCGCCTCCATCCTGCTTTACCTGCCGCGGCTGCACTTCAACTGGAGTCTCGTGGGGCTGGCGGCGACGCCCTGGCTGCTGGGTCTCGCGGCCTGGTGCTCGGTCTGGCTCGCCAGCCGGCGCGCCAGATTCAGTCCCGACGTGTTCGCGTGCCTGCTCCTGTGCGTCCTGCTCGGCAACACGGGTTTCATCGGCTACCCGATGATCAGAGCGCTGCTGGGCGAAAACGCGGTTGCTTACGCGGTGGTCTATGACCAGTTCGGCAACAGCTTCATCCTGAGTTCTTTCGGCATGTACATCTGCGCCCGTTACGGCGGCGGGTCGTCGCCGTCGTTTCTTTCCACCGCGCGCCGCGTCCTGCTGTTTCCGCCGACGGTGGCCCTGATTCTGGCGGTGACGATCATGCCGGAAGACCCGCCGGCCTGGCTCGGGCACGGCCTGAAAAGCCTCGCGGACGCGCTTCTGCCGCTGGTGATGCTTGCGGTGGGGCTGTCGTTGCGCTTTCGCATGCCGGCGGAGGAAATACGTCCGCTCGCCCTGGGGCTGTCGCTCAAGCTCGTGATCCTGCCGGCGCTGGCGCTCGGCGGCTCGCTGCTCGCGGGGTTCCAGGGCGACATGCTCGCTGCCAACGTGCTGGAAGCGGGCATGCCGTCAATGATTACCGCCGGTGTGCTCGCCATCGCCCACAACCTCGCACCTCGCCTGGCTGCGGCGCTGGTCGGCTACGGCATTCTCGTCTCGATGCTTACCCTGCCGGTGTGGGCGTGGCTGGCGCGTGTTTCAGGCTGAGTGGCCCCTGTCGCGCGGAATACACAAAGATTGCGCACAAAAATGGAAAAAGCGCACAGACGAGGCGACTAGCCCGGCTACTGTGTCAGAATACGACGCTTTTCGGTGAAATTTCTGATAATTGCGGTTGGAGTGAAGGAAAGGAGTACCCATGGGTAGCGCAGCAACAAAAGTGGTTGGAGCGGCGGTCGTGGCGGCGGTGGCGCTCAGCGCTGGCAGTTTTTGGGTCGGCAGTTGGGTCGAACAGGTGTTCCGGGACAGCGCGGAAGCGGCGACGCAATACGGTATCAAAGTGACCGTGGTCGATTACCAGCGTGGCGTGTTCGGCGCCGTGGCGCGCACCGAGGTGACTTTCCCGGGAGCAGGCGGAGACGAGCCAGTTACGATAGCCTTCAACCATCGCATCGAGCACGGCCCCGTGCCGGCCTTTACCTCTGCGGCGCGTATCCATTCCGAACCGCAGCCTTCCGGGGATCCCACCGAGCAGTTCAGCGAGCTTCTGGGCAGCGACGCCTTCGTGGGTCAACCCGTGACGATTGATTCCACTTTTGACTGGGCGGGTGGGCATCGCCACCGTATCGTCCTGCCCAGGAAATTCGAGGCGACTTTCGGCAGCGACAAGGAAGGCGGCAGCAAGGTGTCGGGGGAAGAAATCGACGGTGAATTCGAGGTATTCCCCGGCCAGGCGCGACAGAAAGCGAAATTCATCATTGGCGGTTTTTCCCTGTCAAGAGGGATCAGCGACAGCATCCGGGTGGATCGGGGTACGCTCGATTGCGAATTCCGCATGGACGGTGGCCAATTGCTGGGTTGGATAGCAAAAGTCAACGTCGAACGGGTCGCCACGGAAGGCAACGTCAAGAATACGATCAACGGGATCGCGCTCGACAGCGAAGCCAACCTGAGCGACGGGACGCTCAGTGTGACCGCGAAACTCGCCGTTGCCGGAATCGTCAGAGAAAAGGAAACCAGGGTGGTGATCAACGACATCCGGACTTCCTTCCTGTTCGGACACCTTGGCGTCGATGCGCTCAAGGGCATCTTCAGCGACGTCCTGCAAGCCGAGGATGAACAGGCGGCGCTCAAGCTCTTTCAGGAGCGCTGGACGATGCTGTTGCAATATCACCCGGTTTTCGCTGTGCAGGACGTCAGCGCCCACTGGCAGGAGGGTGAGTTGTCCGGGGGCTTTCGCATCGAATATAGCGGGGCGGGAATCTCCGGTCTGGACGATATTGCCCTTGCCGACGTCGCCGCCGACTGGCAGTTGAACCTGCCGCGCGCACTGGCGGCCCGTTTCGTGGGCGAGCAGATGTACGAGGATGGGATCGAAGCCGAAGAATTCGACGACGGCGAAAGCGGGGCCGAAGAACCTGCTGCCGCGAAGCCCACGAAGGAGCAGATCGACAAGCACATTACCGCGCTGATCGAGGACGGCGTCCTGCTCGAAAAGAACGGAACCCTGAGCCTGGACGCGATCTTCCGAAAAGGTGAATTGACCCTTAACGGCAAGGTGGCGCCGGTCGAGTCCCTGCTGATCCTGTCGCCGTTCTGACCCGGCGCGCGGCAAGCCCCGTCCTTCAGGACGGGGAAGGCTGCGTGGTGGTAACTTGTACCCTGACCATTTATTTCGGATATCCGGCCTGGTCGATCTGGTTGTTCCAGCGCTGTGGCTCGAACCCCCTGAGAGAGGTTGCGCCCACTGTCAGGATGGGAATCTCCGCCGCTTCGCCGAAACGTTTGTAAAACGCGGTCGCGTCATCTTCGGAGCGGATCTGGGCTTCAGTGAAAGGTACCTTGCGCTTGTTTAGAAAAGTGCGCGCGTCTTCGCACAACTGCTTGCAATTGACGGCGGTATAGAGCGTGACTGGGAAATCCTTGGCGGCCCTGCGGGTAGGGTAGGACTGGCTCGCTGCGGGTGCCTTGCTGGTGAAATAGACGGCATCGGCTTCATTGCCGGGCGGAGCGCGATCCGAGTAATGCACCTCGCCGTTGTCGTCTATCCAGCGGTAGATGTTTCCGCCCGCAGGTTCGGCCAGGGCGGAGGGGGCGGCGAGAGCGAACAGCACGGCGGCGGCGGGGATGGTTTTTTGTATGCCTGTCATGTATTCACCATTCCGTTGTGACGTAAAAGCGCATCGACCCTGGGTTCGCGTCCACGGAAAGCGACGAAGGACGCCAGGGCGGGCCGGCTGCCCCCGACTGCGAGAATCTCGCGCCAGAAACGTTCGCCGGTGACGCGGTCGACGAGGCTGCCACGGCGGTTATTCTCTTGTCCATCGACTACTTCCTCGAACGCCGCGAATGCGTCCGCCGACAGAACCTCGGCCCATTTGTAGCTGTAATAGCCCGCAGCGTAACCGCCCGCAAAAATGTGCGAAAAGCTGTGCGGAAAGCGGTGCCAGGGCGGCGGGAAGAGCACGGCGACTTCGCGCCGCACCTCGTCGAGCAGCGCCAGCACGCGGTCGACGGGCACGTTTTCGCCGGTCTCGCCCGCGAGCGCGCCGTGGTGCAGGAGCAGGTCGAACAGGGAAAACTCGATCTGGCGCACCGTCTGCATGCCGCTCTGGAAGTTGCGTGCCGCGATCATCTTGTCGTAGAGCGCCCGGGGCAAGGGGGCGCCGGTGTCGATGTGCGCGGTCATCATCGAGAGCACGTCCCATTCCCAGCAGAAATTCTCCATGAACTGACTGGGCAGTTCGACCGCATCCCACTCCACGCCATTGATGCCGGAGACGGCGAGTTCGTCGACGCGGGTGAGCAGGTGGTGCAGGCCGTGCCCGGTTTCGTGAAAGAGGGTGAGTACGTCGTCGTGGGTGAAGGTGGCGGGCCTGCCGGCGAGCGGGCCGGGGAAGTTACACACGAGATAGGCCACCGGTGTCGTGATGCCGCCGTCGGCGTTGCGGCTGCGGCTGCGGGCCGAATCCATCCAGGCCCCGCCGCGTTTGCTGTCGCGGGCGTGGAGGTCGAGGTAGAACTGACCGAGCAGTTCGCCGTTTTTTTCGAGGCGGAAAAAGCGGGTGTCCTCGTCCCAGCGCGGCGCCTCGTCGGCGGTGATGGTGACGCCGTACAAGGTGCGGATGACGTCGAACAGGCCGTCGAGTACGCGCGGTTCGGGGAAATACTGTTTCACTTCCTGGTCGGAATAGGCGTAACGCTGTTCGCGCAATTTTTCCGAGGCGTAGGCGATGTCCCACGGTTCCAGCGGGTCGAGGCCGAGTTCCTCGCGCGCGAAGGCGCTGAGTTCGGCCAGGTCGCGTTCGGCGAACGGCTTGGCTTTTGCCGCCAGTTCGCGCAAGAAGGTGAGCACCTGCGCGGGCGAATCCGCCATTTTGGGCACGAGCGAGACTTCGGCGTAATCGCGGTAGCCGAGCAGTTTTGCTTCTTCGGCGCGCAGGGCGAGGATGCGGCCTACCAGGGGGCCGTTGTCCCACGCCGCCTTGCCGTCGCCGTCGAGGCAGAATTCCGAGGCGCGGGTGGCGTAGGCGCGGTACATGCGCATGCGCAGGGCGCGATCGTCGGCGTACTGCATCACCGGCAGGTAGGAGGGGATGTGGAGCGTGAACTTCCAGCCTGGCCGATCATCCTTTTGCGCCGCGTCGCGCGCGGCGGCGCGGGCGTCGGCGGGGATGCCGGCCAGACCTGCTTCGTCGGCGACCCATTCGGCGTGGGCGTTGGTGGCGTCGAGCAGGTTCTCGGAAAATTTCGCCGCCTGTTGCGAGAGTTCTTCCTGGATGGCCTTGAAGCGCGGCTTGACTGCTTCCGGCAATTCCGCTCCCGAAAGGCGAAAGTCGCGGATTTCGTGGTCGATGATGCGGCGGCGCACCGGGCTGGCGGCGGCGTATTCGGGGCTGGCGGCGAATGCCTTGTACTTGTGGAACAGTGCGAGATTCTGTCCCAGTTCGGCGTAGAAGCTCGACACTTCCGGCAACAGGGCGTTGTACGCCTCGCGCCAGGGCGGCACGTCCAGCACGGCGTGCAGGTGGCCGACGATGCCCCAGGCGCGGCCCAGGCGTTCGCCGGTGGTGATCATCGGCGCGACGAATCCGTTCCAGTCTGGCGGAGCGGGGTCGGCGGTCAGGCGCGCGATCAGCCCGCCGTATTCGGCGAGCAGTTCCCGGATCGCGGGCGCAACGTGTTCGGGGCGAATATCGGCGAAGCGGGGCAGGCCGGAAAAGTCCAGCAAAGGGTTGGCGTCGGCGGTCATGGGGAAATCCGTGTCGATAATGTTGTTGGTATATTTTCGGCTTGCGGGGTGAGCGGCGGCCCGCGTTTTTCAGGGAAGCTGCCGACCCGTGAGACGGGAATACGCTTCGCGGTATTTGTCGGCGGTGCGTGCAATGACTTCCGCCGGTAACCGGGGGCCGGGCGCTTTCTTGTTCCAGTCGAGCGTTTCGAGGTAGTCGCGCACGTACTGTTTGTCGAACGAGGGTGGGCTTGTGCCTTCGCGGTAATCGGCGGCGGGCCAGAAGCGCGAAGAATCGGGCGTGAGGGCTTCGTCGATCAGGTGCAGCGTACCGGTGGCATCGACACCGAACTCGAACTTGGTGTCGGCAATGATGATGCCGCGTCCGGCGGCGTAATCGGCGGCTTCGCGGTAAAGCGAGAGGGCGACGTCGCGCGCCTGTTCGGCCAGCGCGGCGCCCTGGGAGCCGATGACCGCCGCGCAATGGGCGCGCGCCTGCTCAAAGGACACGTTTTCGTCGTGTTCGCCAGCGTCGGCCTTGGTTGCCGGGGTGAAGATCGGCTGCAGCAGCTTCGCCGCCTGTTTCAGCCCTGCCGGCAGGGCGACGCCGCAGATCGCGCCGCTTGCCTGGTAGTCCTTCCAGCCGGAGCCGATCACGTAACCGCGCACTACGGCTTCGACCGGCAGGGGTTTGAGGCGTTTGACCACAATGGCGCGGCCCTGAACCTGATCGCGCTCGCTGGCGGCGACGACGCTTTCGGGCGCGATGCCCGTAAGCTGGTTGGCGACGATGTGGCCGAGGCGGGCAAACCAGAAATCGGCCATCGCAGTGAGCACGCGGCCTTTGTCCGGAATCGGATCGGGCAGGATGACGTCGAACGCCGACAGACGATCGCTGGCGACGATCAGCAGCTTATCGTCATCGACCGCATAGATGTCACGGACTTTGCCGCGCCCGAGGAGCGGCAGACTCTTGATGGAAGATTCAAATAAAGGGGTACTCACGGCGCGTTCCGGGTGGCATGACAGGAACCGCGCATTATATAGGCTATACACCGTCGGCCTGCCGGGGGACGCCCGCCGCGTTTATCGGACTCTTGCGGTGTAGCGACCGGCAGGAAGATGCGCGGCGCCCACCTGGGCGTACATGGGGGTGTTGTCGACGACGAGGGCATCCAACGGCTCTGGCTTGTGGCACTGGAAGCCCTGGGCGTAGTCGATGCCAATATCGCGGATCAACTTGAGGATGCCGGGGTTGTGTACGTATTCGGCCACGGTGCGCAGGCCGTAGGCTCGTGCCAGGGTGGCGATGGCCTTGACAGTGGCGAAATCGGTGGCGTCGGAGTCGATGTTGCTGATGAAAGCGCCGTCGACTTTCAGGTAATCGGCCTGGAAACGCTTGAGATAGGCGAATGAAGATAGGCCGCTGCCGAAGTCGTCGAGCGCCACCGCTGCGCCTGCCTGGCGCACGTTCTCGATAAAACGCAAGGCCGGCTTGAGATTGGCGATAGCGCTGCTCTCAGTGATTTCAAAGCACAACTGTTTTGGATTGATGCCGCTGGCGCGAATCTGGCCGAGGACGAAATCCAGAAAACGTTCGTCCGAGAGGCTCGCGCCCGAAATATTGATGCTGAAGCAGTCGATGTCGACCTGGCAGTGGTCTTTTCCCCATTGCGAAATCTGGCGACAGGCGCTTTCGATGACCCAGCGGTCGATGTGCGGCATCAGGTTGTAGCGTTCGGCGGCGTGGATGATGCTCGCCGGGGCGTCGATGCTACCGTCGCTGTTGCGCACGCGCAGCAGGATTTCGGCATGCGAGGGCTGATTGCCCGCCAGCGGGGTGTAACGCTGGTGATAGAGCGTGAAACGGCCCTGGGAGAGCAGGCTGTCGAGCTGCGCCACGCTGCGCAGTTCATTGCGGCGCTGGCGGAAGTAGTCGTCGTTGGGATGATAGACCTGGATGCGGTTGCGCCCGAGTTCCTTGGCCCCGAAGCAGGCGGTGTCGGCGGCGATCATCAGTTCTCGCAGCGAACGGGTGCCGAGAGTGTGGCAGGAGGCCACGCCAATGCTGGCGCCTACCCGGTAACTTTGGCCTTCCCACTCAAAATGGATGTTGGAAATGTCGTCGATGATGCTCTGCGCCAGACAATGAATATCCTGATCGTTGCACAGGGTCACGACCGCGCCGAATTCGTCGCCGCCGATGCGGGCGACGAAGGCGTTGTTCAGGCGCGATTCGAGCAGGTGGGCGATGCGGGTGAGCAGGATGTCTCCGGCATTATGGCCGCAACTGTCGTTGATCGCCTTGAACTGATCGAGATCAATGTACAGGATGGCGACGTCCGCCACCGTGGGACTGTCGAGCAGCTCCGCAGTGTGTTTCATGAACGCCCGCCGGTTGAAGGCGTCGGTGAGGGCGTCGTGCTGCGCCTGCCATTCGAGCATCGACATCTTGCTGCTCACGGTGAGCGCCATGGCGCTGAAATGCGTGAGCAGTCTGTCGAGTTCGGAGACGCCGGAGATGGCCATTTTGATGTCGTAATTGCCCGCTCCGATGCGCTCGGCGGCATTGCTCAAATCCAGCAGGGGCTTGACGATGTGGCGCGAGAAGATCACTAGCAGGATGGAGGACAGGCATACCCCCACCAGGGCGGCGGCGAGGTTGGACAGGATCAGTTTTTCGCGGTCGATGGCAAGATGTTCGGTCGACAGGCCGTATTGCACCGATCCGTAATACTGCCCGAGATGATTCACACCGAAGCGGACGTGCCGAACCGGGCCGGTGTTACCGGGTTCCGGCAAGGGTACGCCGCGATCCAGACCCATTGCGGCCAGGCGCTGCCCGGCAGAGTTCATGACTACGAGATAACTGGGGCTGCCGGTTTTTTTCCAGATGTTGAGAATGTTGCGCAGGGCCGCGTAGTCCTGTTCGATCAACGGCCCGGCGAGAATCGTCTGGTAAGCGGTGGTCGTGGAGGCGATGCGGGCTTCAATCTGCTTGCCGACTGAGTTCAGATTGATCGCCAGCATCAGGGCGACCAGCAAGGCTACCACCAGGAAGCCCCAGCCAAGCACGCGGAACCGAAACGAATTCAGGTGAATCTTCACGTGGTCGCCTGCGGCGTTTGTGGCGCGAGATCCGCGCCAGATAATGCTGCAAACAAGAGCGGGCAGCAAAAAAGCATGGATTCCTCGATGCGCAGCTTGCGTTTGTCAATGCAATATTAATACGACAGAATATTGCGTGATTATGACCACATTTTTTATTATATTGTTGATTATATATGTGGGTATGCGTATTTTTTCGTACGTGTTATCCGAATTTTCCGTCATCTCATCGCCTTGGCAAGTGTTCAAGTCATATTCATTGGCGATGAAAGGGCCGTTCATGCGCGCCAGCAGGAAAATAGGCGGTGGAAAACCGGCTTATTCCCGCCATTCCCCGACCGGGAAGGGACGCACAATCGCCTGCAAGATGCGTGACGAGCGCGATTACCGGGAGATTTCAGGCCATGGACGTCAAACGCTACTTTGCCCCTACTGCCCGTGAGGCCCTGCGGGCCGTGAAGGCAGAGTTGGGAGCGGAAGCGATTGTGCTCTCGAACCGGGCCGTCGCGGGCGGGGTCGAAATCCTCGCCTTGCCGCCGGGGGCGATTGACACATTGCATGCCGCATCGCCCGCGCGACCGGCTTCCCCCAGGGGCGCCAGGGTATACGAGGGCGCACGGCCCGCTGATGGCCGTGACATTGACGACGATGATTTTCACGTTACGCTCTCCAGCCTTGCGGCGGACGCGGTGCCGCGCCAGCTCGCCGCCAACGCGCCGCGCCGCGGCGCGCCCTCCGGCCCGCGCCAGGAAAACATCCGCCCGTTTTTGCCGCCTCGCATTGAAACCGGTGAGCGCGCCGAAATGCGCCCCCGCGTTGCCGAACCTGCGGTGAGCGAGCGCTCGGTGGAAAAAATGGTGGAGCGGGTGGCCGAAAAAGTGGCTGCACGTGGCGGCGATGACGAACGAATTCTCTCCCTGCAACAGACCAACGTCCGCCTGATGGAAGAAATCTCCGGCATACGCGGTGTCATCACACGCGAACTGGCCGGAATTTCATGGAACGAAACACGCCGAAACGCGCCGCTCAGGGCAGCGGTGCTCGGGCAGTTGCTCGCCGCCGGCTTTTCCACCGCTGTGGCGCGCGAACTCGCTGCAACCGTCGGCCCGGACGCCTCGGCGAGCCTGGCCCTGCAAAACCTGAGTGCGGCGCTCGGGCAGCGCCTGCAACTGCGTGCGAACGATAGCGAAATCATCGACGGCAGCGGCGTCTTCGCGCTCGTCGGCCCCACCGGCGTTGGCAAGACCACGACCGTCGCCAAACTGGCGGCGCGCTTTGTGACCCGCCACGGCGCGGCGAACCTGGCCCTGATCACCACCGACGGCTACCGCATCGGGGCGCAGGAGCAATTGCGCATTTACGGGCGCATTCTCGGCGTGCCGGTTTTTGCCGTGCGCGACGGCGCTGAATTGCGCCAGACCCTGCACGACCTGCGCGGCAAGCGCATGGTGCTCATCGACACCATGGGCATGAGCCAGCGCGATCGCAGCGTGACGGTGCAGGCGGAAATGCTGGCGCAAGCGGGCGAAGTGCGCCACCTGCTGCTGCTCAACGCCACCTGCCGGGGCGACACCCTCGACGACGTGGTAAAAGCGTTCAGCGGGCCGGAGACGCCGGGCTGCATCCTCACCAAGGAGGACGAGGCGGCATCGCTCGCACCGGCCATCGACGTCGTTGTCCGTCACGAACTCGACGTGTGCTACGTCACAGACGGACAACGGGTGCCTGAAGATTTGCACCTGCCCAATCGCGCCCACCTGCTGCGGCGCGCCCTGAGTTTGCAGGCGGCGGGGTCGCCCTGGCGGCTCGGCGGCGACGAGGCGGGGGCGGTGATGGTCGCGCAAGGAGCCTGACATGATCGACGGACGCGAAGACCAGGCCGCCGGCCTGCGCCGGCTGTTTCGCCAGACCCCGCCTGCGGTGGTTGCTTTCTACGTCACAGGCCGTCATCGCGCTGGCAACGCGATTCTGGCCGCACATCGCATCGCCGCCCAGCGACAGCGCGTGCTCCTGATCGACGAAGCCGCTGGCGACGAGGCGCTTGCCGAAACGCTGGGCCTCGCCCCCGGCCCCGATCTCCTGCAAATGCTCGACGGGCGCCTGACTCTGGCCGAACTGCTGCAACCCGTGCCCGGCTTGTTTGGGCGCGTTCCCGCTGCCGCCGCCGCGCTCGCCCTGCCGCTGCTTGACGATGCCCGTCGCGCCTGTCTGGTGCAAGCCGTGCGTGTATTGCATCGCCATGCCGGTTTCGTGCTGATCCATGCAGGCTGCGATTCGGCCCGCGACCCCTCGCCGTTCGTGCAGGCCGCGCCCCAGCGGCTGCTGGTGGCCGAAGCCAGCGCCAGCGGGGCGACCGATGCCTATCGCGTCATCAAGCAACTGGCTGCGGCGGGCGCGGGTTCGCTGCACATAGCGGTGACGCGGGCGCGCAGTAGCGATGACGCACGGAATTTTTTCACATCGCTGCAAAAGCTGGTGCGGCACCATGTCGGTGTACCACTGGTCTGGCTCGGCGAAGTCGAACGCGACGATCTGGCGGCGGGACTGACCCGCATGCCATCGGCGGCTTCGGCGCGCGAGGAGGGAGCAACCTTCCTGCGGCGTCTCGCGGGCACAACCGTATGGCGGCAGGCCGGAGCATCCGGGTGAAATGATGCAGCGGGCTTATGGCGGCGGAACGTTTTGTGTTGGCAATGTCGGTGTCAGTAAGGGAAAATACCCCGTTTTCGTCGCGCCCGCGCCGCAATGGCCAAGGCGCAAGCACTCACAGGTTGCATGGATGCATGACGCTGAAGGTCGGCTCGACGTGGATCAACTGGTGGTGTCATACGCGCCGCTGGTGAAGCGCATTGCATACCAGATGATGGCCAGACTGCCGGCCAGTGTCGAAGTCGAGGATCTCATCCAAAATGGCATGATGGGTCTGCTCGACGCCCTCAACCGCTTCGAGGAGGGCATGGGAGCGCAGTTCGAGACCTACGCCGTGCAGCGCATCCGCGGCGCGATGCTCGACGGCCTGCGCGAAGCCGACTGGGCGCCGCGCAGCACCCGGCGCGACATGCGGCGCATCGAATCCGCTATCCGCGAACTCGAACAGCAGTATGGCCGTCCGCCCAGCGAAACCGAACTGGCTGCGCACCTCGGCATGCCGCTGGCCGATTACCAGCGCATGTTGCAGGACGCGCGCGGGCATCAACTCGTTTATTTCGACGATTTCACTTCCGATGGCGGCGAGGACTTTCTCGAACGTCATCTCGGTGAAACGGGCGGCAACCCCCTTGAACTGCTGGAAGACGCCGACGGCAAGGCGAGGCTGGTCAAGGCGATCGAAGAACTGCCCGAGCGCGAAAAAATGGTGATGGCGCTCTATTACGACGAAGACCTCAACCTGCGTGAAATCGGCGAAGTGCTGGGCGTAACAGAATCCCGTGTGAGCCAGTTGCACAGCCAGGCTGTGGCCCGTTTGCGTGCACAGATGCACGGAACACTGGCGGGCAAGTCCAGGGCCGCCGCGCGGCGCGGTCGTCCGTCAGGAAGCGCGGGCGGAAACTGACGCCGCCATGGACAGCATCAGTCTCATCGGTCTCGTTCTTGCCCTGGGAGCCATTCTCGCCGGGCAGGCGCTCGAAGGCGGGCACCTTTCCTCGCTGCTGCAACCGACGGCTTTTCTGATCGTGATCGGCGGCACCGCTGGTGCGGTGCTGCTGCAAAGTCCGCTCCGGGTGTTCCTCGACGGCGTGAGGATGCTCAAATGGGTGTTCGTGCCGCCGCAACTCGACCCCGAACGCATCATTTCCCTCGTCACCGGCTGGAGCGCGGTGGCCCGGCGCGACGGCCTGCTCGTGCTCGAACGCCACATTGGCGTGCTCGACGATTCCTTCATGCGGCGCGGCCTGCAAATGCTCGTCGATGGCGTCGATCCCGTGCAATTGCGCGAGACGCTCGAAATCGAAATCGACGCCTGGGCGACGGGGCTGCGGCAGAGCGCCCGCATATGGGAGAGCGCTGGCGGTTATTCCCCGACTATCGGCATTCTCGGCGCGGTGCTTGGGCTGATTCACGTCATGGAAAACCTCAGCGATCCAACCAAGCTCGGTGCGGGCATCGCGGTGGCGTTTGTCGCCACCATCTACGGCGTCGGTCTTGCCAACCTCGTGCTGTTGCCGATATCCAAAAAACTCATGACCCATGTCGGCACCCTGGCCGCCCAGCGTGAAATGCTCGTCGACGGTCTTGCCGGCATCGCCAACGGCGACAACCCGCGCATCATCGACAGCCGCATGCGGGGCCATATCCACTAGGGCGCACGCACCATGGCACGGCGACGCAGACCGCGAAGTGAAGAACACGAGAATCTCGACCGCTGGCTCGTTTCCTACGCCGATTTCATCACCCTGCTGTTCGCTTTTTTCGTGGTCATGTATTCGTTGAGTTCGGTGAACGAAGGCAAATACCGCGTGCTTTCCAACTCGCTGGTTCAGGCGTTCCGCAGCGTCAACGACAACGGGGAAGGGCAGCGCGTCGTGCCGCCGGTCACGGTGGTGACGCCTCCGGTCAGGCCCCGGCGGGCCGCCGTGCCCGACAAACAGGCGGGGGAACGTCGGCGGCAGACCGCGCAGAAAATGCGCAACATGGCCGACGCCATCCGCAGTGTTTTGCGGCCCCTGACCGAAAACGGTCAGGTCAGTGTCACCGAGGGCGCATTCGGGGTCACGGTGGAAATCAACGCCAGCGTGCTGTTTGCCCCCGGCGAGGCGGTGCTTGGAGGGGATGCGTCGTCAGCATTGCGCGCCGTGGCCGGCGTGCTCGCGGCGGCGGAATTCCCGATCACGGTCGAAGGCCACACCGACAACACGCCAATCAGCAACTATCGTTTTCCTTCCAATTGGGAACTGTCGGCGGTGAGGGCTTCAGCCGTGGTGCGCCTGTTCATCGAAAACGGCGTGCCGCCGGATCGCCTGACCGCAGCCGGCTATGCCGACCAGCGCCCGGTCGCCGGCAACGACAGCGAAGCGGGGCGGGCGCGCAATCGCCGCGTGGCGATCATGATCGAATCGCGGTTGCCAGAGGCGGCGTCCGAACCCGAATCCGGACTGGATGCAGATACGAATACTTCCAGCGACGGCATCGCGCCCGACGATCCCATCAGTTCCATCTTGCCGCCCACGCCGCCGCCTGCGTTCGAGCAAATCGAAATACGCTGAACCGGTGGATCGGCGGCAAGGAATCCCTCACGCGCTCCCAAGGCGCCTTCCGCTCCCCGTGGGCCGCGAGTGCCCGCCAGCATCGTAGAGCTGCGGATGATTGGCGGCGGAGAGCAACACGGAAAGAGCGGCCTGATTGTGCTGCATGCGTTCGGCGATCAACTGTCCGTTGATGGCGTTGCGGTTGTGCGCCTTGCTGGCGAGTGTGAGCACTTCTTCCCAGCGCGTCAGCAGCTTTGGCAGTTTGGCGCAGATTGTGCGCATTGCGTCCTTGTCGCGGGCAAGGCCGTAACGGGCCAGGAGCATGCTGCGGTCGTCATGCAGGCGTTGCAATTGACGGTAACGTTCGTTTTTTTCCACGGTCAGGGTGAACAGTCCGTCGGAGTCGCCAGCGACGAGCAGGGATTCTTCGCGTTCGAGCAGCGCGAGGAAGTCCTTGATCTGGCTTGCCTCGGCTTCGACCAGGAAGGTGAGGCGCTGGAGTTCGGTGGGGGCGGGTGTTTGCATGGCGGTACGAATGAGAATGTAGGGAAGATGCAGGGGTTTCCTAGCATTCTTCATGCCATGCCCGGCGGCGAGTGGACGAAAAAATGGCGGGAATTGCGTCAATGGCTCGCAATCCCCGCCCCTGGGCCGCGCGATTTTTAAGAGCGGCCAGCCTGTAACTCAAGCATCTGGCGCACGTCGGCGATAAGACCGTCGGCGATGCGGTTGGTATCTACTTTGAAATGGCCTTCGCGGATGGCCTGTTTTATTTCTTCAACCCGCTTGCTGTCGACCGCCGGCGTTTCCGCCAGTGCGGCTTCAGCTTTTTGCAGGGTCGATGCGAGCGGCGACAGTTGCACGCTTTCCCCGGCGCTCGCCCTGGGCGTCGAACCCGGGCGCAACCGCGCCTCGGTGGCGTGGGTTGGAGCGACCGGCTTGCCCAGGCTCTCGATTTTCATGATGGGGACTCCAGAGATGAGGGAGACGTTTGTGATTCAGGCTACGGCCCGAGGGCGGAAAACTTTAGCACGCAATCGAAAAATATCGCCAGCAAGCCCTGTGCGCAATGCCCTTGCGGGGTGGCGTCCGGTTTTCACTCAGTTGGCGATTTCCACCGTGCCGTCGGCGCGCGCCGTGCCGGTGACGACCCGGTTGTCCGGCAAGCGCACTTTCGCGGCTTCGCCCGGCGCGGCGGAGTTGAGCGCCCGCCCGGTGCTCGATACCTGGAAACCCGCACCGTGACTGACGACGGTGACTGTGCTGCCTTGCCGCACGGCAGTAGGCGCGCGCAGCATGCGGGTTTGCAGGGGGCTGTCCTTGGCGAGTGCGTAACGGGTATGGCGACCCGTGGCCTGGCTCCCGTCGGTGAGCACGTCGTCGGGCAGGGCGGCAAGGTTGCCGCGCCGGGTGTCGAGGTCGTCAGGGCCGACGATTTGCCCGGCGCGCAGGGGACGGGCGGCGACGAGGTAGTCGGCCACGACTTTCACCCGTGCCTGAAGATAAACCGTCCAGGCGACCGGCGCGTCGCAACGCACCCCGACGCTGAACGCGCCCCAGGCGCGCGTTGCAGCGGGCAGGAAGGCCGTTGGCGCGGTGCAGGGCGGCAGGCGGTTGTCGGGGTCGAGCGGGCCAATTTCGATGCTGACTTCGCCGCCCAGCCCCTGCGTTTGCGCTTCGATGAGCTGGCGGACGGCGGTTTCGACAGGCGCAGGCGGCTGTTGCGCAGCAGCACCCGCCGTGACGGCGAAAAGGGCGAGGGCGGCGAACAGGCGGTAGGGAAGGGATGTCCGGTCGATCATGACGGCATTGCAGCACGACGGATGGTTCTGGGCAAGGGCGGAGCGGGTGATGGAGAAAAAGAAATATTCCACGCTTTGGGTAATCGTATTTCACGAATAATTTTTAATCGTTAAAAATTATGCGGCCCGTCGTCAATAAATTCACAAGTCGATTCGTGACAAAATTGGAAATCGTATTTCTCAAACTTTAGAAAGTTCGTCTCCCATAAATGAAAATGCTCCCCCCCTGTTTCTGTCCCTGATGGGGTGTGCTTTTGAAAGGGCGCAGCCCGAGTTTGACTTTGTGGCCGTCTTTCAGGTGTCGAGGGACGAACATTTTCCGTGAGCCTTTCCGTGAGATTCTGGCGGTTTTCCCGGTTACGGCCACGCGCCCCGAAGGGGCTTTCGTGTTGGCGAGTTGCGTAGCCCTTTCAAAAGCACACCCCATCAGGGACTGCGCCCGCAGGTGCTATACCGAAGGTGAGGGCGCATTAATCCGGCAATCACGGCAAGGCGTGACGGAAATTTCTGCCGCCAACGTACGCATTTCTGTAATGAATTGATGGGCATTTCCCGGTCTTATCCGCAAAAGGCGATACAAAAAACGAAATTAAAATAGGCGTCACGATGATAAATAGCGCTTCGCGCCAGTTGGCATGATTGATGCGGCACGTAGCTCGACACCCGGGTGATGCAATGAAAAACCTGCTTGATCGCGACCTTTTTGTCCACCAGACCGCGCTGAATCTCCAGGCGTACCGGCAGCAATTGTTGGCATCGAACATCGCCAATGCCGATACGCCGAACTACAAGGCGCGTGACATCCAGTTCCGTGAGGCGCTGGCGGCGGCTGTGGGCGGGCGGCGCGGGAACCTGGCGCTGGAGACAAGCAACGCCCGGCACCTGGGCGGCACGGTGAGCCTGTCGCCGGAAGCCTTCGTGCGCTACCGCAGCGAATGGCAGTCGGCGGTCGATGGCAATACCGTGAGTATGGACGCGGAGCGCGCTGCTTTCGCCGAGAACACGACGCACTACGAAGCCAGCATCACATTTATCAACGGTCTGCTGCGCACGATGCAGACGGCCATTACCGGCCAGTAAGCGTCCGCCGCGCTGCGACGGGCCGGGAGACAGGGAGAGAGCCATGGACGGCAACATGTTCAACGTTTTCAGCATTGCCGGTTCGGCGCTTACAGCGCAGTCGATGCGCCTGAACACCACTGCATCCAACCTTGCCAACGCCGATAGCGTGACCTCTGCGGACGGGCAGCCCTACCGCGCCAAACAGGTCGTTTTTGCCGCCCGGCAATTGCCGGGTGCCGGTTCGACCTCGTTGGGGGTGCAGGTGACACAGGTGGTCGACAGCGCTGCGCCGATGCGGCTGGTCTATGAGCCAAACAACCCCGCCGCCCGCGCCGATGGCTATGTCGAGATGCCCAATGTGAACGTGGTCGAAGAAATGGTGAACATGATTTCCGCCTCGCGCTCGTACCAGAACAACGCCGAGGTGATGAACACGGCACGAACCTTGCTGCAACGTACCCTGCAAATCGGTCAATAAGCCCGACCGCAGGAGGAATTCAAGTCATGAGCACCAACGACAGCACTATTTCGCAAATAGCGAACGCCTACAGTTCGTTGAGCCGTACCGCGCCGGTGAATACCAAGGTGGACAGCGAACAAAGCCGCTTTCTGACGCTGCTGACCACCCAGTTGCGCAATCAGGATCCGATGAACCCGATGGAGAACGCCGAACTGACTTCGCAATTGGCGCAGATGAGTACGGTCGATGGCATCGAACGCCTCAACACGATGGTGACATCGCTGCTTGGTATGCAGGAGCTTTCGGACAGCGCCGCGCTGGTCGGGCGTGGCGTGCTGGTCGATGGCAGTGGGCTGGGACTCACCGAAGTCGGCGCGATCGGCGGTTTCGAGCTGGATACCCCCGCCGATACGATCAAGCTCGTCGTGCGCGACGCCAGCGGCCTGCCGGTGAAGACGCTCGAATTCAACAACCTGGATGCAGGCAGCCACAACTATATGTGGGACGGCCTGGCCGACGACGGAACGCAGGCGGCTGAAGGCATGTACACCGTGACTATCGAAGCGAGCCAGAACGGTGCGCGCGTGTCGGCTCGGACACTGGAATTCGGCTTGGTGACGAGCGCGGTGAGCGGTGCGAGCGGCGTCGACTTGCAAGTGGGGCCGCTCGGCATCTTCAAGCTCGACGCGATCAGGCAAATCCTGTGAAACAAGGAGAATAAAAATGGCATTCCAACAAGGCTTGAGCGGCTTGAACAGCTCCTCCCGCGCCCTCGACGTGATCTCCAACAATGTCGCCAACGCCAGCACCGTCGGCTACAAAGCGGCGCGCGCCATCTTTACTGACATGTACGCCTCGGCGCTCTCCGGTGTGGCTTCGTCGCTCCAGATCGGCTCCGGCGGCAAAACCGCCGCCGCCTACCAGAGCTTCGGATCCGGTTCCATTACCACCACCAACAACCCGCTCGACATGGCGATCATCAACGGCGGTTTTTTTGTCATCCAGCGCACCGACGGCACCACCGCCTACAGCCGCAACGGCCAGTTCGACATCGACAACAAAGGCTACATCATCACACCGTTTGGGGAACGGCTGATGGGCTACCGCGCCGACGAAAACGGCGTCATCGCGCCCAACGGCGGCATCGTCGAACCGCTGTTCGTCCCGCAGGATGCAATTCCCCCGAAAGCGACCACGAACTTCGCCTTCCGGGCGGGCAACCTCAGCGCTGACGACGCGCTGCCCGTCACGACCCCTTTCGATCCGACCGACGTCGACTCCTATAACTACACCTCGCAGGCGGCGGTGTACGACAGCCTCGGCGGCCAACATACCCTGTCGCTCTATTTTGTGCGCACGAGCCTGACGCCCAGCGAATGGGAAGTCTATGCGACCCTCGACGGCGACCCGGCGACGCAGGCGCTGCTCGGCGGCTCGCCCAGCCTGGAATTCGACGGCTACGGCAAGCTCAACCCCGCGCCCGCGCCGTTCGCCTATACAACCTCCACCCCGCTGCCCAACGGCGCGAATCCGCTGAACATCACCGTCGACCTGGGCAACATGACCCAGTTCGGCTCGGCCACCTCGGTGGGCGACCCCCAACAGGATGGCTACGCCGCCGGCCAGATCGCCGGGCTGGTCATCA
>JAITQD010000059.1 GCA_031289095.1 Azoarcus sp.
GCCTGTGTCCGCACCCGAGCCGCCTGTGTCCGCACCCGAGCCGCCTGTGTCCGCACCCAAGCCACCTGTGGCCGCATCCGAGCCGCCTGTGTCCGCACCCAAGTCGCCCGTGGCCACACCCAAGCCACCTGTGTCCGCACCCAAGCCACCCGTCGCCGCCGCGCCCAAGTCGCCTGTGTCCGCATCCGCGCTGGAGAGCGCGGTTTCTGGGTACAGGGACGACGCGCCAGCCCGGATCAGACAATGGAAACAGGCCATCCTCGACATCGGCCCGTACAACCCTCTCCTCGATCTGTCGCGCGATGAGCGCGTGCTTGATCTGCTCGTTCCGGAAGGGATGCTGGACGAGATCGACGACGCCATCCACAAAGGCAGGAAGCTCTGCTGCGCAAGTTGTGACGATGCCGGTGCGGGTGTCGCTTCCCCCGGATTCGTCAGGAGAAAGTTCGCTGACGGGCTCTGCGTGTTTTCCGGTCTGGATCGCGCCAGTCATGCCAGACAGTTGCGGACGCTGAAACGCGCGGCGGAAACGCTGGAGCAGGAAACGGGAAGCAACCACCTCCACCTGGTGTTGGGCACGCTGATCCATCCCGGGCCGGGCGGCAGGGAAGCGAGGTCGCCCCTCTTTCTGCTGCCCGTAAAACTGGATGGCGGCCCGGGGGGGAGCGCATGGCATTTCGCCGATGGCGGTGACCTTGTCCAGCCCAACCTCTGCCTGTTTGAATGGCTGCGTCTCACGCAGGGCGTGGCGATTGAGATTCCGGCCAGTTCCGATCCCGGCGATTCGGGCATCGCCTCGGCTTTCGCCAGGATGCGCGAGAGTCTGCGGAAAGCGCATCTTCCCTGGCGCGTCGACGAAACCGCCACCCTGGCGATTCTGGCGTTTTCCTCGTTCCGGATCTGGAAAGACTTGGACAGGAACTGGCCGATCCTCATGGAAAGCGCCGTCGTCCGCCATCTCGTCGAGCGGCCCGGGGAAACCTTCAATCAGCCGACGCAGGCCGACGTGGCGGTCGACGAAGGCAAACTGCTGCTTCCCTTTGCTGCGGACGGCTCGCAGATGGCCGCCATTGCTGCGGCGGTGGGCGGAAAATCCTTCGTCCTGAACGGTGCGCCGGGCACAGGCAAATCGCAGACCATCGCCAACCTCATCGCGCATGCCCTGGAAATGGGCAAGCGCGTGTTGTTTGTGGCCAGCAAGGAAGCTGCGCTCGAAACCGTCAATTGCCGCCTGCAAACCGCCGGGCTGGAGGAGTTTACCCTCAAGGTGTACGGCTCCCGCGGCAACATGAGCGACATCCGCAGGCAGTTGAAGCGCTCGCTGCGCGTGGCGGCGAGCGACCACGAAACGGCGTGGACGGCGGCGCTCGCCCGGCACGGCGATGCGCTCGCGGCCTTGCAGGATTATCCCGGGCATGTGTATGCGGCCAACGCCGCCGGGTTTTCCCTGTGGTCGGCGCACGACACGCTGGCGCGGCTGGGAGAAGGGCCGGGCTGGAGTCTCGATCCGAGGTTCGTCGGCAAAATCAATGTTCAGAGCATGGCGGACGCGTTGACCAAGGCCGTACACGTCATCCGGCAAATCGGCGCGCCCGCAAGCGATCCTTGGCTCCTCGTCGGTTTCGAGGATATGGGGGCCCTGACCTTCACGGCGCTCACCCACGCGCTCACGGAACTGAGCGCGGCGCGGCGCAGGGTGGAAGACCTTGGCCGGGGCTGGCCGGACGCTGTCAGGGAATTGCGGCCGGGCAAATATCTGGCGACCATGAACGAGTGCGTCGCGGCGGCCAAGGCGGGGCTGCTTCCCGGCAAGGCGCACTTCCGGGACATTGCCCGTCCTGGCTGGCGCAATGCCGTCGCCGCCTTGCGGCAAAAGCTAGTTTCCTTCCGCGAAGCCCATTGCAGCGAACTCGCGGCGTTCGCGCCGGAACTCATCGACTCGCCGCGACTCAACGAGTGGGTGAGCGCTGCGGATCGGCTCGCCAAGGCCATGTTTTTCGCGGAATTTCGCCGCAAACCCATTCGCGTTGCGGTTGCGGCGCTCGTTTCGCCCGAGACAGATCTGCATGGAGACAAGCTGCTCGCTACCCTGCTCGCCGCGCAGGAAATCCGGGCTCAGGCGGCTGTACTGAGAAGCCAGGCGATCACCATGGCGGAGCTGGTGCTGCCTGCCGGATGGGGGGCGCACCGGGCACAGGCGCTGGAAGAATTCGATGCCGCCGTACACCTGGCCCAATTCGCCGTCTGGCTGGAGCGGCATGCGCCCGCAGCTTGGCTGAAAGTGCAGGAACCCCGGGCCGTCAGCGAAATCGAGGCGCTCAAGGAGGTGGAAACGGCCTGGACCGGGTGGCTCGCCGTTGTCGGCGCCACCGAACGCAGCATTGAACAGTGGCTGGGCGGGCGCACCTGGCTGGAAGCGTGGGACAGCGACGCGCCGCACTGGGCGGACGATCTTGCCGGTACGGGGTTGCTCCAGTTGCAGCGCCATGCTTGCCTGCGCAGGGAGCTCCAGACGATCGACCAGGCCGGGGCGCGCGATCTCGCGGACAAATTGGCGTGCCGGGCATTCGCGCTGGACGAAGCCAGCGCAGTCATGCAGCGCGGCCTGGCGACCGCCTCGTTGCGCGAACGCCTCGTGGCGAGCGGCCTGACAGGGTTCGATGACGCCGCACAGGCGCGTACGATCCTCGCCTTCCAGGAAAGCGTGCGTGAATTGCACCGTCTGGCCGCTTTCACCGGGCCGGCGCGGCTGCTGGCGCGGCGGTCTTCCCGGGTGGAAAGTACCGAAGGCGACGCGATGGCGCTGATGCGGCAGATCGAGCGCAAGCGTGACGGCATGAGCCTGCGGGAAATTTCCGCCCGCTACCCGGAGGCCCTGCTGGCGCTCACCCCGGCGTTCCTGATGAGTCCCGGCGCGGTGGCGCGTTTTCTCGACGCCGGGTCGCTGAAATTCGATATTGTGATCTTCGACGAAGCGTCCCGGATACGGGTGCCGGAAGCGATAGGCGCGATGGGGCGGGGCGAGTCGGTAGTGATCGTCGGCGATCCGAGGCAGATGCCGCCGGGCGCGCCAGCGGAAAATGCTCAGACGCCCACCATCGCCAGCGGGGATGACGAACCCGTGGTCGAAGATCTGGAAAGCATCCTGAGCGAGGCGGTGGACGCCGGACTGCCGCAGCTTCGTCTGGACTGGCATTACCGCAGCGAAAACGAAGATCTCATCGCCTTCCCGAATGCCCGTTATTACCACGGCGAACTCATCACCCTGCCGCCGCCGTGCCGTGATGCCCGCACCGGCCTCGTCTGGCGGCGCGTGGAGGGCGAATTCTCCTACGGCGGCGCGCGCACCAACCCGGTGGAAGCGCGGGCCATCGTTGACGAAATCCAGTCCCGCCGCCGCGATCTCGCTCGCCGCCGCGAATCCATCGGCGTGGTGTGCTTCAACGTCCAACAGCGCGATCTGATTCTGGATATGCTGGAAGAATCGGACAACCCCTCGATCCACGAGATGCTGACGGAAACGTTCGGGCAGCGCCTGTTCGTGAAGAACATTGAGGACGTTCAGGGCGACGAGCGCGACGTCATCCTGTGTTCGTTCGCATTTTCGCCCGATCCCGCCTCCGGCGCTCTGCCCCTGAACTGCGGCCCCATAGGCGGCAAGGGCGGCGAGCGTTGCCTGAACGTGGCGATTACCCGCGCCCGAAAACAGGTGGTGCTGTTTACCTCGTTTGATTCGACGCACATCGAATCCATGAGCACGAATTCGGTGGGTCGCCGGGATTTGCTGGACTACTTGGTTTTTGCCGCCGGTGCGGGAGAAGCCGAAGCGGCGCAAAGCAGCGGAAACGAGGATCGCAGTGGACTGGTCGCCGAAATCGCCGCCGCGCTGGAAGTGCGTGGTTATCTCACGCAGGCCGGCGTTGGCCGCTCGGCTTTCCGGGTTGACCTTGCGGCGAAAAAGCCCGGTGACGAGGGCTGGCGTCTGGCGATCATGGTCGATGGCCCGGCATGGCGATCCCGTCCGATGGTGACGGATCGGGATGGCGCACCTACGCTCCTGCGCGATCTCATGAAATGGCCCGCTGTGGCGCGGGTCTGGCTACCGGGATGGCTGCGCGACCCGGAAGGGAACCTCGCGCACCTCATCGAGCGGCTCGAAACCCCGGCGCGGCGCAGGGGTGCTCCCACCCCTGCGCTGAACGGCGCGGCCAGAACGGCAGCGGAAACGACGACCAAAACGAACGGGAAGGGCGCACCCGCCGTCAATGGCAACGGCGCGGTGCAGATTCCGTTGAACGGCGCGGAAAAGAACATCGTCGTCGATTTCATTCCGGCCTCGGACGACGTGGCCGCGCCGCAAGCGGTGCTGAACGACCTGCAAGCGGCCCGTCCTGAGGTCATCCGCATCGCTGCGGAGGCGTTGGCGGTGGAGGGGCCGGTTCATCTCGACCGCTTGCTGCGCATCATCGCCAACCGTTTCGGCTATTCCAGCGCCGGTTTCCAGAAGCGCGGCGAATTATCCGAACTCATCGCCAGCACCTTCACCGTGGATGGGGATCGGTTTGTCTGGCAGGACGGCGTCGACCGCCAGACCTGGCGGACGGTGCGACGCACGGTTTCCGGTTCGGATCGCGCCATGATGGAGATTTGTCCGGCTGAACTGCTCAACGCCATGGAACTGGTGCTCTCCCGCGCCCCCGCGGGCAGCCGTGACGATCTGCTCAAGGACACGGCCAGCGTGCTGGGGTATGCGCGCCTGACGGACAAGGCGCGGAAAAACCTGCTGCTGGTGCTGGAACGCGGCCTGACGCAAGGCAGGCTGCTTGAAAAGGACGGGCGCTTGCGCGCCGGGTAGGCGCGCGCCGCCTTTGTTGCGCCGCATTGCCGCCGCTCCTGGCGGTGCCGGACAAGGACGCCGGTCACGACTGTTATTGCCCCGGCTGCCTGATCCGGATCGCCGCGCAAAAGCAACGATAACCGGGCGCATTCGCGGGCCGGAACAATGCCCCGCATTGGCAGTCACTCGATATTCAGGCGCGGATTTTCCCGGAAGACCGTCCGTCATTGCACATGTCTTCCCCCTTTGCGCCCATGACATCGAGGGTGTAGACATGAAAATCAGGTACAAGCTCGTCATTCTCATCGGAATCGCCATTGCGGGCATGGCTGCCGTCGGGGTCATGGGGCTGCGCAATGCGCATTACAGCAGCGAAGTCGTTACAGAGATGCAATCGGTGTATTTGCCCCAAAGCAGGTCGCTGCTCTATTTGCGCAACACCCTTGTCGACCTCGCTCGCCGCGCCTACCAGATCGTCGCCGCGCAGGAAATGGATTTCGACGGGCAGGTGAAGGAACTCGGACGCATCGTTGTGCTGGAACACGAACTGATGCGGCAGGCATCCGGACTCGTCGAGGCTTACGCCTCCACGTCGATCGCGCCGGATGCCCGGCCTGTCTGGGACGGATTCGTTGCGGACTGGCGGGCCTGGGGCCAGCATGACCAGGCGTTCGCCGCCATGATCGAACAGGTGCTGGTCAAGCCCACGCCGGAAAAACTCGACGCCCTGTACCGCGAAGTCAACCGGCGCATCCTTGAACGTGAGGCTCTGACCGCCCGAATCCACAATACACTCAGCAGCCTGGTCGACTTCAGTGTCCGGGCGACCGATGAGGACGCGGGCGCGATGAAGGCGAGAGACCGGCGCACCTCCTTCGCCCTGACGGTTATTTTGGCGACGTCGATCGTTGCCATGTTGGGGTTCGGTTTCTCCATCATGTACTCGGTCGTTCGTCCCGTCGACAGGGTGCGCGACCTAGTCATGCGCATCGCAGCGGACAATGATCTCCAGTTGCGCGCGGATTACCGCTCCGGGGATGAAATCGGCGAAATGACCGAAGCTTTCGACGGCATGATTGAAAAATTGCAGACTTCGTTCCAGGCTGTCCTGGCGCGCATGGGTGACGTGCTTGGCGCGATGGAGGCGCTATCGGGCGCTGCCAGGCAGGTCGCCGACAGTTCCGCCAGCCAGGGGAGTTCTACATCCGCCATGGCCGCCTCGGTCGAGGAGATGACAGTAAGCATCAGCACTGTCTCCAGCAGTGCCGAGGACACCCGGAAAATCGCCCTGGATGCGGGGGAAATCTCCAACCAGGGCGGTCATACCATTGATCAGACCGTTGCCGAGATCGGTTTGATTGCCGATGCCGTGGGGCGGGCTTCGCAGGCCATTCAGACGCTCGGCAACGAATCACAGCAAATTTCCAGTGTCGTGCGGGTCATCAAGGAAGTGGCCGAGCAGACCAATCTGCTCGCACTGAACGCCGCCATCGAGGCCGCCCGCGCGGGCGACCAGGGCCGGGGCTTCGCGGTGGTCGCCGACGAGGTGCGCAAGCTGGCCGAGCGCACCGCGCAATCTACCGGCGACATCAGCGGCATGGTCGGTAGAATGCAGGTGTCCGCCGCCGAAGCGGTGGCGGAGATGGAAAAGGTTGTGCAACAAGTGCAATCCGGGCAGGCGCTGGCCGAGGATGCGGGCGCGCGCATCCAGGAAATCCGGGAAGGAGCCGGCAAGGTGTCCATGTCCGTCACCGAAATCTCCAACGCCCTGCGCGAACAGAGCCAGGCCAGCCAGGATATTGCCCGTCACGTCGAGGAGATCGCCCGGATGAGCGACGGAAACCACGCCGTCTCCGAGAAAGCCGCCGCCGACCTGGAGCGTCTGAATAAATTGGTCGGCGATGTCAACGCGACCCTGTTGCGCTTCAGGATATGAGCGGGGGCGGTCGCCGTTACCCGCGGGTCTGTTTGTAGACGGGGCTGGCGCCGTCGTCGACGATGACGTTGTTGCGACCGGCCAGAACGTGCATGTATTCGGCCAGCGTGGCCAGGCGACCGCTGGCCGGATCGAGATTGCGTGCGCGTTCGATCAGCGTGCGCGCCTGACGGGCGAGGGGACCGCTCCAGCCGAGATGCTCGATGCGGCGCAACATGGCGAGCGCGGCGTTGAACAGCACAACGGGGTGCCCCGGCATCTGGCGTACGGCGTTCGTCATTTCTTCCACTGCGCCGTCGTAATCGCCGATGCGCGCTTTTTCTGCACCGGCCTTGATCAGGTTGCGGACTTCTTCCTGCACATTCCGTTCGAGCTTTTTCGAGAGCGGTTCAAGTCCGCGTGCGCACAGCAGATCGCGCAGGGCCGTGACGGTTTGCTCGTTGGCGGTGGATCGCAGGATATTCGTCACCACTTCGCTGCCTGCGTCCTGCAAGTGCTGGTCGAAGCAGGCCTTGACCAGTTCGCGGGCCAGACCCGGCGACAGCGCGGCGCCGCCTGAAGTGAGACTTGCCGCGACTTCGAGATCGTCTCGCGCCTTCGCCGTCTCGCCCTCATGGGCGTGGAGCATGGCGTTGGCGAGCGCCTTGCACAAGGTGGCGGCGGGCTGGCTGTCGAGGCTGCGTTCGAGGTCGGTGATGGTGGCGCGGGCGGCGGCGCTTTTGCCTTGGGCAATTTGTGCCTGGGCCAGCCGAACGTGAATTTCGGGATCGCGGAAATCGGACTTCGCGCTTTGCCGGACGACCTCGCTCAACGCCTTTTCGGCGGTGGCTGCGTCGCCCGTTTCCATCGCCAGTTCGCCGAGGCGGCGATGACGTCCAAGCCGGTAGGGCGAGCGCTCGATTGCCGTTTGCAGCACGTCGCATGCAGCCCTGTTTCGGCCACTCTCGGCGCTCACGCGGGCGAGCAGATCATAGGCCGCCATGAAATTGCCGTTTTCGGCGATGAGTTCCGAGAGCAGGGCGTCGGCCCCCGCGTAATCTTTTTTGAACGCGAGGCAGCGCGCAAGTCCCAGTTGCGCCCAGGGAATGCGCTGGCTGGCAATGATTTGGCGATAAACCGTTTCGGCCTCGTCGAGTTGGCCGGCGGCGATATGGAAGCCGGCTTCGAGGCGGTGAAAATCAATGATGTATTGCGGGTGCTCGACTTCCGCCTCCAGACAGTAGTCGATGGCCCCGAGCCAGTCGCCGATGGCGGCCAGGTGCCAGGCCGGCAGGAAAATCTCGCGCTTGTTGACGATCCGCGCCAGCCGCGCCTGCAACATTCCGGGCGCCAGCGGCGTGAGGATGTAGTCGTCGGGCAGCAACTCGGCGGCGCCGACCACGCGCTCATAGGCGCGCTCGCCGGTAATCATCACAAACAGGGTGTCGTTGCCGATGACGTCGTGCTGGCGTAGGTCTTCGAGCAGGTGCTGACCGTCCTGGCCGTCGCCGAGCGCGTAATCGCACAGAATCAGTTCGTAATGACGCGCGCGCAGGTGGCGCAGGGCGGTGTGCGCGGTAATGGCGAAATGAACGGTGGCAAATCCGAACGAGGACAGCAAGCCGCGCAACTGTGCGCGCAATTTCGTCTCGCTGACGATGACGAGAACCTGAAGTTCTTCAAACCTGATGGGCATGATGGCGAGTCCGGAAAGCCGTCCGCATGGAGTATGGAAGAATCGCGGGAAATCGCTGCGGAATTTCTTTGCGTCCGCTGCAACTCTACGCCTGGATGCGCGCTGTGGGGAACCTGCGGAAGCGGACGGGGCGGATGCCGTCCGTTTCCGCCCCGCTCATTTCAGCGCAAATCCCCGTG
>JAITQD010000029.1 GCA_031289095.1 Azoarcus sp.
GCCTTTCTCAGGATTCCATTCAAAGAGTTTTCCGGTATAGGGGTTGAAAGTTTCCGGCCCCAGCGTCGCTAGTATCCGCGGGATTTCCGCCGAGTCTGGTTGGGGATTTTTCGCGGCCAATTGGTATTCCAGTTGCGCGCGCGTCAGACGGATAACGGCGTCCGCATCGTGAATCCGGAGCAGGAAATCGGTAAAATATGAGAGAGATCGAGATCCCAGCACTATGAATTCTCCAGCGTAATTGCTCCAGTGCTTGCAGATGAAAGAATCCGCCGGTTTCGCGCAGGTGCGTTCGCGTATTTTTTCAGGCAGGATTTTACTTTCGGAAACCAGTCGTGAGAGAGGCGTTTCGTTGATGAGCGCGATTTCATGACTCAGCAATTCGCTCTCAAGGTTCATGCTCATATTGTGTTTGTATAAAAGAAAGAAACCGAAATAGATGTACAGCTTTTTAACATAGTCCATTTCCTCATCTTGACCGATTACAAAATTCATCCTTTTAGACAGATCGCCTGGGCCGGTGGCGCGCATCATGTAGGACACACTTTGCAGCATATGGACATGTTCCCACCATCGCGCTTCCAGGAAATGTTCTTTCGGATTTTCCAAGGGCGTCAGCAGGGCGCGCGCATCTTCCATCCGGCCGCGCAGCGCGTCTTGTTCCATCAGGCGGCCCAGGAGCATGGCCTGTTGCCGGATTTGCCAGATGGCGATCATTTTGTCGACAATCCTCGCTTCTTTCGACGCGAATATCCTGCGATACAAAGCCTGGTCTTTTGCCATCCATGCCAAACCATCGGCGATTCGACCCTCCTGAATGTCCAGAACGGCGCGGGCGCTCAAAAGCTGCGAGGTTTCGACCAGTTGTTGCGTGTAATTGACCGAGAAGACGAGAGAGATGAACAGGATATCGAGACTATTCGAGAAAACCGGCAGGCTTGTGATTTTCAGATAGCGCTCCGCCAGTTCCAGGTTTTCTTCCAGCCCTTGGCGAATATTTTCCGCCTCCTTCAGGATTTCCTCCAGGCAGTTTGCCGCGTCCAGGCTCGCGCAAAAATCGACATCGCGATGAGCCTTGCGCAGCGTGAGCCTGGTCTCGTCCGGCGGCGGCGGGATTCCCTGCGCGGCCTGCCACACCCGTTCTTCTCCCACCTGGGTAAAATCGCGGCCCGTGGGCGCGTCGAAGCCGACCATCGCCGTGTGGGCATTGCTTTCCATCGGTACAATGGGCGGCCGATAAGCAAGCGCCTCCGTGGCCTCCGGACTTAAAGGCTCGTCTTGCAGCCAGAAGAACAACAGCACCAGCAGGAGGATCAGGACGCCAGTTTTTTCATGACAAACAGCACGGTCAGGAGGATCAGGGTAACAATTTTCTTCATGGCATGTTCCTTATCGTTTCATAGCCGTCATGGCGTTTCATGGCGGCAGGCGGATTTGCCGATGTCAACAATCCGCGTTCCGTCCCGCGCCGTGCTGCCGGTGTTGCTGACCGAGGTCCCGTTACGGTCAAAGGAAAGATCAACGCGCGACGGGATGACTCGGGTCCGCGCACCACTCGCTCCAGGATCCTGCGTAGAGCCGCGCGCCCGGCAGGTCCGCCAGTTCCATCGCCAGCAGGTTATGGCACGCGCTGACGCCCGAGCCGCAATACATCACGATCCGTTCCGGTTCGACGCCCGCGAGAACGTCCAGAAATTGCCGACGCAATTCCGCCGCCGGAAGGAACTTCCCCGAGGCGTCGAGATTGTCGCGGAAGAAACGATTGCGCGCGCCTGGAATATGCCCTCCCACCGGGTCCATGGTTTCGTTTTCGCCGCGAAAACGATCCGGCGCGCGCGCGTCGATCAGGCAGAAATCGTTCTTTTCCAGATTACCGAGCACCTGATCCGCGCCGAGCACCCAGTCACGCGGGTCTATCTCGAATTCCGCGATTTCAAGCGTTGGCGGTTCGGCTGTCAGCGGGAATCCCTCGCCGGTCCACGCCGCGATGCCTCCGTCCAGCACGGCGACGCGATCGTGGCCCAGCCAGCGCAACAGCCACCAGAGCCGCACGGCGGTCATGCCGCCGTCGTCGTCGTAAACGACGACCTGGGTCCGGTGGTTCACGCCAATGGCGCCGAGTCTGGCGGCCATTGCCTCGGGGTCGGGCAAGGGGTGACGCCCGTTCTTGCCATTCATCGGCGCGGACAGATCCCGGTCGAGGTGCATGAAAACGGCTCCCGGCAAATGCCCCTCGGCGTAGGCCCGTTCCCCGTGGGCGGTATCCGTCAGGCGATGGCGGCAATCGACGATCCGCCAGCCGGGATCGTCCAGACGCGCGGCAAGTTGCGCGCACGAAACCAGCGTCGAGAAGCCCATTTCGGCCTCCTCGCGCGCGTCGAGCCAGACGCCGGCCTCGGCGTCATCGTCGAAAACGCCCATCTCGGCGCTGACGAAAATCTGCGACAGCCAGGCGCTCCACGTCACCCACTGGCTTTGCGTGACCACGGCGATACGCTTGAAATCGTTCGGATGCGCGCGGGCAAAAACGATGTCCTCCCACGCCACGTCGACCGTGCAATCGGCCATTTCCCGCAGGTCCATCAGCAGATCGACCGGCCCCGCGAAACGGACTTCGTCGTTGACCATCTCCTCGAATTCCTTGAAATCCGCCAGAGTGAACTCGCCATAGACGTTAACCGAAACACGGCTGTTTTGATGCTGGATGACGATCATGACTCACCTCCTGTTTCGTTGGAGTTTATAGCATTTCCCACAAATAACCGTCATTCCCGCGCAGGCGGAAATCCAGTTTTTCAAGCATTCTTTGTGGATTCCCGCTGATGCGGAATTGGAATGAATCAGTCCTGATCCGCCGGATTGGCCCTGGAAAACCATGTCGCCACGACCCCACTCGCCACGATCAGGGCGATCGCGCCCCACGCGTCGGCGCTCAAGGTCTCTTGCCAGAACACCGCGCCAAAAAAGCTGGCGAAAACAACGGTTGTGTAGGCCAGGCTTGCGGTCATCAGCGTGTTGCCCCGCCTGTAGGCACGGGTCATCACCAATTGCGCCAGCGTCCCAAGCAGGCCGACGCCCAGCAACAGCGCTCCGCCCTGTAGATCGATATGATGAAACTCGAAAAACAGCATCCAGACGGCGCTCACCACAGTGGAAACCAGCGTGAAATAGAAGACGATCCGCTCTTCGATCTCACCCCGTTCGCCCAGTTCCTTGATATTGAAATACGCCACGGCGGTAGCCATCCCGCTGGACAATCCAAGAATCCCCCCGAGCAACTGGTCGGCGCGGAAAGTCGGATGCAAAAGCAAAGTCACGCCGACGAACCCCAGCACCATCGCAAAGCTCATCCCTCCGCGCAAGCGGACCTTGCCGAACATGGCCAGAAAGAGCGCCAGGAACAGCGGCGAAGTATAGGAAAGCGT
>JAITQD010000111.1 GCA_031289095.1 Azoarcus sp.
CGTCTACCAATTTCGCCATCTGGGCGAGGGGCGCATTATAAAAGGCTGGAAAAGAAAGTCAATGACCTGGAAAACAAGCAAGGATGCCGGTGGCGAACTGAGCGCGGTGCGTCGCGCCGATCCTTTTTTCGAGCGCGAAACGCAAAAATATGACGCGCCGCTGCCCAGCCGCGAATATGTCGAACAGATTCTCGCCCACGAGGGCGTGCCGATGCAGTTCGATGCGCTCGCGCGAGCGCTCGGCATCACGGATGCCGAGCGCGAGTTCTTCGAGCGCCGCCTGCGGGCGATGCTGCGCGACGGGCAGTTGTTGCGCAACCGCCGCGATGCCTGGCTGCTGCCGGACAAGGCCAACCTGATTCGTGGCAGTGTCGAAGGACATTCCGACGGTTTTGGCTTTTTGCGCCGCGACGATGGCGGCGACGATATTTTTCTCGGCCCCAAGGCGATGCGCGAGGTGCTGCACGGCGATCGCGTCATTGTGCGCATCGCTGGGACGGATCGGCGCGGACGGCCCGAGGGCAAGATCGTCGAAGTGCTCGAACGCGCCAATACCCGCATTGTGGGGCGCGTGCTTGATGAGCATGGCGTGAAGGTCGTCGCGCCGGAAGACAAGCGGCTGGCGCAGGATATTCTGGTGGCCGCTGGCGGCAAGCGGGCCAGTCCGGGGCAGGTGGTGACGGTGGAGCTGATCGGGCAACCGTCGCGCGGCGCCCGTCCGGTGGGGCGTATCGTCGAGGTGCTCGGCAGTTACGCCGATCCCGGCATGGAAATTGAGATTGCGCTGCGCAAGCACGATCTGCCGTTCGAGTTTTCGCCCGAGGCGCGTACCCAGGCGCGCAAGCTGCCGGATTCTGTGCGCAGGAAGGATCGCGCCGGGCGTGAGGACATTACCGCCTTGCCGCTGGTCACGATCGACGGCGATACGGCGCGCGACTTTGATGACGCTGTTTATTGCGAGCGCCGGGGCGGTGGCTGGCGGCTGCTGGTGGCGATTGCCGATGTGTCGCACTACGTCGGGGCCGGCAGCGCACTCGACCGGGATGCCCGCGAGCGCGGCAATTCGGTGTATTTCCCCCGCCGCGTCATTCCCATGTTGCCGGAGAAACTTTCCAACGACCTGTGTTCGCTCAATCCGCGCGTCGAACGTCTGTGCATGGTGGCGGACATGAACATCTCCACGCAGGGCGAGATCGTAGATTCCCGTTTTTATTCCGCTGTGATGTTTTCCCACGCCCGTCTCACTTACGACCAAGTGGCGGCGGCGCTCTATGAGCAGGACGAGGATGCGCTCGGCGCAATCGGCGATTTGCTTCCCCATCTGCAAGAGCTGGATCGGTTGTTTCGCGCCCTGCTCAAGGCGCGCGCGCAACGCGGGGCGATCGACTTCGAGACCGTCGAGACGCGCATGGAGTTCGACGATCAGGGCAAGATCGCGCGCATCGTGCCCGAGACGCGCAACGACGCGCATCGCCTGATCGAGGAGTGCATGCTCGCCGCCAACGTGTGCGCTTCGGATTTTCTTCAGGAGAACGCTCACCCGGCGCTTTATCGCATTCACGAGGGGCCGACGCCGGAGCGGCTCGAAAAGCTGCGTGGTTTTCTCGCCGAGTTCGGTTTGACCCTCGGCGGCGGCGATGCGCCGACGGCCAAGGATTACGCAGTGCTGCTCGACGGGACGCGGACGCGCCCCGATGCCCAGCTTTTGCAGACGGTAATGTTGCGTTCGCTACGGCAGGCGGTCTACAGCCCGGACAATGTGGGGCATTTCGGCCTTGCCTACGACGCTTATACCCATTTCACTTCGCCGATCCGGCGCTACCCCGATCTGCTTGTGCATCGCGCCATCAAGGCCGTGCTCGCGGGCGAACGCTACGACCCTGGTGACTGGAACGCAGTCGGCATGACCTGCTCGGCGACCGAACGCCGCGCCGACGAGGCCAGCCGCGACGTGGCGGCGTGGCTCAAGTGTTACTACATGCGCGATCGCGTCGGCGAAACCTTTTCCGGCAGTGTGTCGGCGGTGGTGCCTTTCGGACTTTTTGTCGCCCTTGATGGCATTTTCATCGAAGGGCTGGTGCACATTTCCGATCTCGGCAACGATTATTTCCATTTCGACGAGTCCCGCCACGAGTTGATGGGCGAGCACACCCATGTGCGCTACCGCCTTTCCGACCGGGTGCGCGTGCAACTGGTTCGCGCCGACCTTGAAACCAGCAAGATCGACTTCCGCCTGCTCGAAGGCGAGGCGCGCCCGACCGAACGCAAGGGCAAGACCGCGCGCGACCGCGGTGAAGCGGAACAGGGCCAGCACAGGGGAAAAGAGAAGGGGATGCGCCGTGGCTGAACGTCATCGCAGACCGGACGGGGAAAACACGGCGCACACGCCCAGTCGGCTGATCTACGGTTTCCATGCCGTACTCGGACGCTTACGCCGCGATCCGGAGTCCGTGTTCGAGCTTTATCTTTCCGCCTTGCGCAACGACGTGCGGGCGCGCGAAGTCCATCGGCTTGCCGACGCGGCGGGTGTGAAGATGACCCAGGTCGAGGGCGAGCGCCTCGACGGCATGGTGGGTACGCGCCGCCACCAGGGCGTGATCGCCCGCGTCGATGCCCGCCAGCGCATGATCGGCATCGACGACGTGCTGGAATCCCTGGCCGAGCCGGCCCTGTTGCTGGTGCTGGACGGCGTGCAGGATCCGCACAACCTTGGAGCTTGTCTGCGGGTGGCGGACGCGGCGGGCGCGCATGCGGTGATTGCGCCCAAGGATCGCGCCGTCAGCCTCAACGCGACGGCGATCAAGGTTGCCAGCGGCGCTGCCGATACCGTGCCGTACATTGCCGTGACCAACCTCGCGCGCGCCTTGGAACAGTTGAAAAAGGCCGGGGTGTGGGTCGTGGGCGCGGCGGAGGAGGCGGAAAAGTCCCTCTACGATATAGACCAGAAGGCATCCATCGCCTGGGTGTTGGGGGCGGAGGGCGACGGCCTGCGGCGGCTGACGCGCACTATATGTGACGAATTGGCGCGGATTCCCATGGCAGGGAGTGTGGAAAGTCTCAATGTTTCGGTGGCCAGCGGAATATGTTTGTTCGAGACCGTCCGCCAGCGTGGAGGTCAGAACGGCTGAGATTCGCCCCGTATGATGATACGGTGTAATTGTATATTCAATAAATTACAGCGATCACTTTATGGAATAATGCGAAGTGAAAGCCCGCTTTACCATCCCTGTTTTTCGCCCAGGTTGAACCGGTTCGTGGGAGCGTCATGCTGAAAATATTTAGCCATTACTTCCCGCTGCATGTGGTGCGGCGGCTTTGCCTGGATTTGTTTCTGCTTGTGGCGATCGTTGTCGCCTCGGCGTCGTTGCGTGCGCACGCCGGCGAAACGGCATGGAAAGACCTGCTTCCGTCGGCGCTGTGTTTTGCCGTGGTGATGGTGGTCGCCAGCTTTTCGCTGGGTCTGTACCGTCCGGTGGACGAAGACGGCCCGCGCACCGCGTTCGCGCGCCTCGTGCTGGCGATGCTGTTTTGCCTGCCCGCAGCTTACGGTCTGCTGCTGTTACTGCCCTGGAGCGGTTTTGCTTCGCTGTCGATGCGGGTTCAGGTGCTCGTCCTCACACTGATCGTGCTGATCTTGCGGGTATCGGTCAATCGCAATCAGGCTTCGTCGCTTTTCGCCCCCCGGATACTGGTTATCGGCACCGGCGAGGATGCGCTGGAGGTGCAGCGCATCCTGCTGCATCCGGAGCAGGGCAGGGTGGAGGTGCAGGGGTTTTTCTCACCGGGAAGCAAGGATGAGAGTGTCGTCGATGCGGCGAAGATCATTTCCTCCGGCAGTCTGACCAACGTGGTCAGGCAGTTGAAGATCGACGAGATCATCGTTGCCGTGCGCGAACGGCGCGGCAGCACCTTGCCTGTGCGCGAGTTGCTCGACTGCAAGCTGCTCGGCGTGCGGATATTCGATCTGTCCTTGTTCCACGAAAGGGTGCGGCGTCAGGTGCGGCTTGATTCCCTGCGCACGAGCTGGCTGATCTATGGCGACGGTTTCCAGCAGTCGTTGCGGCAGGTGTTTGTCAAGCGTGTCTTCGATCTAGCGGTGGGAATCGCATTGCTTGCCGCGGCCGCGCCGCTGATGCTCGTGACCGCGCTCCTGATCGCGTTCGAGGATCGCGGGCCGGTGTTTTACCGCCAGGAGCGGGTCGGCCTGGGCGGGCAAATCTTCCGGGTCATCAAGTTCCGCAGCATGGGCCTCGACGCCGAAAAGGATGGCAAGCCGATCTGGGCGAGTTCCAACGACGGGCGGATAACGCGGGTCGGGCGGATCATCCGCTGGCTGCGCATAGATGAACTGCCGCAATTACTGAACGTTCTCATGGGCGACATGAGCCTGGTCGGCCCACGCCCGGAACGGCCTTATTTTGTCGATCGCCTCGCGCGCGAGATTTCGTTTTACGGCACACGCCACTGCGTCAAACCGGGTCTCACCGGCTGGGCGCAGGTGCGGTATCAATATGGCTCATCGGTCGATGACGCGGTGCAGAAACTGCAATACGACCTTTATTACGTCAAGAATCACACCCTGGTGCTCGATACCCTCGTCCTGCTCGAAACCGTCCATGTGGTGCTGACCGGCAAGGGTGCGCAGTGAGCACAGCGCCTGGGTGTGGCAAGATTGCCGCTGATTGCATTGACGATATGGCAGCAACGGGATGAGTGAATACATGACGTTGGTGGACTTCGCGCTACGCGGTTACGGGTTGGCGGCATTCGTTTTTGCCGGTTTTGCACTCTACCTGTACGTGGCTTGGCGTGGCGCGCTGATCGGCGGGTGCCTGCTGTTGACCGTGCTGCTGTCTTGTGCGTGGGCGGTGGCGAGCTTCTGGTATGCCGGCAGTTCCTCGGTGGGGCGTTTTCTCTGGATGTCCGGCCTGGATGTGCTGCGCGCCGGGGGCTGGTTCACGTTCCTGCTGATGCTGTTGCGGCCCCTGCTGGGCAGAAACTGGCTCCGCATCTTTATTATCGTAGTCGTGGTGCTGGGTACGCAGGCTGCCGGGGTGATCGCCATCTGCTTTTCCCTGCTGCCAGACGAATGGGCGCTCAAGACCCATCTCGGCGGCTCGCTGGCGGCCTCGGTGCTGGGTCTGGTGCTGATCGAACAGCTCTATCGCAGCATTGCGCCGGACATGCGCTGGGCGCTGAAACCGTTGTGCATGGGGCTTGCCGCCGCCTACATATTCGAGCTTTATTTCTTCGCCGACGCCTTTTTGTTCGGGCGTCCGAACCCCGTCATCTGGGCTGTGCGCGGCCCCGCTTACGCCCTGATCGTGCCGCTGGTGGCGGTGTCGGGGGCGCGCAATCCATCCTGGACGTTGCGCATGTCCCTGTCGCGCGAGGCGGTGTTCCATTCCACGGCGCTGGGGCTTGCCGGGCTTTACCTGCTTGCGGTGTCCAGCGCCGGCTATTACGTGCGCTACTTCGGTGGCGAGTGGGGGCAGGCGTTGCAGAACATGCTGTTGTTCGCAGCGCTGCTGGTGTTGGCGGTGTATATGTCTTCGTCATCGCAGCGCGCCAGGTTGCGAGTGTTCATCAGTAAACACCTGTTTCCTTACCGTTACGACTATCGCACCGAATGGTTGCGATTCACCAAGTTCCTGTCGGCGGCCAACGGCCAGATCGACCTTGGTCAGGCGGTCGTGACCGCGCTCGCCAACCTGGTGGAAAGCCCCGGCGGTGTGCTG
>JAITQD010000004.1 GCA_031289095.1 Azoarcus sp.
GCGCCAGCGCCAGCGCGTCGGTGAGCATGTGCCCGGCGTCGCCGAAAAGCGCCAGTGACCCCGACCACGCGCCCGCGACTGCCTCGACTGCGGCAAAGGCCAGCGTCAGCCCGAGTGCAAGAGGAAGTTCGCCGCTGGCTGCGTGGGTGTGGGTGTGAGCGTGGGAATGTCCATGCCCGTGCCCAGGGTCGTGTTCATGCTCAGGGTCGTGATAGCCGGACATGTGCGCCGCGCTCATTGCGCTGCGGGCGGTGCGGCGTTGGCGCGGGCGGCCCAGTGCGACTGCACGGTGAGCAACAGTTCGGTGAAAACCTTGGGTGCGCCAGCAACGATGTTGCCATTCTTGAGAAAATCGCCTTCGCCCTCGAAGTCGGCGACGAAACCGCCGGCTTCCTGGATCAGCAGCACGCCAGCGGCCATATCCCAGGGCGCGAGGCCGATTTCCCAGAAACCGTCGAGGCGTCCACTGGCGACGTAGGCCAGATCAAGCGCCGCCGCGCCCGGACGACGCAGGCCGGCGCTTTTCTGCGTCAGCTCGCGGAACATGGCGAGATAGGTCTCCACATGATCGAATTGGCGGAACGGAAAGCCGGTGCCGAGCAGCGCGTCGGCCAGGCGCAGGCGGCGCGACACCCGGATGCGACGGTCGTTCATGAACGCGCCGCGCCCGCGCGAGGCGGTGAACAGTTCGTTGGAGACCGGATCGAAAATCACCGCGTGCTCGGGCGCGCCCTTGCGGGTGAGTGCAATCGACACCGCATATTGCGGAAAACCATGAATGAAATTGGTGGTGCCATCGAGCGGGTCGATGATCCAGACGAACTCGCTGCCGCGCTCGCCCTCCGGCCCGGAACGCCCGGACTCCTCTGCTAGAATCCCGTGCTCCGGGAAGGATTCGCGCAGAATGTCGATAATGGCGGCCTCGGCGGCGCGGTCGACCTCGGTGACGAAATCGTTGGGGGCTTTGCTCTCGACGTTCAGGAGATCAAGCTGATTCGCGGCCTGATTGATGATGGACGCGGCGCGGCGCGCGGCTTTGACGGCAATGTTGATGGCGGGGTCGAGGTTGGGGCGCATGCTGGAATCCAGTCTTTGATGCAGAAAAACGAACGATTCTAATATGAATGCCCTGTCCCCGCTTGCCCGCGTCCGTGTGGTACTGACCCGTCCCAGCCACCCCGGCAATATTGGCGCGGCGGCGCGAGCGATGAAAACCATGGGCCTGGCCGAACTCTGGCTGGTGTCGCCCGCGTCTTTTCCCGACCCCGTGGCCGAAGCGCGCGCCTCCGGCGCGGGCGACGTGCTCGCCGCCGCGAGAGTGGTCGCTACACTGCCGGAGGCGCTGGCCGGCACGGTGTTTGCGGCGGCGCTCACCGCGCGGCGGCGCGACCTGTCGCTGCCGTGCCTTGGGCCGCGCGCCGCTGCTGCCGAACTCCTTGCCTGGCGCGAGCGCGGCGATGTTGCGCTGGTGTTCGGCAACGAAGCAAGCGGCCTGACAAACGAAGAACTCGCCCTGTGCGCGCAGCCGGTCACGATACCGACCCATCCCGGCTACACCTCGCTCAACCTTGGCGCGGCGGTACAACTGATGTGTTACGAACTGCGGATGGCGGCGGTGGGCGAGGGCATCCGCGCCGCCGGACACTCGCCGACGCCCGCCACCCACGACGAAATCGAAGGCTTCTTCGCCCACCTGGAAACCGCCATCGCCGCCAGCGGCTTCCTCGATCCGGCCAAACCCCGCCGCCTCATGCCGAGGTTGCGCCGCCTGTTCGGGCGCGCCCGCCTGGAAAAAGGGGAAGTCGCCATCCTGCGCGGCATCCTGGCGAGTTTCAGCGCCAATGGGAATAAGTAAAAAACTAAAAGTAGAATGACCCCTTCCCGGCAGGCCGCGCGGCCACGGGGCATCGTTGAAATCCGTCACACATCGGGAAGACTCCTCCATGTTCGAGCATCTGCGTGAAGACCTGACCAGCGTATGCGAGCGCGATCCGGCGGCGCGTTCGGCCTGGGAGGTACTTACCTGTTATCCCGGTCTGCACGCGCTGATCTTCCATCGTTTCGCGCACGCGGCATGGCAGCGGCGTTTGTACTGGCTCGGGCGCTTCATCAGCCAGATCGGGCGTTTTTTTACCGGCGTCGAAATTCACCCGGCGGCGGTCATCGGACGGCGGGTGTTCATCGACCACGGCATGGGCGTGGTCATCGGTGAAACCGCCGTCGTGGGTGACGACTGCACCATCTATCAGGGCGTGACTCTTGGCGGCACCAAGCTCTACCGCAACACCAAACGCCACCCGACCCTTGGACGGGGCGTGGTCGTTGGCGCGGGCGCTCAGGTGCTGGGCGGTTTCGAGGTCGGTGACGGCGCGCGGATCGGCTCCAACGCCGTCGTTGTCAAACCCGTGCCTGCGGGCGCGACGGCGGTCGGTAATCCCGCCCGCATCCTCGGTCTCGACCACGACGAACCGGGGCGATCCGGCGGGCAGAGCGATTTTTCGGCCTATGGCGTCACTGGCGACATGGCCGATCCGCTCGCCCGCGCGCTTCACGGCCTGCTCGACCATGCCGCCGACACCGATCGCCGCTTTCAGAGCCTCGTCGAACGTCTTGCGGCAGCCGGCATCGTGCTCGATCCGGACATGGCGGCGAAGGACGGCTTCGACGCTGGCGAGCTATCGAAGATGGTGGATTGATTTTCGCATGATCCACCCTGTCGTCATCCTGCGAACGCTACCAGACAAAAAACGCCAACGCCCATAGCGTCGCCATCAGCGTGACCGGCAGGCACAGGGCGAGGAATACGCCGATGCGGGCAGGCAGCGCGGTGGTGCATTTTTTTGTCAGTGCGAGGGCGAGCCATAGCGCGGCAAGGCAGCCTGCGGCGAGCAGCGTGGCGCGAGCAGCGGGGATCCAGGGGAGCAACAGGTGTTCGCCGCGCAGTTGGGTAGCGGTGGTCATCGTCAGGCCGAGCAGGACGCTTGCTGCGCCGAGCGGGGTGAGGATGAGGGCGAAACGTTGCCAGTCCGGTGTGGGGGTGTGGGCGAATTTTCGGGCGAAAAAGGCGGCGAGTAGCGGGCCGGTGAGCAGCGCCGCGCCCAGCAGCAGGCCGCCGCCCAGAATGTAGGTGAGGGCCACCGCGCCGTCGAGCCAGGTAAACACGTCGTTGACTTCCGGGTAGTGGGTGAGCAGCCACCAAGGGGCGTTGTCGGCGAGCAGGGCGTAGTAGTTGTGCTCGACGAGCCAGGTGGCGAGCGTCATTTTGAGTTGCAGGAACCACGGACTGACCGTCCATTGGAACGCCATGGTGGCGACGCCGAGCACGCCAAAAATCAGGGTGAGGGCGTCGGTGCTACGGGCAGGTGTGGCGGGGTTGAGAATTTCGGCGAAGGGGGTGCGCCCGCTGAGTTGTACCGCTTTGCGCTGACCGGCGCAGCGGGCGCAGGCGTGGCAGTCAGATGCACTCGTCATTCGCCGTACATCGACGAGCGGGGGGCAGTTGAAGGGTTCTGCCGTGGCGCTTGTGCGATCCCAGGCTGCGCGGTCGACTTTGTAGTGCAGGGGCGCGAGTTTGGCGAGCACGGCGAAGACGCCCGAGGCGGGACAGAGGTAGTGGCACCAGACTCTTTTATCCCGTCCATAGAGCAGGCCGATGACGATGGCGGCAAGGGTAGAGCCGCCGAGGATCAGCAGGGCGGCTTCGGCGTATTCGTAGACGCTGGTGAGTTGCCCGTAAACGGTGGTGATGACAAACGCCACGAAAGGCCAGCCAGACCATTTGAGCCAGCCGGGCGCTGTTTTGCCGCGTCCGTGGCGGCTGGCCAGTTCGGACAGGAAGCCTTCCGGGCAGAAAAGGCCGCACCAGACGCGGCCCAGGGCGATAGTGGTCAGCATGACGCCGGGCCACCACAGGCCCCAGAAAACGAACTGGGCGAAAAGCCGGAGGTTGTCCCACAGGTGTGCGCCTTCTGGCGGCAGGGGCAGGAAGGCGGGGACGACGACGAGCAGGCCGTAAAAGAGGACGACGCCCCATTGCACGGCGGCGATGAGGGGACGGTGGCGGCGCAGCAACAGGCCGAGCCGTTCCAGCCGCCCCGGCGTGGGGGCGTAAACGGCGCGGGGGTGAAAGTGGAGGGTGGTTTCGGTCATGGCGCGTGAAGCGACATTACGTTCGCGCGTGCCGTTTCATCCAGTAGAGCGGCGTGAGCGCGATCAGCCAGTAAGCGCCCCAGATCAGTAGTGAGGTGAGCGCGGGGCGGGCGCGGTAGCCCGCGAAATCGGCGGCAAGACGGCCCAGTCCCGTATTGTTGTCGAGCAGCATGGAACTATCCCATACCGGGTCGATGAGGGCGGGAAGCCAGTCCATGCCAATCAGGCGCTCGCTCGCCGCGACCAGCAGGGACGAGGCCAGCACCAGCAGTAGAATCGAAGAGATGCGCAGCAGCAGCCCAAGCCGGAGATGGGCAAGGCCGCGTGCGGCGGCCAGTGCGCAGAGTACGGCGGCGGCCAGCCCGCCGAATGCGCCCGCGACGAGTGTTCCCACGCCGTCCCCCCCTTGGGCAATGCCGTAGAGGAAGATCACTGTTTCTGCGCCTTCGCGGGCGATGGCGAGTGCGGCAATGATGGCGATGCTCCATTGTGCGGCCAGGCGGTTTTTGTGGCGGTGAGCGCGGGCGATCCGGTTTTCGATTTCCGCTTTCATGCGGCGGCCATGACGGCTCATCCACCACACCATCTGGGTGATCAGCAATGCGGCGACGATGAGCGCGCCGCTTTGGAAGGCTTCCAGCGCTTCGCCCGCAAGTTCGCTTTGCGCGGCAAGCAGCGCCCAACCCAGAACGAAAGCAAGGCCGATGCCGCCGGCGATGCCTGCGGCGAGTGCGCGGCGTCCGCTGCCCTCTTCATCGTTGACTTTGAGCCAGGCGTAGAGGATGCCGACGATGAGCAGAGCTTCGAGACTTTCACGCCAGACGACGAAGAAGGAATTGAACATAGAGACCTCTGCGGAGGGGCAGGTGCAAGCCTGGGAAAATGCCGATTTATTTCCGGGCCGTGGGTAGGGGCGGTTCTCGAACCGCCCCTACTGGGCCTGGGTTATTGGGCCACGATGAATCCCTTGGCGGTGTCGGGGTGGAAATCATCGAAAAACGGATAACGTCCCGGCTTCATCGGTGCGAACACCAGCGTGCGGGTGACGCCCGGCGCGAGCACGCTTTCTTTTCTCAGTTCCAGACTCTCGAACTCCGCCGCATCCGTTCCCGCGTTGGTGATTTCCAGGCGGAACTTCGTGGCGGCAGGGACTTCGATGGTTGCCGGGATAAGTTGCCCGGACTTCATGACCAGCTTGAAAGTCGGCAGGTCGGCGGCGTGGGCCGGAAAGGTGGCGAAAAGCAGCACGCCGAGGATGAGGACGGGCAGGGACAAAATTTTCATGGCATGACGGCAAAATTTCTCCACTGGCTGCTCAGTAGGCGACATTGGCGCGCACACCGAAGACCGTCACTGTGTCGGCATCGGGGTTTGCGCCCGCGCGCCGAACCCACTGCACATCCGGCGTGAGGCTGAATTGCGGGGTGATCTGGTAGCGGTAATAAAGCTCTGCGACCCGTTCCGCGCCCGAGGGGGTAAAGGTGAAATCGGGGGTATTGGCATCGAAGCTCTCGGCGTTGTAATAACCTTCGCCGCCCGCGCGTTTGTAGCTGCTGCTGGCCTTGAGCCAGCTTGCGCCGATGCCGACAGCATCGGCGGCGCGGCCCCAGTAAGTGCCATTGATCTGCGCGCCGAGCGCGAATGCGCGGTTAAAAGGCAGTTTGCCGTGGATGAGCTGACCATAGCGGCCAAAAAGCAGCACGCCATCGCCGATCTGCTGGTCGACCGAAAGTCCTACGCCGCTGTGGTGGCTGGAGGAGGTTTCATTGTAGAAACGCGGCACATCGCGGCGTCTCCAGGCGTAGAGGCGATAGTTGCCGGTGCGGCCATCGAACAATTTCAGCGTCTTGTCGATCTGGGCGATAACCAGCGGGCTGTCGGCGGTGTCCTGGTAATTGGACGAAGTGCTGCCCGCGCCGAAGACGCCAAGCGAGACGCGCCACGGCTCTGAGCCGTTGGTTTTGTCTGTGTAGGAAGCGATGAAGCCGGGCTGGAAGCCGTTGGCGTCCGCGCCGACTTCGCCGCCGACGTCGAGCAGCGGATTGTGGACAAAGACGCCGTTCATGAACTGTGTGCTTTCGTCCGCTGCGCCCTCGTTCTGGTCGAAGAAGCCAAAGATGTCGACTTTGCCGAGCGTGAGCGCCAGTGTCTGTTTGGGGGTAAACGGAATCGCTGCCTGATACCACGCCTCCCCAAGCAGGGCGACGGAATCGTCCGGGTGCGCACCGCTCACCGTGAAGGCGGTGGCGTTGGGCACGTTGAAATGACCCAGATAACCGAAGGGTTCGTTCAAGCCCTGGCCCTGACCGACGCGAATGTGGGCGAAGAGCTTGTGCTCGACCTTGCCCACCGCTGCCAGCGGCACTTCCACTGCGAGATCGGCGCGGTAGTTGATGCGGTCGTCATTATCGACGCCGTGGGGCAGGCCGTTGGCGCGCTGCCATACGGTGGTGAGGGCCGCTTCCACCGCAACGCCATCGAGCTTTTCGGCCAGTTTCGCGGGGTGCTTGAGCGCGACGACGTCCTGCTCTACCGCTTTCAGCCGGGTGGTGAGTTCGGGTTCGCTCGCGGAAATGCGCTCACTCGACAGACTGTCGTCGACGGCGGATTGACCCGCTTTGAGATCGCGGATTTCGGCTTCAAGCTGGCTGTTGCGCGCTTCGAGCCGTTCCATTCGTTCGAGCAGGCGTTGCAGGGTGGCGTTGTCCGTGGCGGAGGCGGGGCAGGCGAGGCCGACAACGGCGAGCGCCGCGGCAAGTTTGGGCAGGGACATCAGTAGCCCCCTTTCTTGCCGATGCCGACGTAGGTGAAGTCATAGTCCACCGTGAACGGTTTGAACCAGGGACGAACCCCGGTGGAGCGGTCGGTATGACGGCCAAAGTGGCTGTGACCGGCGGGCGGCTGAATGGTGTACTGCACATGGTATTTGCCGGGGCCGTCGAGCTTGATGTTATCGCCATAATGCGGCCCGTCGTTCGCCACCATGGGCATGAATTCACCACTGAGCCTGAACGCGGTGTCGGCCTTGGTGATCTCGTACTTGACGGTCAGGTAGGGAATCCACGCCCCTTCCTCGAAACCGTTGGTGTTGCTGGAGAGCGCATGGATGTCGGCTTCGATGTGAATGTCGGACTCGGCGGCTTTCCTCATCATGCCTTCCGGTTCCATCTCGACGGGTTGAAGGTAGACGGCGGCGATTTCCATCCCTGCTTTCTGCTGTGGAGTGCCAATGGGATATTCAAGGGCGAGGGCGGGGGATGCGATGGCCGCCGTGGCGAGCGCGGCGATGACGTACTGGGTGGACGACATGGACGGGTGACTCCTGGGTCAATTTCAGAAACGTGTGGATGGTAACAGTTATGAGAACTGTTCTTAAAGATGGAATGATTCAATTTTATTAATCGGGTAATACTTGTCAAGTCCCGGTTTTGATCACGACAAACCCGGGCAACCTGGCGGACAGGGTGAGGTTGGCTCTGCTAGAGTTCCGCGATGCTCGCCGTTTCGCCCAATGTTCCCGTCGCTTTCCGGTTTCGCCGTCACCAGCGCCCGCTTGCCTGGTTGTCGCTGCTTTTGGTCTGCCTGCAATTGTTTGCATCCGGCGTTGCCAGCGTCCACGCGGCAAAGCGGTTTGCCGTGGAGAGTCTGTACACGGCGGCGGTTTGCCATGGCAGCGGTGTGGATGGCGCGAACGCTGCGGACGATGGCGGTGGTGCGCCTCCGCTTGCGGAGAAGGACGGGCATTGCCCGTTTTGCCGCCTGGCCTCGGCGAGCGCCGTGCCGTTTTCGCCGGGAGTGCTGTCTTTTCCGCCTCCCGAGCCAGCAACGTTTTTTGTGCCGGCGACCGATGCGCGTTTTCAGCCAAGCGCGCCGGATTCGCGCCATGCGCCCAAGCATGCGCCGCCTTTTCCCTTCGCCTGATTCCACGTTTGCCCTCCGCTGATCGAGTGCGCCACGCCGCTTTCCTTGTGTGAAAGCGGGCGGCGTCCGTCAGCCCGTCATGCCCGCCCACTGGCGCGATGCGCTGTGCGCCGGTGCGGCCATTGAGCGAAGGATTCGAGTGTATGAAAGCAAGCCGTTCCGTCCCGCGTGTCACGGGACTTGTGTTGATGTTGGGTTGTTGTGTTTTGTCCCCCGTTTCGTCTGCGCAGGAAGGCGATGATGAACATGCAGCCCACGAGCGTCGCCGGGAGCCGGAGGAGGGGGTGACGGTGCTCGATGCCGTCGTCGTCACCTCGACGCCCATGGATGCGCCGCTGGAGGTGAGTTTCAACCCCAAGACGCCGCAACAGCCGTTGCCCGCCAACGATGGTGCGTCGCTGCTGAAAACGGTACCGGGCATGAGCATCGTTCGCAAGGGCGGCAGTGGCGGCGATCCGGTGTTTCGCGGCATGGCGGCTTCGCGCCTGAACATCCTGCTCGACGGCGAGCAGATTCTCGGCGGGTGCGGCGGGCGCATGGACCCACCCACCGCTTATATTTTTCCGGATGCCTATGACCGGGTGACGGTGCTCAAGGGGCCGCAAAGCGTTATCCATGGCCCGGCTTCAGCCGGGACAGTACTGTTCGAGCGTAGGCACGAACGTTTCGATCAGCCCGGTTTGCGACTGAATACGGCGCTCACGGTGGCGAGTTTCGGGCGCGTCGATGGCTTCCTGGATGTCAAGGGCGGCAATGAAACGATATATGCCGAAGGCATTTATACCCATGCCCGTTCCGACGATTACCGGGATGGCGATGGCGACAAGGTGCATTCGCGCTACGAGCGGCAAAGCGGTACGGCCATCGTCGGGCTGACGCCCGACGTGAACACCCGGCTGGAGTTGTCCGCCATCCGCAGCGACGGCGAGGCCGCTTATGCCGACCGGGGCATGGACGGCAGCCGCTTCAGGCGCGATAACTTGTCGTTCAAGTTCGAGAAGTCCCGCATCACGGCCTGGCTGGAGAAGGTCGAGGCGCAGGTTTATTACAATTACATTGATCACGTCATGGACAATTACCATTTGCGCCATGGCGCAGTGACGCCCATGGCCAGCAATCCCGACCGCAAAACCATGGGAGGGCGGCTGGCGTTCACTTTTCTCGCGGGTGAAAACGCGGTGCTGGTCGTCGGCGGGGATTTTCAGGACAACCGACACAGGACGCGCAGCGGCTCGCCGGGCGGGATGCCGGGGTATTACCGGGATCAGCCTCGCGTCGAGGATGCGGAGTTCGGCAATCTCGGGTTGTTTTCCGAACTCACCTGGCAATTGACGTCCGCTAGCCGCCTGGTCGGCGGGCTGCGCGTCGATGAGTGGCAGGCGACGGACAAGCGGCGAACGATCGCCATCGGCAGCGGCATGATGGGGGGCAGCGTCGCCAATCCGGACGCCGGCAAGGATCGCCATGAAACACTGACCGGCGGGTTCGTCCGCTACGAGCGCGATTTTTCGGGCGGCACGGCCTACGCCGGGCTGGGACACAGCGAGCGCGCGCCGGATTTCTGGGAAGTCACCAAGGAAGGGGCTGGACGGGACAATGGTGCTAGCGTTTCCGCTTTCGGCGCGATCAAGCCGGAAAAAACAACCCAGTCCGATTTGGGCGTGACGCTGCAATCCGGCCCCTGGCAGGGGTTTGCCTCGGTGTTCTACAGCCGGATCGACGATTACATCCTGATCGAAAGCCAATACGCCAAGCCTGCTGCGATGGGGATGGGCGTGCGCCGGACGACCGTCGCCCGCAACGTGGATGCGACGACCTGGGGCGGCGAGGCGGGCGTCGCTTATCGTTTTTCGCCAGCGTGGCGCGGCGCGGCGAGCCTGGCCTACGTGCATGGCAAGAACGACAGCGACGGTCATGCCCTCGGGCAGATGCCGCCGCTGGAAGGGCGCTTCGACCTGGAATGGCGGCATGGGGCATGGTTTGGCGGCGCGTTGCTGCGGCTGGTTGCGGCGCAAAATCGCACCGCGCCCAACCAGGGCAACATCGTCGGGCAGGATCTGGACAAAAGCGGCGGTTTCGGCGTGTTTTCCCTCCATGGCGGCTACCGGCTGAACAAGCGCGCCACGATCACGTTCGGCGTCGATAACCTCTTCGACCGGGCCTACGCCGAGTTCATCAGCAAGAGCGGCGAGGCCAGTGCAATCCAGGGGTATGAGCAAACCACTCGCGTCAACGAACCCGGTCGCACAGGGTGGGTGAGGGCGCAGATCGGGCTGGATTGAGCGGGGGGCGCTCGCCCGCGATGTTAGAATGCGCGCCCGGCACATGCTGGCGCGCAACAGGGTTTTTGCAATGCAAGACGTGATCGCCGCAGTCGATCTTGGCTCCAACAGTTTTCGCCTCCAGGTCGGGCGCATCGTCAATGACCAGATTTACGCCTTCGACGGGTTGAAGGAGCCGGTGCGGCTGGCCGCCGGGCTGTCGGCGGACAAGTGGCTCGATGCCGACGCCCAGGCGCGCGGCATCATCGCCTTGCGCCAGTTCCACGAACGGCTGGCGGAGTTCGCGCCCGCTGCGGTGCGCGCGGTGGCGACCAACACCCTGCGGGTGGCGAAGAACGCCGCGAGCTTTTTGCTCAAGGGCGAAGAGGCGCTGGGCTTTCCGATCGAAGTCATCGCCGGGCGCGAGGAAGCGCGCCTGATCTACGTCGGCGTCGCTCACACATTGCCCGATCCGCATCGCCAGCATTTGATTGTCGATATTGGCGGTGGCTCGACCGAGTTCATCATCGGCAAGAACTTCGAGCCTGTCTTGCTCGATTCGCTGTACATGGGCTGCGTCGGTTACAGCCTGCGGTATTTTCCGGGCGGAAAAATCGACAAGCGCGGCTTCCGGGAAGCGGAACTCGCAGCGCGGCGGGAGTTGCAGACCATCGTCCACGATTACCGCGAAGCAGGCTGGGAGGTCGCGGTCGGCTCCAGCGGCACGGCCAAGGCGCTGGCGGAAATCCTCGAAGAAAGCGGGCTGGCGGCGGGTGGCATCACGCGCGACGGGTTGGAGCGACTGCGCACGGTCTTCCTGCGCGCCGGCAACGTCGAGGCCGTCGATCTGCCCGGACTGCGGGGCGACCGGCTGCCGGTTATTCCCGGCGGACTGGCGATCATGTACGCGGTGTTCAATGAATTCGGCCTGGAGCGCATGGAATTTTCAGAAGGCGCGTTGCGCCTTGGCGTGCTCTACGATCTGCTCGGGCGTTATCACCACCGGGATTTGCGCGACGCCACCGTCGATGCTTTCATGGCGCGCCACCGGGTCAATGCCCGCCATGCGCGACAGGTGGCCGATACCGCCTGCAACCTGCTTGCGCAACTCGATTCCGCCGCTGCCGAGGCGGAAAACGTCGACCGCCGTTTTCTGTGCTGGGCGGCGCTGTTGCACGAGATCGGCATCTCTGTCGCGCATGCGAGCTATCACAAACATAGCGCCTACATCCTTGCCAATGCCGACATGCCCGGTTTTTCGCGTATGGATCAGGAACGGCTCGCGCGCATCGTGCTTGCCCATCGCGGCAAGCTCGAACGCCTGAGCGGGTTCGAGTCGATGGGCGCGGATTGGTCGTTGATCGCCTGTCTACGTCTGGCAGTGGTCATCCATCGCGCCCGCGACAATCGCGGCGTGCCGGAGATTGTCCTGACCCGAACCAAGCGCGGCTTTCTCGTTGAAACGCCGCCGGGCTGGCTGCACAAGCTGCCGCTCACCGCTGCCGCGTTCGAGGAGGAGCGCCAGCAGTGGCAATCGGTCGATCGGATGCTGACCGTGCGGGCGCGCGCGGCGGCCTCGGGCGCGCCTTGCTGATCGACACCCATCTTCACCTCGACGCAGCCGAATTCGATGCCGACCGTGCGGCGCTGATCGGGCGGGCGCGCGCGGCGGGGGTCGGCGGTTTCGTTGTGCCGGCAGTCGAACGCGCCGGTTTCGCCAGCGTGCTGGCCTTGGCCGATGCGATGCCCGACGTGTTCCCTGCGCTCGGCATCCATCCGCTTTACGTCGACCGCGCTGGCGAGGACGATCTGGCTGTGCTCGATGCTCTGCTCGGGCAGGGCGCTTGCGTCGCCGTGGGCGAAATCGGTCTCGATCATTACGCGCCGGGGGCCGATGCGGCGCGGCAGCAGGCTTTCTTCACTGCCCAGCTCGAACTTGCCCGCCGCCACGCTCTGCCGGTGATCCTGCACCTGCGACGGGCGCAGGATGCCGTGCTCGCGGCCCTGCGACGGGTGAAGGTCATCGGCGGCATCGCGCATGCGTTCAACGGCAGCTTGCAACAAGCCGAAACCTTTATTGCACTGGGCTTCAGGCTCGGCTTCGGTGGTGCAATGACTTTCCCCGGCTCGCGCCGCATCCGGCGGCTTGCGGCGGAACTGCCGCTGGAAGCCATCGTGCTTGAAACCGATGCGCCGGACATGGCCCCGGTCTGGGGACAGGGACGCCGCAACGAACCGGAAAACCTGCGGCGCTACGCCGAAACGCTTGCCGGGCTGCGGGGCATGGCCGTCGCCAGCGTCATCGCGGCCACGACCGCCAATGCCCGCGTTGTGCTGGGACTGAACGGATAGATGAATCTGCCGTTTGCCTTCTAATCGACACGGCAGGAATTCCTGGCCGATATGCGCCAGAACAGCCTGGATGAAACAGCGCTCAAAACCGCATTGCTCCGCGATCTCGTTATCGAAGCCGTGCTGGAGCGGATTGCGGCGCAAACGCTCCCAGTTTCCGAAATCGACGCGGAAATCTATTACCACCAGTATCCCGAAGCATTCACCCGGCCCGAGATAACGCCGCGCAAAAAGAAGCGGCTTTGTCTTGCTGGCAGCGCTTCGGCGCACGCTGGAATTCTGGGGTACACTCAGCACCTTCTCCTGCTGTCATCGTTTTATGATAAAAACATTTCTTAAAGCTTATTTCAAGAGCATGCGTCTTTATTACGCTTTCATCACGGGCATTGCCGGGTGGATCGGCGTGTCTTTTTACTTCTTTACCACGGAACTGGGATATGCCGGACAGATTTCTCCCCCGCCTCTCAAGACCGCACTCATTCTGGTTTTTCTGTTTTGCGTCTGGGGCGTCAACCAGATCGTCAACGACTATCTCGGACTGCCGGAAGACCGGATCAATGCCCCGGAAAGACCGATGGTGACTGGCGAACTCAATGCCAGGGCGGCGCTCATCCTTTCGGGGGTGCTGCTTTTTACCGTTGGCCTCGTCACCTGGCTGTATCTGGAACCGCTTGCCCTGATTCCGATGGTGCTTGGCCTCGTGCTGAATGTCGTCTACGAATACGCCAAGGGTTACGGCATCTGGGGCAATATTGTGTTCGGGGGCATGATCGCCACTTGCGTGGCCTATGGATTTCTGGCCTGCGGCCCTTACATGCCGCCTCTTTTTACCGCACCTCGCATCAGCGTACTCGTACTGGTCGCGCTTTTGAATGGCATCATGACCTATTTCACCTATTTCAAGGATTACTTTGGCGACCGGCAAGTGGGTAAAAAAACCTTGGTCGTGAAATACGGTCCCGAAAAGGCGCGTTTGATTGGCCTCTTTTTTTCCGTGGTGCCGGCACTCGCTTTTTCCGCAATGACCATGCTCGGCTTTTTCTACGTACCATCCTTTTCCCGTGTTTTCTGGCTGCTGGCCAGCCTCACCCTGGCGCTACAGTTCTATACGGCCTATCTTTATTTTCGTTTTTATCATGGCGAAAAAACCTATTTTTCGCTGAAAACGAATTTTCGCGCCTGTGTCTGCGGGCAGGCCACCCTGATCGCCATGTTCCAGGATACGCTTGGAATGGCGCTGTTTCTGGTCTCCTATATTTTCGTGGGTTTTTTGTTTGATCTCGCAACCAACAGCAAATCATGATGGATGTAGAGATCATCCGTTCCGCCACGTTCGAGGGAATGGCTGACCCCCATGGGCTGCCGACTGAGCGTTATCGACGTTACTACGCCATGCTCTCCCGACATGTAAAGACGATGGTGAGCGGCTTCTTGTTCATTTCCGAGGCAGGCAGGGCAATGCATCCGGGGCAGGCCGGGATGGACAGCGCCGACAGGGCAGCGGCCTTTCTTTCGGTGACAGGTGCGGTACATGCCAATGGTGCGAAAATCATTGCCCAGATCGCACATGTGGGTCGGCAGACAAACCGCGCGGACGCCGTGGGTGTCTCCGCGAAGAAGTCGCCATATTTCGACGTGACGCCGCGTGTGCTGTCTACTGACGAAGCGGATGACCTCGTCGAAGCCTTCGCACGCGCCGCCCGGTTTGCCCTCGAGGCCGGATTCGATGGTGTACAACTGCATGCGGCGCACGGCTACCTGATTCATCAGTTCCTGCTGCGCTCGATCAATGATCGTCAGGATTGCTACGCCGACCGGCATCTGTTTCTGAAACGCGCCATTGCGGCGGTGCGGGCGCGTTGTGGAACGGATTTTCCGCTATGGGTGAAAATCAGTGCCGACGTGGATATCGAACCCTTTGTGCAAGAGGATTTTGTACATCTCATCGAAACACTCGATGCCTGCCGCGTAGATGCCATTGAAGTGTCGCGCGGCACGATGGATGTGGCGCTCAATATTTTTCGCGGCGCGGTTCCCTTACGCACGGTCTTGCGTTTCAATCCCATCATTGCCGCGCAAAGTCTCCCATGGAAAATTTTCCGGCTGCCGTTTGAACGGATGAAAATCAAGGGATTTAGTTCTGCCTACAACCTCGCTTATGCAAAACTGGCGCAGGCGCATACCCTGATTCCCGTCTATGCCGTCGGCGGCTTTCGCAGCGGAAAGGATATTCTCGCCTCCGGTCTGAAACATATCAGCCTGTGCCGTCCCTTCATTTGCGAACCGAATTTTCTCAAAAAACTGACAGCCAACCCTGCCTACATCTCAAAATGCATCAATTGCAATATTTGCGCGGTCATGGCAGATTCCGACCGGCCACTGCGCTGCTATCAAGGGAAATCGCCATGAATCAGGAAAACTGTCTGGAACGGGTCGTCAAAGCCATTCGGGTCTGCAAGCGAAAGGCGCGCACCATTGATGCCGGCATGCGTCTGGAAGACGATCTCGGGATTGATTCTTTTGAAATGCTGATGCTGATTGGCGAACTGGAAGCGGAATTCAACATCAGTATCGAAGACGCGGATTTCGAGGGCGTATCCACCGTCGGCGACATTGTGCGCAAGCTGGAGGAAGCCTCATGTTGAATCACGCCAGGGAAATCGTGGCGCGTGTCGGCTTCAACCCTTATCGCGTGGCGTTTGACGATCAGAATCTCATTGATCTGGCCTCCAACAACTACCTGGGGCTGGCCCGTCGCGCCGAGGTGCGTGAGGCCGCCGCCCACGCCCTGCGGGAATATGGTGTTTCGTTTTGCGGCACGCCCGTGGCTTCCGGGCACAGCCTCCTCGCCCGGGAAACGGCGCGCCGTCTGGCCGCGTTCTGCGGATTGGAAGCCGCCCTGCTGTTTCCTTCCTGCTACCAGGCCAACAGTGGCGTCTTTGCCATGTTGAGCGGGCCGGACGACCTGATCGTCATCGACCGTGGCGCACATGCCTCGCTGATTGCAGGGGTGCGCGCCGCCGGGGCAAAGATTCGTCCCTTCGCGCACAATTCGGCGGAACATCTCGAAACCGTGCTGCAACGCGCCGCAGGCTACCGAAAAATCTTCATCGTCACCGAATCGGTTTTTTCCACCGAAGGCACCATTGCGCCCCTGCCGGACATCCTCGCACTTGCCGAACGCTTTGCAGCCATTCCGGTTATCGACGATTCGCACGGCATCGGCGTACTGGGCGCGCGGGGACGCGGCGTACTGGAACACTTTCACATCGAACGCTTCAGGGGCATCTATACCGCTTCGCTGGGCAAGGCGCTGGCCGGAATGGGCGGCATGATCGCAGGCGAGGCGGCAACGATGGAGGAACTGGAATACCTTTGTCCCAGCCTGATCTATTCCACGGCCCTGACCCCGCCCGTACTGGGCGGCATCGGCGGCGCGCTCGACGTGATCGATCGGGAATTCGCCGAACTGGGCCCGCGCCTGTGGCGCTACAAGGACATTTTGGCGACGGCTCTCGGGGAAAAACGGCAAGGCGGCGGCGCGCCGATCAACGCCGTCGCCTGCGGCGAAACCGAGGCGGCGATCCGCCTGACCGCCCGGCTTCACCAGGAAGGTATTTTGTCGACGCCGTTCATCGAGCCTTCTGTCCCTAAAAATGCCTGTGTCGTCCGGCTGATTGCCGGTGCAGGCCTCCGGGAAGAAGAAGTGACCCGGGCGGCAGAGTGCCTGCGGACGTGTATCTGATTTTCAACCCCGGGGCGCAAAGCGGCAAAAGCCGCGATTTTTTCGCGCGAATTCATGCCGCGCTTGCCGAACGGGAAATTGACTATCGTCACGACATCACGACCTGCCTGGAAGATGCGGAGGATCTGGCGCGCCAGGCCAACCTGGCGGGCTGCAAAAGCATTGTCGCCGTGGGCGGCGATGGCACGCTCAACCGGGTCATCAACGGTTTTTATGCGCCCGATGGAAAACGTCTTTCACAAGCGCGGCTCGGCGTGATTTATACCGGCACCAGCCCTGATTTCTGCCTGAGCCACGGCTTGCCAGTGCGCGATCCGGGGAAAGCCGTGGAAATTCTGGCATATGGCAATGTCCGCTCAATTGGCATCGGACGCATCGCATATGCCGATGGACGGCTCCGGCATTTTGCCTGCTGCGCCAATATTGGCCTCGGCGCACAATTGGCGCGCGCCGCCAATTGCGGTATTCGCGGCAGACTCGGCGACAAGGCTGGCACTTTTTTCTCCCTGTTGCGCGTACTGAAGGGGTATCTGCCGGTTGATCTAGTGGTCAACGGGCAAAAACAGGACGGCGTTTTCAACCTCTCCATCGGTAAGACCCGCTATGTGGCCTCCGGCCTCAAGATTGCCAACGCATTAAAAGCGGATGACACCCGTTTCTACCTGCTGTGCATCCAAAACCGCATTCCTTTCCATATTTTCCATTTGTATTCAGGGCGTCCTCTAGCGCTCGAATACGCGGAATGCGTGGATATAACGGGCGATGCTGAAGTGGAATTCGATGGCGACGCCTGTGGCAAATTGCCGGTCAGGATTGCGCCAGCGCCCCCAATCGGATTGATAGTATCCCCATGACCGAACAAGCACTGATTGAACGTCTTTGCCGGCTCCTGCCGCGTTCGCCGGAGCAGATCAACCAGCCTTTTGAGGCCGACGCGGAAATTCTGCGCTTTGGCGATGGGCATCTCCTCTTTTCCACCGATGAGTTTTCCGACGAAGACTGTTTTTTGATGCAGGATGCCCGCGCGCTAGGCCATAACATCGCCTGCGCGGCCATGAGCGACCTCCTGGCTTCCGGAGGGCATCCGCGTTTCTACGCGCACAGCCTGACCGTCGACGCGCGTTTTACCGAAGCCTATCTCAAGCGTTTTTACGAGGGCGTTGCCCAAGTGCTCGAACAGGCGGGAGCGCATTTCATCGGCGGCGACTTTGGGCGCGCCGAAGCCTGGCGCTGCACGGCTTCCGTGATCGGTGCCGCCGCAAGACCGGTGCTGCGCAGTGGCGCACGGGCGGGCGACCATCTTTACATCACCGGCCCCGTGGGGGGCGGCAATGTCCAGGCCGCATGCCGGCTCTACAAACTGCCTGCAGCCCGTTTAATCGCACCGGATTTCACCCTGCGCCTACAGGCGTTAGGTGACATCGAAGCCCAT
>JAITQD010000052.1 GCA_031289095.1 Azoarcus sp.
GATGCGAGGTTTCTCGAATATTACAACCAGGAATTGACCTACATACAGGAACTGGGTGCGGAGTTTGCCGCCTCGTTTCCGAATGTGGCGGGCCACCTTGGCATGCAGAGCGGTACGGTGGCCGATCCGTACGTCGAACGCCTGCTGGAGGGGTTCGCTTTCCTGGCTGCCCGCATCCACCTGAAAATGGATGCCGAGTTTCCGCGCTTTTCGCAACGGCTGCTTGAAGTCATCTTTCCGCATTACCTTGCGCCGACGCCGGCAATGGCGATCGTGCAGATACCGCTGGATCGGGAAGCCGCCGCCAAGAAGGGCGTGATCGCGCGCCTACCGCGCGGCACGGTGCTCAACAGCGGGGTCGCGCCGGGAACTTCGACCCCTTGCAAGTTCGTGACCGCGCAGGACATGGAAGCATGGCCGATCGAAATCCAGGATGTTTTCGCCGGTGTGCCCGCTGGCGATTTGTCCGCGCACCGCGGGCGCGGCAAGGAAGCGAAAGGAGAAATCCGCCTGCGCCTGAAATACCAGGCGTCAGTTGAAGCGGATCGGCTCAACCCCGAACGGCTGGTTTTTTTCGTGGCGGCGCGGGATGTGCTGGCAACGCGCATCCACGAGACGCTGATCGGCCATTGCCTCGGGGTGGCGGTGAGTTCTCCCGGTGGCGGCAAGCCTTCCTTTCTGCCCGCAGACGCCCTGCGTTCCGAAGGTTTCAGCGTCGATCAGGCGCTGTTGCCGGTCGACCCCCGTGTATTCCAGGGCTACCGTCTGCTGCACGAGTATTTTGCTTTTCCGCAGCGGTTTCTGTTTTTTTCCATCTCCGGCCTGCACGCACCGCTCGACCGGCTGGGCAAGGACGTTTTCGATCTCACGGTGCTGCTCGATTGCGAGCTTGGTTCGCTGGCCCGTGACATCGACAAGAAGTGTTTTGAACTTGATTGTGTGCCGGTCATCAACGTGTTCAGATACCGCGGCGACCGCCTGGCATTGACGCATTCCGGCGTCGAACATCACATCGTTCCCGATCGCTCCCGCCCGCTCGACTACGAGGTTTACCGCATCGACGGGGTGGAAGGGTTCGACCGCGGCAATAACCCTATCACCCGGTTCGCTCCTTTTTACCGCCATGTCGGAACCGACGACGACGGCTGCGAAGCCTATTTCGCGGTGCGGCGCGAAACCCGCCGTTTGTCGGATTCCTCGCAGCGCAGCGGCGCGCGGTCGAGCTATGCCGGTTCCGAGGTTTTCCTGTCGCTCGTCGACGCGCACGAAACGCCGTGGCCGCAGCGCATCGACCAGCTTGGCATGAATATGCTGCTGACCAACCGCGATTTGCCGCTGCTCATCTCCACCGGCGGCAAACATGACCTGCGGGTGGAAACCGAGATGCCCATGCCCTGGGGATGTATCCTGCGCGGCCCGTCGCGTCCGCGCTTCTCGGTGGCTGAACGGGAAATGACCTGGCGGCTGATAAACCACCTGTCGCTGAACTACCTCGCCCTGCGCAACATGGAACCGGATAAGGGCGCGGTGGCGTTGCGGGGGCTGTTGGGCTTGTACGCGACCTTTGCCGATACCGCCGTGGCGCGGCATGGCGAATCCATCGTCGCGGTGGAATCTTCCGGCGTGACGCGGCGGCTGCCGGTTTCCGGGCCGCTGACGTTCGGGCGCGGCGTTGGCGTCAAGATCACCGTCGACGAAGTGCTTTTTGAAGGCAGCAGTCCCTTTCTTTTCGGTTGCGTGCTGGAGCAGTTCCTGGCGCGGCACGTCGCCATGAACACGTTCTGTGAATTGTCGCTCCAGAGCGCGACGGGAAACATGATCGCCGTCTGGCCGCCGCGTTTTGGAGGGCGTCCCGATGCCTGAGAACAAAGGCGTCGTCCCGCTGCCCTTCGACGCAGAGTTGCGCGCGGAACCGTGGCGTTTCGGCTGGTTCGAGGTCATGCGATGGCTGGAGGCGCGTCATCCAGACCTCCCCCGCTTTGGCGCGGCGCGCCATCCCGGCGATGAAATCGTGCGTATCGGCCAGAAGCCGTCGCTCAATTTCGCCCCGGCGGAACTGGCCGGGTTCGGCAACGATGGTCACGGCCATGTTCGCATCGAGCAGATGGCCTTCGGACTGTTCGGGCCGCACGGCCCGATGCCCTTGCATTTCACCGAATTCACGCGCGAGCGCGCCGAATATGACGACGATCACGCCCCGCAGGCGTTTCTCGACATCTTTCATCACCGCTTTGCGTTGCTGTTCTATCGCGCCTGGGCCGACGTGCAGGCCACGACCAGCCTCGATCGTCTGGAGGATGATCGTTTTTCCCGCTATGTCGGCAGCCTGATCGGTTACGGCGAACCTTTCTTCGCCGGGCGCGATTCGGTTCCCGATCACGCCAAGCGTTACATGGCGGGACATCTGGCGCGCCTGACGCGCAACCCGGAAGGACTCGTGTCGATTTTGCGGCAGTTTTTCGGCTGCCTGTTCCGCATCCAGGAATGGATGCCGCAGCGGTTGCGCATCGACGAAAAGGATCGTACCTTTCTGGGCGCGGAGCTTGCCGCCAGTCAACTGGGGCGCGGTGCGATTTGTGGCGTCTCGGTTCTCGACCGTCAGCATCGCTTCCGCATCCACATCGGCCCCCTGAAATTCGCCGAATACCTGGCGTTTCTGCCCGGAAACCGGTTTTACCGGCAATTGCGCGACTGGGTGCGTAATTACGTGAGCATCGAGTTTTCGTGGGATGTCCGCCTTGTCCTGCGGCAGGATGAAATTCCCACGCTGAGGCTTGGCGTGGCGGCGGGCGCGCCGATGCTGGGCTGGACGACCTGGCTCGGGCGGACGAAAACCGGCGAGGATCGTGGCGATCTCGTGCTGGAAGGGGAGCGCGCGGAACCGCCGGTTGTGCGGGTATCGTGAATGAATGGCGAGACAGGTACGTTTTGTCTGGCAATGGAATTTTTGTTCAAAGCTGAAACATCGAGGTGAATATGTCCAGGATCAGCCGCGTGGCGCTTTTCGGAAAACTGAATCCGGTGCTGCACAAAGCAATTGAATCGGCGACGGTGTTCGCCAAGTTGCGGGGCAACCCCTATGTCGAACTCAGTCACTGGCTTTATCAGCTGATCCAGCTCGACGATAGCGATCTGCACCGCGTCCTGCGTCATTACGGTGTGGATGGCGGCAAGCTGGCCGCCGACCTGCTCGCCGTGCTCGAACGCCTGCCCAACGGGGCGCTGGCGATCGAGGATTTGTCCGGTGACATCGACCTGGCGACCGAACGGGCCTGGGTCAATGCCTCGATCACCTTCGGCGCCACGGCGGTCAGGAGCGCACACCTGCTGTTTACGCTCCTGACCGACAAGACACTGCGCGGCGCGACCTTGGCGCTCTCAAAACAGTTCACCCGGATCGACGCGGACAACATGCAGACGACGCTGGCCGGGCTGGTGGCGGGCAGCCCGGAAGACGGCGCGGCGAGTGCCGACCAGACCTTCGGTGACAGCGCTGCGCCCGGCGAGACTTCCGGCGCGATGGCCCCGGCCGCCATGGGCAAACAGGAAGCCTTGCACAAGTTTACCGTCGACATGACCGAGCGCGCCGCCAAGGGCGAACTCGACGTCGTCACCGGGCGAGACGACGAAATCCGCCAGATGGTCGACATTCTGATGCGCCGTCGTCAGAACAATCCGCTGCTCACCGGCGAAGCGGGGGTGGGCAAGACCGCAGTGGTCGAGGGCTTCGCGCAACGCCTCGCCAGCGGGGACGTGCCGCCGAGCCTGCAAGGCGTGCAGCTGCGCTCGCTCGACATCGGACTGTTGCAGGCGGGCGCCAGCATGAAAGGGGAGTTCGAGCAGCGCCTGCGCCAGTTGATCGAGGAAGTACAACATTCTCCCAAGCCGATCATTCTGTTCATCGACGAAGTGCACACCCTGATTGGCGCGGGCGGCACCGCAGGCGTCGGAGATGCCGCCAATCTGCTCAAACCGGTGCTGGCGCGCGGTGCCCTGCGCACCATTGGCGCGACCACCTGGGCCGAATATAAGAAATACATCGAGAAAGACCCGGCGCTGACCCGGCGTTTCCAGGTGGTGCAGATTGCGGAGCCGGACGAGGAAAAAGCCGTGGCGATGCTGCGCGGCGTGACCAGGGCGCTGCAAAAGCATCATGGCGTGCGGGTGCTCGACAGCGCCATCCACGCTGCGGTGTCGTTGTCGCATCGCTACATTCCGGCGCGGCAACTGCCCGACAAGGCGGTCAGTCTGCTGGACACTGCGGCGGCGCGCGTGGCGATCAGCCAGCATACGACGCCGGGCGAACTGGAAGATTGCCAGCGCCACATCGAGGTTTTGCGCAACGAACTCGAAATGCTGCGCCAGGAAGAAGCCGCCGGCATCGGTAACGCCCGGCGCGGCGAGGAAATCCGCGCCCATCTTGCCGAACTGGCGGTGCGAGAGAGCGAACTGAGTCAGCGCTGGGAAAAGGAAAAGGTGCTGATCGCAGGGATCGTCGATTTGCGCGAACGGCTCGCCGCGCCAGCGGGCGGCGAACCCGCTGCCGAGGAAGCCGTCGCACCAGCGGAAAATACCGTGGCGGACGCCGCGACGGTGGAGGTCGTCTCCGCCGAAGCCTCCACCGAAGCCCCCTCGCGCGGCGAACTGCTTGCCGAACTGGAAAATCTGGAGCGGGAACTGAAGGGGGTGCGCGGCGAACGCGCGCTCGTGCTGGCGGCGGTCGACGATCAGGCGGTCGCCTCAGTGGTGGCGGACTGGACGGGCATTCCGGTTGGCCGCATGCTGCGCAATGAAGCGCAGGCGGTGCTCGACCTCGTCGACAACCTCGAACGCCGGGTGATCGGGCAGCGGCACGGACTCACCATGATCGCCCGCCGCATCCAGACCTCGCGCGCACGGCTCGACGACCCGAACAAGCCGATAGGCGTGTTCATGCTGTGCGGGCCGTCCGGCGTCGGCAAGACCGAATCCGCGCTCGCCCTGGCCGAATTCCTCTATGGCGGCGAACAGAATCTCATCACCATCAACATGAGCGAATTCCAGGAAGCCCATACCGTATCCACCCTCAAAGGGGCGCCCCCAGGC
>JAITQD010000057.1 GCA_031289095.1 Azoarcus sp.
GAGCAGGGCGGTGGAGTCGAGGGCGAGCAGTTCGTCGGCGCGCACGGTTTCGGCCAGGGTGGCGACGCGGTTCCAGCCATCGGCATCCCTGGCGTCTGCGCCGGGGAGCTTTTGCACGAAAAGCGCGGCGCTGACGTTGGCGTTGCAGGCCAGCCACAGCCCGGCGGGATGCTGCTCGGATTGTTCAAGGTAGTGCTTGAAAACGTCAGCGATGCTGTCGCCCACGATTGGAACGAGGCTTTGGTAGGGCTGTTCCAGTCCCGCCATGTCCAGGCTCAATTGCAGGCGACCGTCGCCCAGCAGCGCCGACAGGCCTGCGCCGCCAACAACATTGCCCGTGGCTTTGGCGTAGCCGCGCAGGTTGAGCGTTTCCGTACAATCGACCGCGAGCAGGCTCACCGGCCCGTTCCCCTGCATCTGGAAAGTCAGCCGCCCCGGCTGCTTGAGATTGCCGGCGATCACGGCGGACACGGCGGCCATTTCGCCGAGCAGTCTGGCGGTGACCTCCGGATAGGCGCGACCGCGCAGCATGCCTTGCCAGACGTCGGCAAGGCGCACGACGCTACCGCGGATATCGAGGTTTTCCAATAGAAAACGCTGAATGAAACTGGTGAAATTCATGCTCCCTCGCCCGAATTATGTGTGTCTCTTTCAGGTAACAGGGCGGTTTTGCGGTTGTCGAAATATTCCTTCGCCAGTTTGAAAACGACCGGACTCAACAGCAGCAGGGCGATGAGGTTGGGAATCGCCATCAGGCCGTTGAAAAGGTCGGCGAGATCCCACACCAGGCTCAGTTTGGCGATGGCCCCGACGGGAACGACGAGCGTGAAGATGACCCGGTAGGGCCGCGCGGCCTTGTGGCCGAACAGGTAGATCACGCAGCGCTCGCCGTATACGCACCAGCCGAGAATGGTGGAAAAGGCGAATAGTACAAGGCCGGTAGTGACAAGCCAGGAGCCGACATCGCCCATTGCGGCGCTGAAGGATCGGGCAGTCAGCGTGCCCGCACCGGCTTCGGTAATGCCGGGAACCATCCATTGATCCGAAACGAGAATGACGAGCGCGGAAATGGAACAGATGACGAGGGTGTCGAGAAAAGGATCGAGCATCCCCAGCAGACCTTGCTTGACCGGGTTGTCTGTGATGGCCGTGGCGTGTGCGATCGGGGCGCTGCCCAGGCCGGCTTCGTTGGAGAAAAGGCCGCGCGCCACGCCAAAGCGGATGGCCGCCGCAATCGTCGCGCCAGCAAAGCCGCCAACGGCGGCATGACCGCTGAAAGCGCTCTCGAAAATCAGGGCGATGGCCCCGGGCACCCGGTCGATATGGACGGCGAGCACGATGAGACCGCCGGCCACGTAAATCAACGCCATCACCGGCACCAGTGTGCCCGCGACCAGACCGATGCGTTTGACACCGCCAAGCAGCACGGCTCCCGACAGGATCAGCAACACGACGGCGACGATCCACGGATTCAGGATCAGACCGTAGTTTTCGCTCAACTGGACGATGTTCGCCGTAACCGCGTTGGCCTGGGTCATGTTGCCGATGCCGAAGGAAGCGATCGTGCCGAAAATGGCGAACAGGGTGGCGAGCCATTTCCAGTTCGGCCCCAGGCCGTTCTTGATGTAATACATTGGCCCGCCGACGAACTTGCCGTCCGGCGTGACTTCTCGGTACTTGACCGCCAGCGTCGCCTCGCAGAATTTGGTCGCCATGCCGAAAAGCGCTGTCATCCACATCCAGAACACCGCGCCCGGCCCGCCCAAGAGGATGGCGCTCGCCACGCCGACGATGTTGCCGGTGCCGATGGTGGCCGCGAGCGAGGTCATCAGGGCGCGGAATGGCGTCAGTTCGCCTTCGTGATCAGGATGATGCCGCCGCCCACGCCACATCGTGGCGAAAGCGTGGGGCAATTCCCGCCAGGGCAGGAAGCGAAGACCGACGGTCAGCACCACGCCGACGATCAGCAACAGGGGAATCAGAACGAACGGCCCCCAGACGATGCCATCAATGTCGCCTACCAGCTCGCCAAACGATTTCAGCATGCCGATCAATTCCGATTTCAACATGATCGTACCCTCCATGAATGTATTTGGTCGTTAGTTTCAGATTGGCAAAACGCTGCAAGGGTACGTCATCTTGCAGTGCGCGTGTCAATGCAATGCCGAAGACCGGCGGCGAGCGCAGGTCAGGCCGCGGCTTCCATGCGGCGGCGTGGATAACGGAGCGAGGGGGCGGGTATAATTCGCCGCTCTTCCAGCTTGTGGCGGCGTCCCGCCCGCCGTCCGACTTCCCCATCGCCATGTCCCTCCCGATTCTCAAGTTGCGCGGCGCGACTGCGCTCTCCGCTTCCCGTCTCGACCGCCTCGCGCGCATCTTGGCCGGCATGCTGCCCGGTCTTTCGTCCGTGGCGGCGGAGTACTGGTATTTCGTCGAAGTCCGGGAGCGGTTCTCCGCCGGGGAAGAAGCGCGTCTTGGCGATCTGCTCGACGCCCACGCTCCGGGGGGCGATCTTCCCAACGGGGTGTTGCGGCTGGTGACGCCACGGTTCGGCACGATTTCGCCCTGGTCGTCAAAAGCCACCGACATCGCCCGCCAGTGCGGCTTTGACCAGGTGGCCCGCATTGAGCGCGGCATCGCGTACTTTATTGTGGGGCGTGATGTGGCCGCGTTGCCGCCCGCGCCCGCAGTGCTGCATGACCGCATGACGGAATCGGTGCTGGCCGCATTCGACGAAGCAGCAGCGCTGTTCCACCATTACGCGCCGCAGCCGCTCGCGACAGTGGATGTCGTCGGTGGCGGACGCATCGCCCTGGCGACGGCCAACGTCGGCTTGGGGTTGGCGCTCTCCGAGGATGAAATCGACTATCTGGCCGACCATTTCATCCGCATGGGACGCAATCCGACCGATGCCGAACTGATGATGTTCGCGCAGGCCAATTCCGAGCATTGCCGGCACAAGATTTTCAATGCCGACTGGGTGATCGACGCCCGTCCGATGGAAAAATCGCTCTTCGCCATGATCCGCGACACTCACGCGGCGCATCCCGAAGGCACGGTGGTGGCTTACGCCGACAACGCTTCGGTGATCGAAGGCTGCGAGAGTGAGCGCCTTTACCCGGATGCGGATGGTGTGTTCCGTTTTCATCCGGAACTGACCCATATTCTCGCCAAGGTGGAGACGCATAACCATCCAACCGCGATTTCGCCGTTTCCCGGCGCGGCGACCGGGGCCGGCGGCGAAATCCGCGACGAGGGCGCAACGGGCCGCGGCGCGCGTCCCAAGGCGGGGCTGGCGGGTTTTTCGGTCTCCAATCTTGCCATTCCGGATTTTGTCCAGCCCTGGGAAAAGCCTTACGGCAAGCCGGATCGCATCGCCTCGGCGCTCGACGTCATGATCGAGGGGCCGTTGGGCGCAGCGGCGTTCAATAACGAATTCGGGCGTCCGAACCTCGCCGGTTACTTCCGCGCCTTCGAGCAGACAGTGCAGGGCGAGGTGCGCGGCTATCACAAGCCCATCATGGTCGCGGGCGGCATCGGCGACATTCAGGCGCAGCAGGCGGCAAAGCCCGGTTTTCCGCCGGGCACGCTGATGATCCAGCTCGGCGGCCCCGCCATGCTGATCGGCCTGGGAGGGGGCGCGGCGTCCAGTATGGCGACCGGGGCCAATGCCGCCGATCTCGATTTTGCCTCGGTGCAGCGCGGCAACCCCGAAATCCAGCGCCGCTGTCAGGAAGTGATCGACGCCTGCTGGCAACGCGGCGAGGCCAATCCGATTATCGCCATTCATGACGTGGGCGCGGGCGGGCTCTCCAACGCCATGCCCGAACTGGCCGACCACGCCGGACTCGGTGCGCACTTTGAACTGCGCGAAGTGAAGACCGAGGAGCCGGGCATGAGCCCGCGCGAGATTTGGAGCAACGAGGCGCAGGAACGTTACGTGCTGGCGGTCGCGCCCGCCGATCTCGATGCCTTTGCCGCGATCTGCGCGCGCGAACGCTGTCCCTTTGCCGTCCTCGGCGTGGCGAGCGCCGACGAGCGGCTGGTGGTCAACGACCGTCACTTCGGCAACGCGCCGGTCGACATGGCAATGCAGGTATTGCTCGGCAAGCCGCCCAAGATGACGCGGCAGGTGTCGCGCCGCGCCGTGCATCTGCCGCCGTTCGACGTGAGTGGGCTCGACTTGGCCGATACGGCGCTGCGGGTGCTGCGCAATCCGGCAGTGGCAAGCAAACGTTTTTTGATCACGATTGGCGACCGCAGCGTCGGCGGCCTTACCGCGCGTGACCAGATGGTTGGCCCCTGGCAGATGCCGGTGGCCGATGTGGCGGTGACGGCGATGAGCTTCAGCGGCGACCGGGGCGAGGCCTTCGCCATGGGTGAGCGCACGCCGCTTGCTTGCGTGAACGCACCGGCTTCGGGCCGGATGGCGGTGGGCGAGGCGCTGACCAACATCGCCGCTGCCGACATCAGCGCGGTCGGCGACGTGAAACTTTCGGCCAACTGGATGGCGGCGGCGGGATTCCGCGGTGAGGACGCCAAACTGTTTGAGACGGTGCGGGCGGTATCGGAATTTTGCATCGCGGCGGGGCTGTCGATTCCGGTGGGCAAGGACTCGCTGTCGATGCGCACGGCCTGGAAGGAAAACGGCGAGGACAGGCAGGTGGTCTCGCCGCTGTCGCTGATCGTCACCGCCTTCGCGCCTGTCGCGGACATCCGCCGCACCCTGACGCCGCAGTTGCAGTTCCCGGAAGGTGAGGAAACCGAACTCATCCTCATCGACCTCGGGCAGGGCGCCAACCGCCTCGGTGGCTCGGTGTTGGCGCAAGTCCACGGTTCCGTGGGCGAACATGCGCCGGACATCGCGCCGCAAGACCTGGTGGCGTTTTTCGGCGCGGTTCGGCGGCTGTGCCGCGACGGGTTGATCCTCGCTTACCACGACCGTAGCGACGGCGGTCTTTTCGCCACCGTGTGCGAAATGGCTTTCGCCAGCCAATGCGGGCTGTCGCTGGTGCTCGATACCGTGTGCTACGACAACGCAATGAACGACGCCGATGGTCTCGACAAGAACCCGGAACTGTTGAAGGGCCGCTTCGACGACCGCCTGTTCGGGGCCTTGTTCGGCGAGGAACTTGGGGCCGTGGTGCAAATCCGCCGCCGCGACCGTTCGGCGGTCGGCGCGGTGCTGAACAGCGCCGGACTTGACTATCACTTCATCGGCGAACCCAACGGCAAGGATGAAATCCGCTTCCGCCGCAACGCGAAGCTGGTGCTGGCCGCGCCGCGCGTCGACTGGCTGCGCACTTGGTCGGAAACCGGTTATCGCATCGCCCGGCTGCGCGACGACGAGGAATGCGTAGAGGAAGAATTCGATGCGCTCGCCGACGTGAACGATCCGGGCCTGTCGCTGCACGCAAGCTTCGATGTGCGCGAGGATGTCGCCGCGCCTTTTATCGCGGGCGGCGCGCGCCCAAAAGTAGCGATCCTGCGCGAACAGGGCGTGAACTCGCAGTTCGAGATGGCGGCGGCTTTTACGCGCGCGGGCTTCGAGGCGGTGGATGTGCATATGTCCGACCTGCAAGCGGGGCGGCGCGATCTCTCCGTTTTCAGGGGGCTCGCGGTATGCGGCGGTTTTTCCTACGGCGATGTGCTCGGTGCGGGGCAGGGGTGGGCGAAGTCGATTCTGTTCAATCCGGCCTTGCGCGCGCAGTTCGAGGCGTTTTTCGCCCGTGGCGACACGTTTGCGCTCGGCGTGTGCAACGGTTGCCAGATGATGGCCCATCTCGCGCCGATCATCCCCGGCGCGGAAAACTGGCCAACGTTCCGGCACAACCGCAGCGAACGTTTTGAAGCGCGTTTCGTGATGACGGAGGTGCTGGAAAGTCCTTCTATCCTGTTCGCGGACATGGCGGGCAGTCGTCTGCCCATCGTGGTGAGCCACGGCGAGGGCCGGGCGGACTTCCGCGACGAAACCGCACAAAGGGCGGCGCTCGCCTCGCTGCGCTACATCGACAATTACGGCGCGCCAGCGTTGCGCTACCCCGCCAATCCCAACGGCTCGCCCGGCGGCGCAACCGGTTTCACCACGCCGGACGGGCGGTTCACGATCATGATGCCGCACCCCGAACGCACCGCCCGCACGCTGCAAATGTCGTGGTCGCCGCAATGGCTGATAGATGAAAGCCCGGATGCCTCGCCGTGGCTGCGGATGTTCCGGAATGCGCGGAAGTGGCTGAAATGATGCGGGCGGGCAAAAAGGAACTCTCGTCCCACGGCGTTCCCTCCGCCTCCGCGTTGGGCCAGGTTTTCACTCCCGACACCATGGTGCGAACCATGTTGGCGTTGCGCGCCAATCATGATGGCCGGGTGCTGGAGCCGTCAGCGGGGGAGGGCGCGTTTTCGCGGCATTTGCCGGAATGCGTGGCGATCGAACTGGACGCCCGCATTGCGCCACCGGGCGCGCAGACGATGGACTTCTTCACCATGCCCATGAATGAGCGTTTCGACACTATCATCGGCAACCCGCCTTACGTGCGTTATCAGGATATTGTTCCGAAAACCCGTGCAAAGCTCGATTCGCGTCTTTTCGATGCCCGTTCCAACCTGTTCCTGTTTTTCATCGAAAAATGCGTGCGCCATCTCGACGATGGCGGCGAACTGATTTTCATCACGCCACGCGAATTCATCAAACTGACCGCCGCCGCCCGGCTCAATCGCTGGCTTTACGAACAAGGGACGATCACACATTGGATCGAAACGGGCGATGCGAGAATCTTTGCCGGCGCAACGCCCAATTGCGCGATTTTCCGTTTCGTACGCGGCGATTTTTCCCGCCACACGTTGTACCGGCGGCTTGACGATACGCAATGGGACAGACGCGAAATGGTGCACATCCATGGGCAACTCGTTTTTACCCATGCGCATTTGTGCATCTCCATGGACGAATTGTTCGACGTGCGGGTCGGGGCGGTTTCCGGGGCCGACGACGTTTTCGCCTATCCGGAGGGCAATCTCGAATTCGTCTGCTCGCGCACGGCGACGACCGGCACGACCCGGCGCATGATCTACGGCGTACGCCACCCGCATCTCGAACCTTTCAAGGAACGCCTGCTTCATCGCCGGGTGCGCGCGTTCAACGAAAACAATTGGTGGAAATGGGGGCGGGATTATTTCAAATCGCCGGGGCCGCGCATTTATGTAAATGTCAAAACTCGCCGGGCGCGACCTTTTTTCATCCATTCTTGTCATGCTTACGACGGTTCCGTATTGGCGCTGTTTCCGAAAGACAAGAAAACGGACATCGAACGCGCGCTCACCCTGTTCAACGATTCGGTGCCCTGGGAAGAACTTGGCTTTATCGTCGACGGACGCTATATGTTTACCCAGCGCAGTCTGGCGAAAATGATGCTTCCCAAAATTTTCGCCGAATTGCGACCGGTGGAAAATGCGGCATGAAGGAGGGGCGTGCAGTACATCCGGGAAGAAGGGCGCTTTTGTGCATATTTCTTGCGCTCGAAACCTTGTTTTTTGCTGGTTGTGGCGACGATAGCCCGCGTTTTCACAGCACCAACATCAGCGGCGCAAACTACGGGGGTGATTTTGCATTGCGCGACCCGGATGGAAACACCCGCCGCCTTGCCGATTTTCGCGGCAAGGCGGTGATGCTGTTCTTCGGCTTCATTCAGTGCCCGGACGTGTGTCCGACCACGCTTTTGCGTGCAAGTGAGGTGCGTCGGCTGCTCGGCCCCGATGGCGAACGTTTGCAAATTGTCTTCGTCACGCTCGACCCCGAGCGCGACTCGCCGGAAATCCTGCGCGAGTACACCGCCGCCTTTGACGCGGACATCCTCGGCCTCTACGACACCCCCGAAAAAACGGGCGAAGTCGCCGACGCCTTCCACATCTACTACCGCAAGGTGCCGACGGGCAGCGGGTACACGATTGACCACTCCGCAATCAGTTATCTTTACGACCCCGAGGGTCGCCTGCGCCTCGCGGTCAGCCACCAAAGCCCCGCCGAGGCCATCGTTTCGGACGTAGCCTTGCTGCTTCATTCTTCAGCGCCGACAAACGAGGAAAACCGATGATCCCGCGCCTGACTACCGCCATTTTTGCCGCGTTGCTCTTCACCGCGCCTGCCCACGCCGAAGTGACTGTCTCCGATCCCTGGGTGCGCGCCACTGTCCCGCAACAAAAGGCCACCGGGGCCTTCATGAAAATCACTTCGTCGGTCGATGCCCGGTTGGTCGACGTTCGTTCGCCCATCGCAGAAACAAGCGAAATCCACGAAATGACGATGGACGGCGACAAAATGAAAATGCGCGCCGTTTCCGCGCTGGCGCTGCCTGCGGGCGCGCCCGTCGAACTCAGGCCGGGCGGCTACCACGTCATGCTGCTCGACCTCACGGTACAGGTGAAGGAAGGCAGCACCGTGCCCATCGCGCTCACCATCGAAAATTCGCGCGGCGAACGGGAAACGCTCAACGTCGATGCGGCCGTGCGTCCATTGCAGCAAAAAGAACACAGGCATTGATATTTGTTGCAACCGCGAAACCACAGTGGAGAAGCGTTTCGTCCGCGCAGTCGGCGAAGCCTGTATCGTAGTTTACATAATACAAATTATGGTTCTTTTGACATGCAAACCTATGCCTTATCAAATCCAGGTCAAGTTCAAGGCTTCCACCCGTTATCTTGACCATTGTTGCTATCCGGGGAAGCTAAAGAGGTTTTCTAGTATTAAACTAGCTCCTGTACGTGTGGATCTCAAACGGTTCAGACGCCAATGACGTATACCGTACAAAGGTTACGCAAAACCAGAAGGAGAAAGGGATGGAACGCGAATCGATGGAGTTCGATGTCTTGATTGTGGGTGGCGGCCCGGCAGGACTGGGAGCGGCAATCAGACTCAAGCAACTGGCGGCTGAACGCAACCACGAAATTTCGGTATGCCTGATCGAAAAAGGTGCTGAAATCGGCGCCCATATTTTGTCAGGCGCGGTAGTCGATCCCAGGTCGATCGCCGAGCTTTTCCCGGACTGGAAAGAACGTGGCGCGCCGCTCATCACGCAGGCAACTGAAGACCGCGTCATGTTTCTGACCGCAACGAAGGCCTACGCCTTTCCCAATGCGGTTTTGCCGGACTGTTTCGATAACCACGGCAATTACATCGTGCGCATGGGCAACGTCACCAAGTGGTTGGGCGAACAGGCCGAGGCGCTGGGCGTGGAAATTTATCCCGGCTTTGCCGGCGCCGATGTGCTGTATGACGAAAACGGTGCGGTCAAGGGCGTGGTCACAGGCGACATGGGCGTACTCCGCGACGGGACGCAAGGTCCCAACTTCCAGCCGGGTATGGAACTGATCGCCAAGTACACCTTTTTTGCCGAAGGCTGTCGCGGTCACCTGGCCAAGCGCCTCGAAGCCAAGTACAACCTGCGCGAAGGCGTCGATCCGCAAACCTACGGCATCGGGATCAAGGAGATGTGGGAAGTTCCGGCGGCCAATCACCGGCCCGGACTGGTCGTACACACGGCAGGCTGGCCCCTCACCCCCGATGTCTATGGCGGAGCCTTCCTCTACCATCTTGAGGAAAACCTCATCGAGATCGGTTTCGTGGTGGGACTCAACTACAGCAATCCCTACCTGTCGCCGTTCGAGGAAATGCAGCGCCACAAGACGCACCCCGAGATTCACAAGTTCTTTGAAGGCGGCAAGCGGCTGGCCTACGGCGCGCGCGCGATTGCCACCGGCAACATCCAGAGCCTGCCGCGGCTGGTGTTTCCGGGAGGCGCACTGATCGGTGACGATGCCGGGTTCCTCAACGCCGCGCGGATCAAGGGCAATCACACTGCGATCAAGTCCGGGATGCTCGCCGCCGAGGCCGCGTTTGATGCGCTCGTCGCTGACCGGCAACGTGACGCCCTTACCGCTTTCCCGGTTGCGTTCCGCGAGTCGTGGCTTTATTCAGAGCTTTACAAGACACGCAACTTCAAGCCGCTGATGAAGAAATCCTTCTGGATGGGTTCCACCCTGTTCGGCGCGGATCAGAAGCTCTTTTTGGGCAAGTCCCCCTGGACGCTGCACAACCACTGCGACCACGACAAGCTCAGGCCGGCAGCCGAGTGCCAGAAGATCGACTATCCCAAGCCTGACGGGGTATTCACTTTCGATCGTCTGTCGTCGGTTTTCCTTTCCAACACCAACCACGAGGAAGACCAGCCCTGCCACCTTCGCCTGAAAGATCCCGAAGTGGCAATCGCCATCAACCTGGAAGTTTACGACTCGCCCGAACAGTATTACTGCCCGGCCGGGGTGTACGAGATCGTGCGCGATGGTGAAGGCGGCAAACCGCGTTTGCAGATCAACAACCAGAATTGCCTGCACTGCAAGACCTGCGACATCAAGGATCCCACCCAGAACATCGACTGGACGACGCCGCAAGGCGGCGAAGGCCCGATTTACCAGGGCATGTGAGTCGAGGTCAGCAACAGGAAGGGCGCCGTAAGGCGCCCTTCCCTCTTTCACCTGGGCAACGACCGCTCACGCAAATGCAAAGTCTGCAAAGTCGGCGCTGCCGACGAGACCGAGATCGTTGTCGAACCCTTCCAGCCCGTTCGCACTATTGGTCGCAGGGGGAGGCGAATTCGTGGGCGGCAAGCATGGGTCTGAATGAACCGGCGGCGGCGGGGGGCAAACCGGTTGGTGATGAACCGGCGGGTGGCAAACCGGCTGGTGATGAACTGGCGGGTGACAAACCGGCTGGTGATGAACCGGCTGGTGATGAACCGGCGGATGACAAACCGGTTGGGGCTGGTGATGAACCGGGAAATGAAGGACAGGTGGAGACCATATCGGAGGGCAAAACGGCACGAAACTTTTCATCACAAACTCCTAAGACGATGAACACAAATACCCGGCACAGCCAGATCACGATTGTTTCCGCATGAAGCGAGACAATCTTTATATGACGGCATAGTACCCCGTTTCCCCCTTGAGCGATGCCGGAACAGCACATTGGCAACTCATTTCAATGCCGTTGTTATATATCAACGCTACCTACAGATGATAATGCTGACAGACATGTTTGTAAATATATTTATTCAAGCGGGTTTCGCCCCTTCCCGTTCAGGCCCTCGCCGCAATGTAAGCCTTGACCGTTTCGACATCCGGCGCCATGACATCGACCCGTTGCGGCAAGGTTTCCAGTTCCCGCAAGCCGGCGGGAATCTCCGGGTTTTTCCCCAATGCTTCGCGGATGGTGTCGGCGAACTTCGCTGGCTGCGCGGTCTCCAGTACCAACAACGGCACGCCGGACGGCAGTCCGCCGGCATGCTGGCGGGCGACTTTCACTCCGTCTGCGGTATGGGGGTCGATGATTATGTCATGGCGTTCATGCACGTCCCGGATGGTCGCCAAACGGTCTGCGTGCGTGCTGCTGCCGGAAATGAAACCGAAGAATTCCGGCAGGTGAGCGAAATACGGCGTGCGCGATAGATCGAAAGCGCGGCCAGCGTCGATTTCCGCCCACAATCCGGCGACCTTTTCGGGGTCACGGCCCACGAGGTCGTACACGAAACGCTCGAAGTTGGACGCTTTGGAGATGTCCATCGACGGGCTGGAGGTGACGCGGGTTTCGGCGGCCCGGCGCGGGCGATAGACACCGGTACGGAAAAACTCGTCGAGCACATCGTTTTCGTTGGTGGCGAGAATCAGCCTGGCGACCGGCAGCCCCATCCGGCGCGCGATGTGTCCGGCGCAGATGTTGCCAAAATTGCCCGAGGGTACGCAGAAAGCAACCTGCTCGTCGTTGCTTGCGGTTGCGGCAAAGTAACCCTTGAAGTAATAAACAACCTGCGCCGCCACCCGCGCCCAGTTGATTGAATTGACCGCGCCGATCCGGTGGCGCGCCTTGAACCGCGCGTCGTTGGAGACCGCTTTCACGATGTCCTGCGCTTCGTCGAACATGCCGGTGACGGCGATGTTGAAAATGTTGGCGTCGGCGAGCGAATACATTTGAGCACGCTGAAAGGCGCTCATTTTGCCGTGCGGCGAGAGCATGAATACCTTCACCCGCGCCTTGCCGCGCATCGCGTATTCTGCCGCCGAGCCGGTATCGCCGGACGTTGCACCGAGAATGTTGATCGTCTCGCCGCGCTTCTCCAGCACGTATTCAAAAAGATTACCCAGAAGTTGCATCGCCATGTCCTTGAAGGCGAGCGTGGGGCCATTCGAGAGCGCGAGCAATCCCAGTTTGCCCGGTTCCAGCCAGCGTAGCGGCGTGATCTGGGCCGGATCGTCGCTGGCGCGGACATGGCGGTAAACATCGGCGGTGTAGGTGCGGGCGCAAATTTCGCGCAGGTCGGCGGCGGGAATGTCGCCGATGAAGCGCGACAGGATTTCAAACGCCAGCCCGGCATACGACAGCCCCCGCCAGGCGTCGAGTTCGGCGCGACCAATGCGGGGGCAGGATTCTGGTAGATACAGTCCGCCATCCGGGGCCAGCCCGCCAAGAAGGATGTCGCAGAATTCGGGTCTGGCGTCATGGCCACGAGTGGATATGTACTTAGTGGATACAAAACGCTGTCGGGTGGAAGGTATGTACTTCACAGGGGAAATCCTCAAATGCCGGAAAAGCGCGGGCGATGGCCGCGCGGGAAACGTGGGAGTCTACCAAAGGATTCTCTGCGCAACCCGCCGATCAGGACTGCGCTTTCTCGAACGGCAGGAAGCTGACCAGCGCCACCAAAGTGTTTTGCGACATCTCTGCAACAGTCCTTCTACCCCGAGCGCGGCAGAAAACCTGTCACCGCAAGGCCGGAGTCGTTCCGGGGCTTTCATTCCCAAAGCGATGGCCCCCCGATATACTCACCGGCCTGTCCAAGCACGGAGGCATTTCATGAAAATCGAAACTTTGGCCGTCCACGGTGGCTATACGCCCGAACCCACGACCCATGCTGTCGCGGTGCCGATCTACCAGACGACTTCCTATTCTTTCGACGACACCCAACACGGCGCGGATTTGTTCGATCTCAAGGTGGCGGGCAACATCTACACCCGCATCATGAACCCCACCAACGCGGTGCTGGAACAACGCATTGCGGCGATGGAAGGCGGTGTCGGAGCGCTGGCGGTGGCTTCGGGCATGGCCGCAATCGCCTACGCCATCCAGACCATCACCGCAGCCGGCGACAACATCGTTTCCGCCGCCACGCTCTATGGCGGCACCTACAACCTCCTGGCTCACACGTTTCCACAGCAGGGAATCGAAGTGCGTTTCGCCGACTACCGCGACCCGGCGAGCTTCCGCCGTCTGATTGACGCCCGCACCCGGGCCATCTTCTGCGAATCCGTCGGTAATCCGCTCGGTAATGTCACCGATTTCGAGCCGCTGGCCGCCGTCGCCCACGAAGCCGGCATCCCACTCATCGTCGACAACACGGTGCCCTCCCCTTACCTGTGCCGGCCTTTTGAATATGGTGCGGACATCGTGGTGCACTCGCTCACAAAATACCTCGGCGGACACGGCAATTCGCTCGGCGGCGCCATCGTCGATTCGGGGAAATTCCCCTGGGCGCAGCACAAGGCGCGTTTTCCGCGCATGAGCGAACCCGACGTTTCCTACCACGGCGTGATCTACACCGAAGCGTTCGGCGAAGCAGCCTACATCGGGCGCGCCCGCGTTGTGCCCTTGCGCAACCAGGGCGCGGCGCTTTCTCCCTTCAACGCTTTCCTGATCCTGCAAGGCATCGAAACCGTCGCCCTGCGCATCGACCGCATCTGCGACAACGCTATCAGCGTCGCGCACTTCCTCAAGAAGCACGCCAAAGTGTCATGGGTCAATTACGCAGGTCTGCCCGATCACCCCGATCATGGGCTGGTGCAAAAATATATGGGGGGCCGCGCCTCCGGCATCCTCACTTTCGGCGTCAAGGGCGGCATCGAGGCCGGCGCGCGCTGTCAGGACGCACTCAAACTGTTCACCCGACTGGTCAACATCGGCGACGCCAAATCGCTCGCCTGCCATCCGGCTTCCACCACGCACCGCCAACTCAACACCGAGGAACTGACGAAGGCCGGCGTGCTGCCCGACATGGTGCGCCTCTCCATCGGTATCGAGCACATCGACGACCTGCTCACCGATCTCGATCAGGCGCTGGCGGCAGTCTAGGCAAGTACGAAAAAACACAAAACAACCCCAGGAGACACTCACATGACGCACCCTGCCCCCGCTTTTGCCACCGTTGCCGACATCCTCCGTTCCCGCCATTCCACCCGGCGCTTTCTGCCCACCCCCGTTCCCCGCGAAACCATCGCCGAACTGCTGGAGCTGGCTTCGTGCTCTCCTTCGGGCACCAACGCGCAACCCTGGAAGGTTTACGCACTGGCTGGCGAAGCGCGAACGGCTTTGTCCGCTGCGTTGCTGGAGAGTTTCGGGCAGGACACAACGGAAAAACGCGAGTACGAGTATTACCCCGCGCAATGGACGGAGCCGTGGCTGTCTCGGCGGCGCAAGCTCGGGTTCGACCTCTACAGCGCCGTCGGCATTGCCAAGGGCGACAAGTCGCGCATGAAAGCGCAGACCGGGCGCAATTTCCGCTTTTTCGACGCGCCGGTCGGCCTGATCTTCACCATGAGCCGGCAGCTGGCGCAAGGGATGTTGCTCGATTACGGCATCTTCATCGGCCACCTTGTCATCGCCGCCCAGGCGCGGGGGCTGGCGAGCTGCGTGCAGACAGCTTATGCGGAATTTCCGGTCACCATCCATCGCCAACTCGGCATCGGCGACGACGAACTGATCGTCGGGGGGCTCGCTCTCGGCTACCCCGATCCGGACGCGCCGGAAAACAGACTGCACACGGAACGGGAATCTGTCTCGGAATTTACGGCATTCAGGGGTTTCTGACAGCTTTCTAGCTGGGCGAACAGCCGTCGAAGGCAAGTAAGCACCGACAAATCCGCGAAGGGCGTCCGGGAAGGTTCCGGACGCCCTCTGTTATCCTTGCCTCCTTTCGCACACACAGAGTCGGCAATGGCAGGCAAGCAATACGACGAATCTTCCTTCCGCGTTCTCAAGGGACTGGAGCCGGTGCGCGAGCGCCCGGGCATGTACACGCGCACCGACAGTCCGGCGCATGTCATCCAGGAAGTCATCGACAACGCCGCCGACGAGGCGCTTGCCGGTTTCGCCCGCAAAATTCATGTCACGCTCTACCTCGACGGCTCGGTGAGCGTGGCCGACGACGGACGCGGCATCCCCGTCGGGCCACACCCCGAGGAAGGCGTGCCGGTCGTGGTGCTGGCGTTTACCCGTCTGCACGCTGGCGGCAAATTCGACAAACGCTCGGGCGAATCGGCCTACGCTTTTTCCGGCGGGCTGCATGGTGTCGGTGTTTCGGTGACGAATGCGCTCTCGACCCGGCTCGAAGTCGAAATCCGCCGCGATGGCAGGCTCTGGCGCATCGACTTTGCCAACGGCGGCGAGCACATTGGCGAACTGCGCGACCTCGGCGACTGTGGCCGCCAGACCGGCACGCGGGTGCGGGTGTGGCCGGATGCAAAATATTTTGGGTCGCCGCGCGTGCCGATGGTCGAACTCGAACGCCTGCTGCGCTCAAAGGCGGTGCTGCTGCCGGGCGTTTCCGTGCGGCTCGACATCGAACAGCCCGACGGCTCCCTGCAAAGCAAAAGCTGGAGCTACCCTGGCGGACTCGCCGCCTATCTCGCCGAACTCGCTGCCGGACAGGAGCCGGTCGCCCCGGCGTTCACCGGCGAAAAATACGCCGCCGACAACGATCCCGCCTTCGCTCCCGGCGAAGGCGCGGCGTGGGCGTTGGCCTGGTACGAACAATCCATGCCGGGCGAATCCTACGTCAACCTGATTCCGACCGTCTCGGGCGGCACGCACGAATCCGGCCTGCGGGCGGGGCTTTTCGAGGCGCTGAAATCCTTCATCGAACACCACGCCCTGCTGCCGCGAGGCGTCAAGCTGCAACAGGAAGACGTGTGCGCGCGCATGGGGTTTGTGCTCTCGGCGCGGCTGCTCGACCCGCAATTTCAGGGGCAGGTAAAGGAAAAACTCAACTCGCGCGAAGCGGTGCGGCTGATCTCGACGCAGGTGCGCGACCCGTTCGAGATTTGGCTCAACAACCACGTCGATGCCGGGCGCGCCATCGCCGAACTGGCGATCAAGCAGGCGTTGGCGCGGCAAAAGAGCGCGAAGAAAGTCGAAAAGAAAAAATACTCCGGGGTCGCCGTGCTGCCCGGCAAGCTCTCCGACTGCGAATCCGACAACATCAGCGAAAACGAACTCTTTCTCGTCGAAGGCGACTCCGCCGGCGGCTCGGCCAAAATGGCGCGCGACAAGGAAACGCAGGCTATCCTCCCCCTGCGCGGCAAGGTGCAAAACGCCTGGGAAATCGACGCCGACCGCCTTTTCGCCAACGCCGAAATCCACGACATCGCCGTGGCGCTCGGCGTCGATGCGCACGGCCCCGGTGATGCGCCAGACCTCTCCGGCCTGCGCTACGGCAAGGTCGTCATCATGTCCGATGCCGACGTCGACGGCGCGCACATCCAGACCTTGCTTCTCACCCTGTTCTTCCGGCACTTTCCAAAACTGATCGAAGCCGGGCACATCTTTGTCGCCCAACCGCCGCTCTACCGTGTGGATGCGCCCGCATTGGGCAAAAAGCGCCCTCCCCGCCGCCTCTACGCCCTCGACGAAGGCGAACTCGCCGCAATCCGCGAGCGCCTGACGAAGGAAGGCATCAAGCCCGACGCCATCGAAGTGGGCCGCTTCAAGGGCCTGGGCGAGATGAATCCCGAACAGTTGCGCGAAACCACGATGGCCACCGCCACTCGCCGCGTCCTGCCCGTGCAGGTGCGCGACGGCGCTTTCGACGACACCCTGCAAACATTCAACCTGTTGATGGGCAAGGGTGAAGCCGCCGGACGGCGGGCGTGGATGGAAGAAAAAGGAGATACGGTGGAGGCGGACGTCTAAAGCGGCTGTTCAGCCCCGCCGCGCCTCGACCACCCCTTTCACATCCCGGATCAAGGTCAGCGCGCGTTGCAGTTGCGCGATACCGCCGACTTCCAGCGTAAAACGCATGTACGCCATGCTCTTTTTGCTCTGCGTATTGACCGCCGTGACGTTGAGTTTTTCGCGCAGCAGAAGTTCGGAAATGTCGCGTAGCAAACCTTGCCGATCCACGGCCTGCACGCAAATATCTACGGGAAAGGCCGACTGTTGTTCCTTGTCGTAAGCCTGTTCGCCCCAGTCGGCGACGATGACTCGCTCCGGGTGCCATTCGGCGAGATGGCGAAAGTCGCGGCAATCGACACGGTGCACCGAAACGCCGCGCCCGCGCGTGACGAAGCCCTTGATGGCGTCGGGTGGCGCGGGTTTGCAGCAGCGTGACAGCGTTGTGAGCAGATTGCCGATGCCAACGATCAGCACCTTGCCGGAACTGTCGCCGGAACGGCTGCGGCCCACGACGATTTCGGGCTTGTCAGCCTCCGCATCCGGCGCAACGGCGGCGTCCATTTCGCGCATCGCCATCTGCAAACTGCGCTGGCCCAGCTCGCTGCGCCCGGCGGCGAGATAGAGCGCATCCGCGTTCTTGAAACCGAGACGGGCAGCCAGGGCTTCGATATTGGTCTGGGTGTGGCCGTCGCGCTGCATTTCGCGGGTGACAAAGCTGCGCCCGCGCGTGAGGAGTTCTTCCTCGTCGAGCGCGCTGAAATATTGCCGGATCTTGCGCCGGGCATGGGGGGTGACGGCGTAGCCCTGGCGCACGTCGAGCCAGTCGCGCGACGGTCCGCCTTCTTTGGTGGTGGTGATTTCCACCGTCTGGCCGTTGTCCAGCCCGGTGTTGAGCGGCACGAGATGACCATCGACCTTGGCTCCCCGGCAGCGATGGCCCAGGTCGGTATGCAGGCGATAGGCGAAATCGACCGGCGTCGCGTTGCGCGGCAGGTCGACGACCCTGCCCTGCGGCGTGAGAACGTAAATGGTGTCGTCGAAGGAAGCCCGCTTGATCTGCTCGACCCACTGCGACGACCCCGCCGCCACTTCGTCCCGCCATGACAACAGGCTGCGCAGGAGGGCGATCTTGTCATCGTATTCGCCTCCTCCCGCGCCCGCGCCTTCCTTATAGCGCCAGTGCGCCGCCACGCCCAGTTCGGCATGGCGGTGCATGGCGTGGGTGCGCACCTGCACTTCGAGCGCGCGCCCGTCGCCCGCCAGCACCGCCGTGTGCAGGGACTGATAGTTGTTGCCCTTGGGGCGGGAAATGTAATCGTCGTATTCTTTGTGGATGGGCTGCCAGATCTGGTGCACGATGCCGAGCACCGTGTAGCAATCGCGCACTTCATCGACCAGCACCCGCAAGGCGCGGATGTCGTAGACCTGCGAGAAGTCGATTTTTTTGGAGCGCATCTTGTTGTAGATGCTGTAGATGTGCTTGGGGCGGCCATAGATTTCCGCCTCGATGCCGATTGCCGCCAGATCCTGGCGCAAGCGTTCGATAGAACTCTGGATAAAGCTCTCGCGCTCGGAACGGCGCTCGTCGAGCATTTTGGCGATGCGTCGGTAAGTATCGGGTTCGAGAAAGCGGAAAGACAAATCTTCCAGTTCCCACTTGAGCTGCCACACCCCGAGGCGATTGGCGAGCGGCGCGTAAATATCCAGGGATTCGCGCGCGACGCTCAAACGCCTTTCGTTGTCCGTATTGGTGTAATAGCGCAGGGTCTGGGTACGCGAGGCCAGCCGCAACAACACGACACGGATATCTTCGACCATCGCCAGCAGCATCTTGCGCAGGGTTTCGGTCTGGGCGCGGACATCCGGCGCGCTGCCGCCGGAGGCGGCCATGCGGGTGAATCTTCGCAAGCGGTTGAGTTTGTGCAACCCATCGACCAGGCTGGCGACATGCTCGCCAAAACTAGCTTCGAGCTTTTCGCGCGCATCCTCGACGGATTCCAGCACCGCAAACAGCAGCGCCGCGATGCGGGTATCCGCGTCGAGTTTGAGCGAGGCGACGATCAGCGCGCAGCCCAGCGAGTGCGTCCATACCGCCTCGCCGGTGCCGAGCTTGAGTCCTTCGTAGGCCTGGGCGGCGAATGCGAGGGCGCGCTCGACGGCGGCGCGCTCCTCGGGAGTCAGCCCTTCGGCCAGCAGTTCGATGGGAGGATCAACCGCATCGCGGTCGACCGCGTGTGTGACAGAAACCATGGTGATTGATGAGCGGCAAGGCATGAAACAATGGATGAAGCCTACGCCAGTCGCGGACGGGATTGCAAAAAATGCCGCACTGGCCCGGAAACGCCCGGCCAGCGTCATCGGGCGACGTATTGAAGCGGAACCGCCCGGCTGAGTAGTCTCATGCACGAACCCGCCCTGGCTATTTTTTCAGCCAGTTCTCTACATTGAGGCCACGAATGCGACTGAATTCGCGCGTGTTGTCCGTCACTAGCGTGAGGTCGAGCGCATGGGCGTGCGCGGCGATCAGCAGATCGTTCATACCGATAGGCTGACCAGCCGCTTCCAGCTCAGTGCGGATGCCGCCATATTTGGTGTCAGCCGGAATATCCAGCGGCAGCACCGGGATTGTTTCAAGGATGCCCTCCACCCTGGTGAGCAGCCTGGGCGATCCCTTCTTTGCACAACCATAGCGTAGCTCGGATGCGACGATGATGCTGGTGAAAATACCCTTCGGCCCAACCTGCTCAATGCGACGTGCGGCAGGCCCGTCCGGGTTGCGGATCACGTCGCTGATGATGTTCGTGTCCAGCAGATATCCGCTCAAAATATGTCCTCTGGCTGGGCGGGCATATCGTCAATGGCCGGGAACTGATCTTCTGGCCCAAGCGACGCTTCCTTCCTCCACTCTGCCAGCAGTTCGACAATGTTCGTTGGCCTGGTCACTGGCTCGATGATGAGTTTGCTGCCTTCGCGGTGGATCAGCACACGATTCCCTGGCAACTCGAACTCGACAGGAATCCGCACCGCTTGGCTACGGTTGTTGCGAAACAGCTTGGCCTCTTTGGGCCTGGATGGCGTCGATAGGGTAGACATGGCATGATATTTTTAATGTATATGTCAAATTGTATATGCCGGACTGCGCCGTGTCAATCGGGCTGGCGAGACTTGTTTATCCCGTTTTCTGAGGCGACCCCGGCTTGACCTGTCCGGCATCACACATAACATTACACAAAAGGAGATGTGTGAATGCGTACCAACATCGAAATCCGCGCTGTTCGCGCGGGCGATTAACCCTCCATGCTCGACAAACTGAAACGCTGGCTGTGCCGTGCGCCCGACCGCGACGCAGCCCCCTCCCCCGAACGCTGGGCGAGTGTGGAAGCGCGTCTGCCGTTTCTGGCCTTTCTGCCGGAAGAAGCGCTCCCCCGCCTGCGCGCCCTGGCGCTGGATTTTCTCGGCGAAAAAGAGTTTTACGGCGCGCACGGCCTGCCACTCGATGACGAAATCATGCTCACCATCGCCGTGCAGGCTTGTCTGCCCATCCTCAACCGGGGGCTTGCCGCCTATCGCGGCTGGGTGGGCATCGTGGTTTATCCCGGCGATTTTGTGGCGCCGCGCCGCGAGATGGACGCGGCGGGCGTCGTGCATGAATTCGATGACGTTTTGCTCGGCGAGGCGCGCGCCGACGGGCCGGTGCTGATGGCCTGGTTTGACGACGGCGGCCCGACAGGCGTCAACGCCGTCATCCACGAATTTGCGCACAAGCTGGACATGGCGAACAACGGCGGACGGGCGGAAGGCTTTCCGGCGCTACCGCCGGGCATGTCGCGCAAGGTCTGGGCGGAGACGTTTTCCGCCGCCTATGAACGTCTATGTCGACTCGACGACGCCGGCATCGAAACCGTGCTCGACCCCTACGCCGCCACCCATCCCGCCGAATTCTTCGCTGTCGCTTCCGAAGCCTTTTTCGGAATGCCCCTGAGCCTTTCCGCCGCTTTTCCCGCTGTTTATGCGCAATTATCCGCCTTTTACGGTCTCGATCCCGCTACGGGCGAAGCGCGGGTCAGTGGCGTCTGTTTCGCGTCGGGGGGTGTGAATCAATTGCCCGTCACAACTCGCCCTTGAAGGCGCGGACGCGCGGACAAGGATATTTCTTTTGAGGGGGCGGTATGCAGGGCGTCCATAAGAAAAGCTGTTTTTATTTGTTCACCGCCAATCCGCCCTTGCGTAAGCTCTCGCGGGGTCTCGCCGGAGGCATCGCGGATAAGCGGCGAACCTTTCGCCCGCAACGGCTTCCATTTCTTTCACACACTTCCCATCACACATCATGAGCACGCAAAGACTGCTGATTTTCGTCCAGGACATCACCCGCCTGCTGGAAACCCATCCCGCCGAATCCGTCATCCTCGACGAAGGCAAGAAGCTCGTCGCCCGCCTGGTCGAAAAGGATGACTGGCTGCCGGACGAGTTCG
>JAITQD010000097.1 GCA_031289095.1 Azoarcus sp.
GCATCCATGTGCGGCCAGCCTCAAGGCATGCCCTGCGGACATCTGAAATTGTTCAGCGCCGGAAGGTTGAAGGGGTTGTAAACACTCGCGGGCCGCACCTCGAAAGTCGCCGTGCGGCCTCCCGCGTTGAGCACAACGTTGAACACCTCCGGCGTCGCACCGGGCCGGATGCTGCCATGCCGGCCAAACAGGCGGTGCAAAGCCCACAGGCCAGACTCGGTGACGTCATTGACGCCGCTCTGGATGATCGGCGTCAATGCCAGACGCACCTGGCCGTTGCCGTTTCCTGGCCAGGAGATCGAGGTCGCCACCTGCGGCCCATGATCGTAGCGGATCGTTTGCCCCCCGACATTCAGGTTCAGGATGGTGATTTCCTGATCCATCGTCAGCGGCTTGATTGTGAAGGCGATCTGCGGCGTGCTGCCGCTACGGAAGAATGTGTCCCTGATGATGCGCGCGTGCTCAAACGCGGCAGGCAGCCGCGTTCCCGGCGGCTGCTGTTGGCGGAACTGCTCCATTTTCCCGTTGGGGGCGAATATCATCGCAAAATCGTCGGCGGTAACGCCGACTGCGGCATCGCGCTTGAACGGGTAACGTCCTTCAATCGCCTTCTGGCAGACGCGGGTTACGTCACCGACCAGGGTTTCCGTGACGATGCTCCTGCCCGCCGCCTTGATGGTCTTGTCACTGCTTTCGGCGGCTGTTTTGGCAACCTTCCTGAACGGCTCCGGCATATCCCCAAGTGAGTTCTTGATCTGCGTGACGAGAAGCGTGTCGGGCATCGGCATCCTGTTCTCTGCGTTGTAGAGCGCCTGCGCCAGCAGCATCTTCAGATCTTCGATTCTTTTCAGGGCCTGAACCATCGGGGCATTGGCCCCGTCGCCGCCACTACCGTTGACAAAATTGCGCAACGCGGCAAAGCGTTTGTTGACCGCCATCTCTGGAATGTCTTTCGGAGCCAGCGGATCGGCCACACCCGCCGGCACGATGCGCCGCAGGTCGTCCACCGTGGAACCGGCGGTGCGCCGGGCGCGTCCGAGCATCGACTGATCCGCGCCCTGGGCCGGCGTCTCCTTGTACAGGGTCGTTTCCCGCGCCGCGCCCTGCATGAAACGGCGCAGGGGCGAATCAACCCCGGTGAGCTTGTCGACGAGTTGCGCCGCTTCCCGCAGATTCCGTGGCTCCATAATGCTCACGTCATCAATGTATTTTTCCCAATACGAGATGTAATCGGCGGCGTACTGGCGTTTGACTTCGAGCGCCAATACGCCGGAAGCAATATTCCGCATGGCGTCACGCCCACTCCCGGCGACACCGAGCACCCAGGATTCGTCCTTGCCAATGAGGTTCAGCGCGTTTTCGATCTTCGGCGCAAACAGCTCATGGTAGCCGCGATAGGTGTACAGGGAGGGAACGCCGCTCGTCAGCGAACGCCCGCTCTTGAGAACAAACACCTGCCCTGCCTGTTCACCCACTTCGGAGGCCACCGAAAACTCGGGCAACTGGTTTTCCTGTAGCAAGCGCGTCAGACGATGGTAGACGCGCTGCGAGGTCGTGTATTGCGTCAGGCGCGCCCTGGTCGCATTGACCAGCGAATCGTCCCGGGGCGTGTCGGGCGTCAGCGCATCCAGTTCGATCAGGGCCTGAACGTGCCGCGCCAGCGTGCTTTCCGTCCCCCACAGGGCTTTCACGAAGTCCACGAACTCACCCTCGCTGAAATGCTTCGGGTCGTGCATCATCAGGTAGGCTTTCAGTATTTCGTAGGAAAGCTCCATGTCTCCGATGTCAACGGTGCGCAGCCACTGCTCCAGGGCGGTCTTCATCGTCGGCCCGAACCGCCGGGTCAGCAGTTGCCGGTACAACGGACTTGCCCCGGCCTTGAGCTTGTTCCCCTGGTAAAGCCCGAAGCGCCAGCGCAACGCTGGCCGATCGACGTCGAACGCAGCGCTGTCCGGCAAATCCGCCGCCATGTCGAGCACCGGCAGCAGGGCATTGACGTTGGCGTCGTTGCGCTGGGGCAGATTCGCCAAGGCGTCTTCCATTTTGCCGGCTTTCTGGTCGACTTCCGCGATGTAGGTGAGGTTGTTGCGATAGCTGGCGGTCCAGGCGAGCGCCGCGCCACACAGCGCAAGCGCGCTGAAGGCGTATGCCCCGACGTGCCAGGCATACGAGCGGCGCTCCGCGCGCCGGTCGGAGCCGGCAATGTGCGCCTCGGCGAAAACGACCTGGCTGAGAAGCTCCTGTAAAAAATAAGCCTTGCCCGCACCAGCAACCGCCGCCTGCCGGGGACGCTGCATCTGAAAGCCCTGGCCGAGCGCATGCACGATGCGGTCGAACGGCGCGCCTTCCTGCGTGGCGCTGGTGAAATAGAGGCCGCGCAGGAAGGGCGAACCCGAAAAACGCGATGTCCCCAGCAAATCCGCCGCAATCTCCTTGAGGATCGCCGCCAGCGCGTCGAATTGCTGCGGAAAAGCGTAAATCAGCTCGCGGCGTGAGAGATCGGGTTCGGCCTGCAAGGTATCGACCAGTCCGGCGGCAATGCGCGTCTGCAAGAGGTCAAGTTCCGTCGTGAGCGCGCCGGGTTCAAACTCGTATTTTCCCGAGGGCGCAAGCGGCAGTGTGAATCCCCATACCTGCGCGCGCCCGGAACGGTCGAGCGCCGAAAAATATTCGTCGAACCCCAGCAGTAGGTCGCACTTGTTGACCATCAGGTAAACCGGGAACGACATTCCCAGATCGCTGCGCAGTTCGTCGAGCCGCTGGCGCAGGGTCGCGGCATAGGTCTGGCAGCCCCCCTGGGCAAGTCCGAGCAGATCGGAGACTGCAAGCATCACCAGCACGCCGTTTATCGGCTGGCGGCTGCGGTTTTTTTTCAGCAGACCGAGGAAACCCTGCCATTCCGCCTTGTCCGCCACCGCGTCGGTTTCATGGGTGGTATAGCGACCGGCAGTGTCGATGAACACGGCTTCGTTGGTGAACCACCAGTCGCAATGACGGGTGCCGCCAGCGCCGCGTATCGCCGCAGCGCCGATCTGCTTGGCGAGCGGGAACGACAGCCCCGAGTTGAGCAGCGCCGTGGTTTTGCCCACCCCTGGCGCGCCGATGATCACATACCAGGGCAGTTCGTACACATAGCGCCCACGCCGCGCGATCCGCCCCCAGAACGTGGGGCGGGTGTCCTCGAAGCGCGCCTTGCGCAACACGCCGAGCGCTTCGGCGAAACGGCCACGCAGAATGTCGACCTGACCGTTGTCCCCGCCTGCCGGGCTGGCGCTCAGGGTCGAACGCAACATGCCGGCGATGCGCTCGTTCATCCGTCCGGCACGCCAGCGCGCCAGCAGGAAGCGCAGCAGGAAAAAAACGAGAATCAGGCCGATCGCCCAGCATCGGGCCGCCACGCTTTCGAGCGGGCGCGCCTCGCCGAACGCGAACAGGGGGCCGACATACCAGATCAGCAGGAACAGCGCGATAACGCCGAGCGTCACCCACAGCATGCGGGAAAACAAGCAGCCAAAAATACGCGAAATCACTGCCCCGTCTCCGTTGGGTTGAGCTGGCGCTGAATGGCCTGGGCCGAGAGCAGTACGGCGATTTCGACGCGCCGGTTCCGGGAACGGCCCTCAGCCGTGGCGTTGCTGGCGACCGGATCGGCCTCGCCCCGCCCCTCGGCGCGAGTGCGATCGGTCTGCCCAAGGTAGCCGTCGAGCAATCCTTTCACCGCCTCGGCGCGCGCCTGCGACAGTTCCCAGTTGGAAGGAAACCGCAGACTGCGTATGGGTACGTTGTCCGTATAGCCCGAGACGAGTACGTTGCCCCTGACTTCCCTGAGCGCCCCGACGATCCGGTCAATCACCGTCTCATATGGCCGGCGGAGATCGGCGCTCCCGGACTCGAACAAGCCGCCGCCGCCCGCCTTTTCTTTCAGGGTCACGACGCAGCGGTCAGGCTTTTCCGCCACCTCCACCAATCCTTCGGCGATTTCCCGCGCCAGAAACCGCTTCAGCGTGACCGCCACGGAAGGCGGCATCGACACCACCCTTCGCGCCGCCAGCTCCGGCACTTTCAGCGAAACCAGGTGTACGTAGGCGGGATCGGAATGTCCGCCCAACGCGAACAAGAACCAGAGATAAGCCCCGAAGGCGATCAAGCCGCACAGCATTGCGACGACCCAGGGCGGAATCAGCCGCCAGACGGGCGGCGTCGACTTCACCCCCTGCCAGTGCGGCGACAGACGGGTTTCGTAGCCCCCCTTGACGTTGTCGAGAATGGCCGCGATCCGCCGCTTGAGGATTTCGAGTTCAGCATGGCCGTTATCCTTGACCTTGAAGTACCCCTCGAATCCCAGCGCATTGCAGTAGTACAGCAATTCGATGAGGTTTTTATGCCGTTCGGGATTCTGCGCAAGGCGGGCAAGGAGCAGATAGTATTTTTCCCCGCCCCAGGTCTCGTTGTGGAACGACACCAGCAGGCTTTGCTTCGCCCACACCCCCCGGCTGCCCCACGGCGTTTGCGCCGCAGCCTCGTCGAGCGCGGTGCAGAGGCAATAACGCGCCCCGATCAGTTCTTCGCGCGACACGTTGACCGATTGCGCGCGGCGCTCGAAGTGCTGGATCTCCGTCACCAGCCAATCCCGCAAGGCGGCAAGATTGGCCAGCTCAGGCATGCCACGAATCTGCGGCGCCACGTCGAGGAGACGGCTGGCGGCCCATACCAGCGGATTCGCCCCTTTGGCGGCGTTGTACGGCGGCTCGGCGGCGGAATGACCTTCCAGCGCAGGCGCGCCCGGCCTGCCCGGTTTCTCGGCTCCGCCGCTCCCCGGATTCGCGTCGCTCATTTGCGGATTGCCCAGCATTCAAGCGCGAGACCGGGGAAGTTCCCGGCGACGTGCAACGCAGCGCCCGCGCTCTTTTCCATTTCCTGCCACAGTTCGTGCCGGGTATCGAGTTCAAAGTAAGCGTAGCCCGCGTGATAGGGAAGTTCACGCGGCGCAACCGGCAAAAGCCGCAGGGCGACGCCAGGAAGCTGCAAATTGACCAGGTCGCGGATTTTCTCGACCGGCCCGATCTTGACCTGGGCCGCAAACTGCGACTGCATCTGTTCCGAAGCCAGATCCGCATGCACGGCCAGCACGAAGGAAGCCTGCTTGAACAGGGCGCGGTCGGGAACGAGCGCCAGCCGGATTCCGTACTTGCGTTCCTGCAATTCGATACGGATAACCGTCTGATCGAGCACCACCGCCAGTGCCTTCCGCAACTCGGCCAGCAGCGGCAAGAACGTCGCCTGTAAATTGTCATGAATATAAGAGGGATAAGCGGCGACGTTCGCCCGCCTGCCCGCCTCCGAAAACGAGGCCAGCTCCCCCGCCAGGGAAAGCAGATGTGCGTAAAGGCGCTCCGGATGCAGGACATCGGTTTGTGCGAGATGTATCATCAAGGGGTGCCAGCGGTTGATGAGCATCAGGATCAGGAAGTCGCCAACCTCGGAGACGCCGCCACCGTGTCCGCCCGCCGAAAGGCGCGCCGCCAGCGCGTTTCCGCGCTGATTGAGCAGACTCACGGCTTCGCTGACGAATCCGGCCAGGTTTTTCTGCGCGCCGCAGTGCAATGTCGGCGGAATATAAGACTCATCCATGCGCAACACATCGTCCGGCTGCCGCTCGACGATCTTCACCACACCCATTGAGATCCAACCGTCCGGGACGTCGGCTTCCAGCATCAGCTGGAAACGGGACTCGCAGACCTGGATTTCCGCCGCGACGGCGCCCCGCTCGTTATCGTCGCCAGCCTCGATCGTCGCCACCCTGAAGCGCGCCACGCTGGCGTCATCCTCGTCGTAGATGACGCTCTCCACCCCTTCCCGCAACGGCGGCAGCGCCAGACACACCTTGGCATCCCTGACAGCCGCCGGAAAATCGAAGGCAAGCGGTCGCGCTTTGTCTTCCTTCAGGTCGAAAGGCGTGCCGTCCCGCAGCAATCCCCTGGCGCGCCGCACCGCGATCGTGCCCAGTTTCAGGGCATTGGGGTCGATATCGAGTTCGCTGAAGCCCCAGAAAGCCCCGGAAAAAGCAGTTACACAACGCCGGACGCAGGACTCGAAATAGCGTTCCTGCTGCTGAAAATGCTGGGGGCGCAGGAACATTCCCTCCGACCAGACAAGCTTGTTTTTATGGCTCATATGACACCCAAGGGAAGAATCGCACCATGACGCGGACACACAGCGGCACAGGCAATCCGGACGGCGGACAGCGCCGTTCCGGCGCGGCGGCTCCTCATTGCCCGGGCTGCTCCTCGTAGATCGTCGCGCCCCGTTCGCCCAGCACCACGTACAGGCGCTTGGTCGGCGATACGGACTTTGTCCACACGCGCCCGGCGAGATAAGGCGCTGGCAACGGCGCAATGGCCCGCCAGGCGCTGCTGGTCAAGTCCCGGTAGCCGGCAACGACACCCAGAAACTTGCCGTTGGGCGCGGCGCGCTTGCGCACCACCCGGACTTCCCCCGGAAGCAGGATATATTCTTCACTGACGAGCATCTCCTCTCCCAGCGGGGTGCCGTCCTGTCCCATCAGCTCGAAATAATCGGCGGCCAGAAAGCGCGTGTCATTGGCAAGCTCGAACAGCCGCACGACGATCGGCGAAGGCCGGCCTTCGATATTCGGATTGACGCGCTCGGCGGCGCCAAGGGTAATCTCCAACGGAACTGGAAGCTCCTGCCTTTCTTCGGTTTTCAACACCCCGAAAAGGCCGCAGCCCGAAAGGACGATACTCGCCAATATGCTGAAAAAATAACAACCGCAACCGCAGCCAATAACGCGCCCAACCTTTGAATACACTTTACGATCCCCTCGCGGCCCGCTAGCATACACGCCAAATAGATTTATTGCGTTGACCGAACGAGGATAGCAAGATACGATAATACTGTCTAGCTGTTTAGCCTTACCTACAATTGCAGGCGGTTTCCCTACGATGGATTCAATCTTCAGCCCGGCGCTTTTGGAAACGGTCGATCACACCGTCGGCGAGGATCTGGAATACACTTCTGCGTTTGCCGAATTCACGGTCATGGCGGCACCCCGTGCGGAACGCCAGGTCGGCAACCACATCATTCCAGCCCAGGCACCGGACTGGGGCGACGTATTCAAAACGGGAAGCGCCCTCCTCGAAAAAAGCCGCGACCTGCGCATTCTCGCCAAGGTCTGTCAGGCCGCTCTGCAAAAATACGGCCTGCCCGGTCTGGCGCAGGCTCTGTCCCTGATGGCGCAATGGATAGAGCGCGAATGGGATTACCTCTATCCGCAGCTCAGCATCGACGGCGACTACGACCCGCTTTTCCGCTGCAACGCCATCTCTGAAATAGCCGACCGGGAAGGCCTCGTCACTGCTTTGCGGCAGACGGCGCTCCTGGAAACACCTATCGGCACAGCGCCCATCTCCAGCGTGGAAAGCCTGCTCGACGGGAAACCGGTGGAAGAAGCAGCAACCATATCTTCACTCGATCAGCTTGCACGAATCATCGTCGAAGAAAAAACCAGAAACCGGGAACGCCTGGACGCGATAGCTTCCATTTCTTCCGCACTGAACACAATCGTTTCCACGTTCAAGGCCCGGCTCGAACCGGAATACTGGCCGAATCTCGATTTGCTGAACGGGATCGTCTCGCGCATCGAACGTTTTGTCGCCCCCCTGGTGCAGGATGCTCCAACGCCTTCGGAGACGGAGCCCGGCCAGGCTACGCCGTCTTCGTCGAATACGACTGGCGCGGTGGCCGTATCGGCAACGGCCTTGCCTGCAAAACTGAACACCCGCGCCGAAGCATTCAAGGCGCTGGCGCTGGCGCGCCAGTATTTTGAAAACAACGAACCCTCGCATCCCGCCCCGTTGCTGATCCGGCGCGTCGAACGGCTCACCGAACTCGATTTCTCCGCAATCGTCAAAAACCTGCTGCCGGATGGCCTGCAACAGTTGCGAATCCTGGTCGGCGAGACGGAAGAACCCGATTCATGACGGCCAAAGCGCGGATTGCTTCGTTATTCATGAATTCAGCACCCTTGCAACCGACATACCTCTAGAAAGGAGTTCCCGTGGCTGAAGGATCAAAAGGAAACAGCGGACAGAAATTCATCTCCCGCAATCGCGCGCCCCGCGTCCAGATCGAATACGACGTCGAAATATATGGCTCGGATAAAAAAATCCAGTTGCCATTTGTTATGGGAGTCATGAGTGACCTGTCCGGCAAACCGAAGGAAGAATTGCCGCCCATCACGGATCGCAAATTCCTCGAAATAGATATCGACAATTTCGATGAGCGCATGAAGGCCATCAAACCGAGAGTGGCGTTCGCCGTCGATAACACACTGACGGGCGAAGGACAAATCGCAGTCGACATTACCTTCAACAGCATCGACGACTTCAAGCCGGCGGCCATCGCACGCAACGTCGAGCCTCTGCGCCAGCTTTTGCAGGCCCGCACCGAGTTGAACAACCTGCTGACCTACATGGATGGCAAAATCGGGGCGGAAAACCTGCTCGGCGAAGTACTGAACGACCCGACGCTGCTCAAGTCGCTCGCCAGTGCCCCCGCCCAGACGTCGACGTCCCCTGCCGCCACTGACAGCGGCGACAACAAACAGGAAGACTGACCGCCATGCCTCAATCCAGCGCCATCAATTCGCCGGCGGCCACCGCAGCCTTTGCCGGCCAGACCGACTTTTCGGCCCTGCTCGAAAAAGAATTCAAGCCCAAGACGGAAGAACAGCGCACTGCGGTGGAAACAGCCGTGCGCACACTCGCCCAGCAAGCCATCGGCTCCGCGATCACGCTCTCGGGCGATGCCTATCGCACCATCGAAGCGATCATCGCGGAAATCGACCGCAAGATGAGCGAGCAGATCGACCGCATCATCCATCATGAAGATTTCCAGCAACTGGAATCGGCATGGCGCGGCTTGCATTACCTCGTGAGCAACACCGAAACGGATGAAATGCTCAAGATCCGTTTCATGAACATTTCCAAAAAAGACCTGCACCGCACCTTGCGACGGCACAAGGGAATCGGCTGGGATCAAAGCCCGATTTTCCGGCGCATCTACGAAGAAGAATATGGCCAGCTTGGCGGCGCGCCTTATGGCTGCCTGGTCGGCGATTACTTTTTCGACCACTCGGCCCCGGACGTCGAGTTGCTTGGCGAAATTGCGAAAATCTCCGCCGCTGCGCATTGCCCTTTTATTGCCGGCGCCGATCCCAGCGTGATGCAGATGAAATCCTGGCAGGAACTGGCGAATCCGCGCGACCTGACCAAGATCTTCGAGAATACCGAATATGCGCCCTGGCGCAGCCTGCGCGAATCAGACGATTCGCGCTATATCGGGCTGGCGATGCCGCGTTTCCTCGGGCGCATGCCTTATGGTGCTAAAACCAATCCGATCGACGAATTCGATTTCGAGGAAAACACCGGCTCCGCCAACCACCAGCGTTACCTGTGGGTCAACGCCGCTTACGCGATGGCGGTGAACATCAACCGCAGCTTCAAGTGGTATGGATGGGCGACATCCATCCGCGGCGTCGAATCCGGCGGTGTGGTCGAAAACCTGCCCTGCCACACCTTCCCGACCGACGATGGCGGCGTGGACATGAAATGTCCAACCGAAATCGCCATTTCGGATCGGCGCGAAGCCGAACTGGCCAAGAACGGTTTCATGCCGCTGATTCACCGCAAAAATACTGACGCCGCCGCGTTCATCGGCGCACAGAGTCTGCAAAAGCCCACCGAATATTACGATCCGGACGCCACCGCGAACGCGAATCTGTCGGCGCGGCTGCCTTATCTGTTCGCGTGCTGCCGTTTCGCCCACTACCTCAAGTGCATCGTGCGGGACAAGATCGGTTCGTTCAAGGAACGCGAAGACGTCGAGCGTTGGCTCAATGAATGGATCGTGAACTACGTCGATGGCGACCCGCGCAACTCAAGTCAGGACACCAAGGCCCACAAACCGCTCGCAGCCGCCGAAGTCGTGGTCGAGGACATCGAGGGAGATCCCGGCAGGTACAACGCCAAGTTCTTCCTGCGCCCGCATTACCAGCTCGAAGGGCTGACGATGAGCCTGCGTCTGGTCTCCAAGCTGCCGTCGGTGAAAGGCGCCAACAACTGACAGGTCATACCTTCAACCGGTGTTTCCAGGTCGCGCGCCGCCTCCTGAGAGGCGGCGCGCCGTTTTTTTCAGCGCTCGAAACTGATCCGGCCCGCTTCGAACATCCCCAGGGGTTCCCCGTCCACAATCCAGACACGGCGTCCGTATCCGCACCACGCGCCATCGGCCGTCTCCCGCCAGGCCGTTTCGATGCCGGTCAGGAGCGCATCGGTACGCGCCGCCACCGGCGGCAGAACGTATCTCGACGGCATGTAGGCGATTCTGGCGGGATGTCCGGCGAGCTTGAGGTCGACGGGCGCCCACACCAGTTCCATGGCCTTTCGCGGCGAAGGAATTTCCAGACTTTCCACCTGATCGAACGGCACCCAGTAATAAACGCCGCCCAGGATGATTTCGATCACCGGCCCGAGCCGCTCATCGCCATCGGCGATCCACTCGAATGCGGTCGATTCGCCATGACGCCCCGCGCTTGGAGGCGCTTCGGATAAAGCGGCCCGCCGCGTTTCCATGGCCTCACCGCCACGCTGACGCAGAGCAGCGATCATGCCTTCCAGCCACGCCGGCGGCGGTGTCAGTAAATCCGGCAGGATTTTTCCGTCGAAAACGGCCTCGCGGGTTTGTTCGGCTTGCACCAACATCCGGATCAACTGCGCTTCCGGGACAAGTTCGGCATCGAACTGGCAAGCGAGCTGCAATTGCTGCAACGCTTTCGCCAACTCCCCCCGCACGAGCCGCAATTGCGCCAGGGCCAGGCGGTGAGAAGCCGCCAGCGGTTCGGCGCGGATCGCGGCATTGATCTGTTCCACTTCCTGAGTCAAGCCACGGGTAACGAGAGATGTCATGTCGCACACTCGGTTGGTTGAAGTAATCGTTGCCGCCATCCGGCGGATGTCGCCGCGAACTGGCCCCGGACAAAGCCCCGCAACCGCATCAGGACTTTTCCCGTTTGTCCTCGACACGCCTGCTCTTGCCGAAGGTGCGCTCAATGCCGCCCGGTTCGACCAGCTTGACGACCGGGGTCATCAGCAGGGTCTGGCGCAGACGGTCAACGATGTGATGCCTGAAACGATCCATTTCCTCGAACGAATCGCTGAAGGCATCGGGCTTGAGTTCCACCATGACCGTCATCCTGTCCAGCCCGGTTTCATTGTCCAGCATGATGCGGTAATGCGGAGTGACGCCCCGAATGCCGGCCAGCACATCTTCCACCTGGCTCGGGAAGACGTTCGTGCCACGCACGATGAGCATGTCGTCGGTGCGGGCGCGCACCTTGGCCATGCGGGCATGGGTGCGCCCACAGGGACAGGGCGCAGTGGTGACGCTCGTCAGGTCGTGCGTACGGTAGCGCAACATCGGGAAGGCTTCCTTATCGAGCAGGGTCAGCACCAATTCGCCTTCACCGCCTTCCGGCAGGGGTTCGCCCGTGACGGGATCGACGATTTCCCACAGGAAATGGTCTTCGGCGATGTGGTTCTGGTCGCGCGAATACAGGCATTCACCCGCCACGCCGGGGCCGTTGACTTCGGTGAGGCCGTAGTTGTCGGTGCAAACGATGTGCATCCGGTTCTCGATTTCGCGCTTCAGGCCCGGCATGCAGGGTTCGCCGCCGAAAAGGCCGATCCGCAGGCTTGCGGATTGCCAGTCGAAACCGAGGGATTCGCCGACCTCGCACATGTGCATAGCATAGGACGGCGTAGAGATGAGCACCGTGGTCTTGTAGTCTTCGATCATCGTCAGGTGGCGCTCGGTATTGCCGGAGCCGGCGGGCACCATCATGCAGCCCAGTTTTTCGCAGCCGTAATGCAGGCCGAAACCGCCTGTGAACATGCCGTAGCCGAACGCCATCTGCACGCGGTCGGCGCGCGTGACGCCGGCCATGGCCACCATACGCGCCACGCAGTCGCTCCAGACGTCGAGGTCGCGTCGGCTGTAGCCAATGACGATGGGTTTTCCGGTCGTTCCAGAGGAAGAATGCAGGCGCACAACGTCGTCGAGCGCAATGGCGCACAGACCGAACGGATAGGTGTCGCGCAGAACCTGTTTATCGGTAAATGGCAGCAATTTCACGTCGTCGAGGCTGCGGATGTCTTCCGGCACGACGCCAAGTTCCTTGAAACGCTGCCTGTACCAGGGCGCCCGCTCATAGGCCCAGGCAAGCTGTTTGCGGAGTTTTTCAAACTGGATCTGGCGAATACGCTCCCGCGATGCGCTTTCGATTTCAGGCTGGAAGAAATTCCCTTGCGGCATACCTGTCACATTCCTTAGCAAATCGCCCCTGCCCCGGAGATCTCAGCCTGCGAGATGAGATCGACTGGCTGGCCCCTCAGAGCCGCCTCTGCGGTGGCGATATCATCGACGTGTATTGCGATGATGGTCGAAATCAGGGAATAGCTGTAGAGCACGTTGATTCCCGCCGCGGCAATGACGCTCATGACGCGGGCCAGTTCCCCCGGTTTATCGGGCAGGCGCAGACACAACACTTCCGCCTTGGCTGCGGCGCAGCCCTGGGCGCGCAGCACTTCGAGCGCCTCGGCGGGTTTGTCCAGAATGAAGCGCGCGATCCCGTAATCGCCAGTGTCGGCGGCCAAATAGCCACGCACGTTGATTCCCGCTGTCTCGAAGGCGGCAAGGACGCGCTGCAAATGCCCCGGCTGGTTTTCCAGGAAAACGCTGATCTGCGAAATTGCCATGGTGTCGCCAAACCTCCGACATCGACCGTGTGACGGCCCGGTTCCTTTGAAACAAGGGAAGGAATCATACCGGATTCCGCCTGCTTCAACTCACCGTGAAATTCCTGGAAGAAAACTCCACGTAATAGCGGCCCGAAAGCGTGGTGAATTTCAGCACACAGTAATCTGGATCGTTTACGCCTTTATTGTAATAGCGCACATCGCCTTCATTCCATATCATTTTTTTCGTCTCACCATCCTCGATTACTTCCATTTTTCCCCGCAGCATCACCCCTTTGTGGGTGCGGCGGTCGAAGAAATACAGGCACGACCGGGGTTCGACGCGGAATTGCGCCACGTGCACCGAGGATGTGTTGGTGGGAAACCAGAAGGTCTTGATGCCTTCGCGTTTGCGCGGCTTAAGCAAGGCTTTGACGTTGGGAAACCCATCCTCGTCGACAGACCCCATGATTGACACGTTCAGTCGATCAATCAGACTACCTATTGTTTTTTCGAGATTTTGCACCCTGTTTCCTCCATGAGTTTGTTTTTATTTCATCTGACTCCGCCCTTCAGGGCGTCGCAAAGGTCGAGACCCGGCCTGAAACCGGGTTTGTTTTGAGCGGCAGGCATAAACGCGCCTGCCGCTCACAACCGACACGAAAGTCATATCCTCACGGTGTATTATTTTTGTTTTCACGAATTCCGTTAGAATATTTTTTCCAATAACCGTCTCGTAGCCACGCGGCAAGTCCCCTCCCCAACCAGCGGATGAGGATGTAGGCGAGCCAGAGCGCCCATGCCAGCATGAGCAGACGATAGACCCAGATGGGCAAGCTGAGGACTTTGGCGACGGGCAGCAGCGGCCCGCTCTGGTCGGCGAACCAGAGCAGCCGCCCGGCGCTGGAACCATAACCGGCAATGCCCATGCCGGGCACACTGAGCAGCCCCTCCGATACTGCAACAATGAGTTGTTCCAGCATCACGACCGTCAACAGCACGATGCCCGCCTGCATGGCGTTGAATTTCAGCGCTGACCAGTCGGCGCACGCAACCACACGCACACGCCAGTCGATGACGATGAGCCAGAACACGATGAGTAATAACGTCAACCACGAGAAAGTGGAAAAGCCGAGTACAAGCAGTAACCATTCGCGGTAGCCGAGTGAGGTCAATCCACTGCGCGCAAGCAGGAATGCGACGGCCAGCGCCGCCAGCAGCTCGCCCCAATATAGCACCGCCGGGCCGATAGCAGGGCCGCTCGCTGCAAGCACCCAACGTTGCCCGCCCAGGGTGGCGCGCAGGTCGATGTTGGCGACCGGCAGACCAAGATCAATGGCCGGCGTGGCGGCAATCAGGCCGACATCAGCCTGTCGGCGCAGACTGATCGCATAGGTTTGCGTGCCCGGCGACACCGGCAGACTCAAGAAATTGTCCCGCGCCTGTAAATTCAGGCGCACGCCGTCGCGCTGCACGTCGAGCACCTCCAAATCTGGCGGCAAGGCGATGCGATGTTCGCCCCCCCGGCTCGCCCGCAGAGTGAAACCAAGCTGGTAATCGCTGGCGTGCTCCCCAACGCTGTCCGACAACCGCACGCGGTCGATTGCCATGACGCTGCCCTCGACCTCGCCGGGCTGGGTCACGGTGAGAGTGAGCTTTTCGCCCGGCAAGGGATGATATTCAAACACGGCCTGCCTGCCATCCCCGGCAAGCGTAACCGGTACGCCGTTCCATTCCAGATGCCACGAGGGACTCACGGTGACACGCCAGGTTTCGGCGCGCTCCGACAGGGGCGGGGCCACGAGTTCGAGGGTCGGGGCCTTGTCGAGCCGGGCCGCCCAGGAGGCGGTCGCCGTGTTGGCGGCGAACACCGCCAAAGCGCGACCGTCCTGCACCTTCACGGTGGGGGTCGTGACATGCTCGCCAGCGAGCAGCGGCACCGGGAGCGAAAAGCCGCCTTCCACCGGCGCGATGCGATGAACCTCGGTGCTCACGCTCCAGTCGAGGTCGAGGTCGATGTTGCGCCGCACCTGGACGAAGACCGGAAACTGTTGCGAAGCGCGATCCGGCGGCAGACTCGCGCCGTCCGCCCCGTCTTTTCCAGCAAGCGCGCCGGTTGCGCCCGTGCGGGAAAAATTCAGCGTTTCGCTCAACAGCCTGCTTTCGTCGATACCTTCGACCTGCCAGCCCGAACCGGCGAATTCAACCCGCGCGGGCGGCAGCGGAAAACTGAGCGAGGCGGTATCGCTTCCCGGCGCATATTCAATCTGGACACGGTGAATGCCTTCCGGCAAGGCCACATAAGCGTTGCTCGCGAATCGCAGCACAGCGTACGTCACACCGTTTACGCGAACGCCGCGCAGGCCCAGATGTTCACCGGGCTGCGGCAAAGGCAGCGAAACCGGCGCACCGGCATGCGCCACGAGATTCACCCGCAACAGGTGAGGTTCCGCCTCGATGCGCGCCTCGGCCACATCGACGCAGGCGGGCGCACACTCGGGCGGCATGAGCAAGCGTGTTTTCAGGGTATCCAGCAGCGCCTGGGGCGGAAAACCATCTGCCGGCCCGGCAGCGGCGGGGGCGGGAAAACCCAGCGCGGCTATAAGCAGTACGGCGAAACCCGTGCACGCCAGGGACGATACCGTCGCCACAGGCGTGCTGGCGACGGCTCCGGCGGGAGGAGGCCCGGACGGCGCGGCGAGGGCGCGAAACGACAGCCACGGCGGCAGCTTCACATCCGGAAAAACGATGCGAATCAGGTTCCAGATGAGCAGCCCCAGCAGCGCGATCGTCGTCAGGCGCAAGAGGCGCGTCAGCCACGGCGAACTGACGAGAAGGCGTACGCTCTGCTTTTCCGCGACCGGCCCCGACCAGTGCAGCCGGTATCGCTGCCCCAGTTCCCATGCCGGTTCGCCACCGCCAGTCTGCGTCACGGAGGACTGGGCATAGCGCTGCCGCATGGCGGGTGCGCTGCGCGAGACGAGACGCTCGTTTTTCCGTTCGATCGACGGCGCTGGCGCGGGCTCGGGCATGACAGATTGCGCCATGTCCGCGTCTATTTTCATGTCCTCTTCCATGTCGTCCGCAGCGACCTCCATCATCTGCTCGGAACCCGGCAAACCCAACGCCATGCCGGACGAGGCGTGGTTTTCCAGTTGCGGATAAAGCGTGTAGCGAATCTGCACCGGAATAAAGATCACCGCTGCCATCACAAGACCCGCCAAAGCCAGGCATTGCCCGACACGGAACAGCCTGCGCAGACGGCCTTCCGGCAGCACCCGGTGCAACAAGGCGAGGACAACGGCCACGGCGAAAGACTGCACCGGGGCCAGCGGCTCCGGCATCGCCAGCATCAGATAGGCCGCAGCGGCGACGCCCCCCCGCACGCCAAACAAACGCCACGCCAGCAGAGTAAAAAAAGCCGCGAAGAAGACTTCCAACATCGTCCAGTGTTCCACCCACACGTTGCCCGAAACCCTGTCGACGCCCGGGGCCGCGAGCAGGCGATAGCCGTAGGGCAAATGCAGCGTGGCATCCACACTGTCAAACGCCTGCCGCCAGCCCGTGACCGGCACGCGCGCGGAAGCGCTCGCCGCCAGCCGCACGCCGGCATTGAGCGTGACCTGGGGCTGTCGCCATTCGACGCCAGTCAGGCTCTCGTCCGCGCCTTGCGTGACCAGCAGCGCCGCCTCCAGCCCCTGCCCGCCGCTGGTACGGGCCGCGAGGCTGTCGGCGCGTTCAAGCTTATAAGGTTGCGCCACATCAAAACGCCAGCCCTGCCGCATACTGCCCTCGATGCGGTCACGCGCAAAAAAACCCTTGCCGGAAAAATCCAGCCACATTTCGCGTTGCAACGTCAGGCGTTGCTTTTCGTGCTCGCTTTGGCCGCGCGAACGCTCCTCCACCTGGAGACGCGCGCCCTCACTCACCGCCAATGCCGGCAGCCCCTGCCAATCATCGGGCACGCCCGCCTGGCGCGGATCGACGGCAAGCGCCCTGTCACCGTCACCGGGCAAAATCGCCGTGGTGCGCAGGGCGGGGGCCGCCTCGTAACTCCACACCTCCTGCTCCCGTTGCGGCGGCAGCCGGGGCGTGACTTCCTGAAGCGGTTCGTCGAGGCGCGCCGCGATTTCCACCGTCGCCTGTCCGGGCAGCGCCTGCACCAGCAAACGCCCGTCCTGATCCAGCCGCGCGGCCCAGGGCGAAGCGATGCCGACCGGAACAAAATGCGCCGGCAGAATTTCTGGCACGGACAGCTCCCTTGCCTTGCCCGAAACCTTGAAGCGTATCCGGGTGGTCAGGCGCGCCGGAATACCGTCACTGAGCTTGCGATAAACCTGGACGTCCAGGCTGTCTTCTTCCCGCGCCCGTTCCGGCGCCTCGCCGATGCCGCCCAGCATGACCGAAGCATCGCCGCGCGTCAGTGGCGTCACGGCCCTGCCATCCACGAACAACGCGACCAGAGCGACGTTTTGCGGAACGGGCAGTTCCTGCGGGCGCTCCAGCCAGGGAATCCAGCCACTGACCGCATGTTTGCCGGACGCCAGCCACACGACCGGCGTGGCGTCCGTTTCAGCGGCGCCATCGCCGCCGCGCGCCAGCACCGGATGTGGCCGACCATCGACCGTCACCTGCTGCGGCCAGTATTCTCGGCTGCCTGGCAAGGGCGCGGCGCTTTCCCGCCGCATCTCCCAGGTCTGGGTAAACTGGATGCCGCCCTCGCGCACATCCAGCTTCAATTCGCCCGGCCAGGCGCAGAAATCATTTCTGTGCTCCCCCGCCACTTCCGGGCAGAGCCATGCCTCCTGCCCATGCAGAACCCAGGCTTTCCATGGCTTCAGGGCATCCGGAACATCGGCTCCGGCGCCCTGCGCCGTCGCGCTTCCGGCCAAGGCCACCGTCAGCGCAACAGCCCTCATTGCACTCCACAACAAACCCGATTGCCGCATGCGGTGATTATTCATATCTGCTTATCTGCCCGGCGCAATGGAAAGACCTTGGATGTTAGCATCCAGTCATATGCAGCACAAACCTGCGCTGGGCGCGCTCGGCAATCTCCGGCCTTCAGCCCGGGTGACTCAAAACGGCATTCCTCGATACGGCGCTGGCTTCCCCCTCACGCTTTGTTTAGATGACCCCCTGTCCTGAATGGCGGGGATTTTTGCTTGACCCGTGTTCAAAATCCACGCTCGCCATGCCGCGCGAGGCCGCCGCCGCATCAGCCACTATGGGGAAACAGGCACCAGAAAATCGTCGGCGATGCAGTTGCCGAGCATGTGGATACGGTCAAGCAGACGCTCGGTGTAATCATGCAGACCACCCTGAACGATGTCCTCGATGCGGGCGAAGCGCAATTGCGCCTCCAGTTCGCCCGCGCAGCGTTCGGTTTCGGCGGAGTGCGCATTGCGCAAACGTTGCAGGTTGGAATAGACCTCTTTCATGCAGCGCGCGAGCGACCTCGGCATGTCCACCCGCAGCAGCAACAGTTCGGCCACCCGCTCGGGGGTGATGAAATCGCGGTATACCCGGCGGTAAACCTCGAACGCCGCAACCGAGCGCAACAGCGCCGCCCACTGGTGGAAATCGACCGCGCCGCCCTCGACTTCGCCCGCCGGCAGCAAAATCTGGTATTTGACCCCGAGGATGCGCGCGGTGTTGTCGGCGCGTTCGATGAAGGTGCCCAGACGGATGAAGCGCAACGATTCATCCTGGAGCATGGTGCCGATCGTCACACCACGCGACAGGTGGGAACGGTATTTCACCCATTCAAAGAAACCGCCCGCGCCCACATCCTGGAAACGTTCCCAGGTGAAGTCACGTATCTTCAACCAGGTGGCGTTGGTCGTTTCCCACAATTCCGAAGTCAGGGTGCCGCGCACGGCGTGGGCGCTTTCGCGCACCGCGCGCAGGCAGGAACGGATGCTCGACGGGTTGCCAGCGTCGAAAATCATGTAATCGAGCACGTCGTCGGGCGTGGCATCTTTACCGTGACGTTCGTGGAAACCGTCTTCCAGCCCCATGATGCGCAAGGTGACGGCCCAAGCCTGCTCCCGCTGCGCCTGCGACTGAGGCATCATCGACATGCGGTGATTGACGTCGAGGATGCGGGCGGTATTTTCGGCGCGCTCCATGTAGCGCGCCATCCAGTAGAGATGATCGGCGGTACGGCTCAACATTTTTCCTCCTCTCCCCCGCTCACGCTTCCAGCACCCAAGTGTCCTTGGTGCCGCCGCCCTGCGACGAATTCACCACCAGCGAGCCTTGGCGCAAAGCGACGCGCGTGAGACCGCCCGGCACCAGTTGCACTTCCTCACCCGACAGCACGAAGGGGCGCAGGTCGATGTGGCGCGGCGCCACACCGGCCTCGACGAAGGTTGAACAGGCTGAAAGCGCCAGCGTCGGCTGGGCGATGTAGCGCTCGGGGTGTGCCGCGATCACCTGGCGGAACCTTTCGACTTCGTCCTTGCTCGCCGTCGGCCCCACCAGCATGCCGTAGCCGCCCGCGCCGTGCACTTCCTTGACCACCAGTTCGGACAGATGCGCAAGCACGTAGGCAAGCTCGTCGGCCTTGCGGCACACGTAAGTGGGTACGTTGTGCAGAATCGGCTCCTCACCGAGATAGAAGCGCACCATGTCGGGCACGTAGGGATAGATCGACTTGTCGTCGGCTACCCCGGTACCGACGGCATTGGTCACCGTCACCCGCCCGGCGCGGTAGACGTCGAGCAGGCCCGCCACACCGAGCACGGAATCCTTGCGAAACGCGACAGGGTCGAGAAAATCGTCATCGACACGGCGATAGATCACATCGACCCGCTGCGGCCCCTGGGTGGTGCGCATGAAGACCTGTCCGTCGGCGACGAACAGATCCTGGCCCTCGACCAATTCCACCCCCATCTGCTGGGCGAGGAAGGCATGCTCGAAATAAGCGCTGTTGTACGCCCCCGGTGTCAGCACCACCACGGTGGGATCGCTCACGCCAATGGGCGCCACACTGCGCAGGGTATTGAACAGCATGTCGGGGTAACGATCGACAGGGGCCACTTTGTAGCGCGAGAACAGACTCGGGAAAAGCCGCATCATCATTTTGCGGTTTTCCAGCATGTAGGAGACGCCCGAGGGCACCCGCAGATTGTCTTCGAGCACGTAATACTCACCCGCACCCGCCCGCACCACGTCAATGCCAGCGATGTGCGCGTAGATGCCGCGCGCCACGTCGACGCCCTGCATCACCCGGCGGTACTGGGTATTGTTGAGCACCTGTTCTGACGGCACCCGTCCCGAGCGCAGAATATCCTGCCCATGGTAGATGTCGCGGATGAAAAGGTTGAGCGCCTTCACCCGCTGGATCAACCCGGCGAAAAGGATTCGCCATTCGTCGGCGGGGATGATGCGGGGCACAATGTCGAACGGAATCAGGCGCTCGGCGCCCTCGTTCTCACCGTAGACCGCAAAGGTGATGCCATTGCGATGAAAAAGTTCATCGGCTTCGGCGCGCTTCTGAGCCAGCTTTTCGTCCGGCATTTCAGAAAGCCAGCTTGCATAGGAAGCGTAATGCGGTCGAACCCGCCCTTCCCTGTCGACCATCTCATTATAGAAAGCGGTGCTCATGGACAGGCCCCTGCTTGTAACGGATGAGTATCACGCGAAAACCGTGCCACGCCAGCGAATCCCGTCTGTTGCCGTAGTGTGCGCGTTTTCATGCACCGCTGTGGTGCATTTTCGTCATTATACGTGGCATGCTGGTGCAAGCCCTCAGTACGGCGGCGCAGCGCCCTGCGGCCCTGCCCCTCACTTCACCTGCGTCCCTGGCCGCGGGCTCCACAAGGTCTGGGCAATTCAGACTATGCGCGCTGTTCTTTTATGTTAAGCCATCTCGACAAGAGTGCGATTAAAATATCGGCAGAGAAAACGGATTTATATGCAATTGACAATTTGTTTTCCCCGGTGGAGTCGTCAATTTTTATCGAGGTGGATAAGATGCCATCTACTACTAAATAATCGGTGTCATCGAAATAGACTTCCTGATCGTTTATTTTGATATGATCCCTGGCAAGCTGGAGCGTTTTACATTGCGCATATTTGTTCATATAGTTACCAAGTGAGTCTATAAACGCTTTGAACACGGTTGGAGAAAATTTGCTTTTTGCGATAACGGCTTGGTCGATATGCCTAAACGATGCAAATCCAGTTTGTTCTATCTGCTTTAACACTTCCACGCCTCTTTGCTCAGTATGCAGGGAGACGAAGCCTTCGATGAAGTCGTAATGATTCTTGAATCTGGGCGTGATCGCAAACCATTCACTGTTTTGATTATTACGAAACGCGAGAAAGTTTGGACGCACCAGTTCGTAGTTATAACCCTCTGCAAATACCAGAACGTCTTCTATTTCATCAAAACACAGTGCTACGTCATTACCGCGGCGCTTGATTACAATGCCGCGTTCATATACTTCATAGTAGTGTTTTGGCTTCCAGGCTACGCATAAGTATGTGACCACCGCACCGAATAAAACTAAAGCAACGCCAAACCACAAAATGACTGTCAGATTGGTGCCTGAAAAACGGATGCTTCCTGAAAAAGCGGCGTAGCATACCCACAAAAGCAATAGGCCGATAAGCGCCATGCCAACACCACTCAACTTACCAAGGAGAAGCGACGGGACTGCTTGGCGTCCATCATTTTTATTCCTGAATGGGACGATTAATCATACTCACTGGCTGTATTGCTCTGTTTCGGTTTTTACCCGCATTTTTGTTTTGGGCGCGTGCTCCACAAGGTCGGGGCAAGCGCCACCCGCGATGGCCCAGAGGTACAAGCTGGCGACAGTCGCGTAAGGCGCATAGCGTTTCTTGTAGCGAGCAAAAAGCAGGGGCGTGATTTTGCGATGGCGATATAACAGGCGTAGCCCCCGCTGAATCGCCAAATCGTCCCGGCTCAGGATATTGGAGCGTTGCAGGGAAAAAATCATCAGCATTTCCGCCGTCCAGATCCCGATGCCCTTCATTTGGCAAAGGGAGGCGCAAACCTCCTCATCCGACAGGGTTTTCAGATGATTCAAATCGAGACGGCCTTCCAGAATGGCACCGGCAATGGCGCGGATATAGAGTGCCTTCCGCATGGAAATTCCGCAAGATTGCAAGGCTTCCGGCAATGCCGCGCTGATTGTTTCTGGCGTGAGGGGAGAAAAACGTTCCCGGATGCGCGCCCAGATGGAAGCCTGCGCTTTGGAAGAAATTTGCTGTCCGACAATGGCATTCATCAGCGCCACGAATAAATCAGGTGTGATCGGACGCTCGATATGTCCGATTTTATCCATCGCTACGCCCAGAATTTTATCCCGTGATTTGAGCCAATCTATTTCCTTTTCGCCATAGGAAAAATAACAGAGACTAGGCATGGCGTTTTTCCAGCTCCAGTAAATATTGTTTGGCGGGAAGCCCACCCGCATAACCTGTCAGACAACCATTTCGCCCGATGACTCGATGACAGGGAATCACAATCGCAAGGGGATTACGATGGTTCGCCATGCCCACTGCCCGGCTGGCTTTGGGGTTGCAGATTTGGGTCGCCACTTCCTGATAACAACGGGTTTCGCCAAAAGGGATCGTTTGCAGGGCATTCCAGACAGTGCGTTGAAAATCTGTACCGTTCACTAACAATGGCAGGCAAAACTGCGTGCGCTGGCCAGAAAAATATTCAAAAAGCTGTGCCGCCGTTTTCTGAATAAGGGGTGTTTCAGAGACGTCAAATCCAACCAGGTTTCTTCGCCGAAAAGACACACGCTGTTCGCCGCAAAAGCACACGTGGGAAATAAAACCGTCAACTTCCGCAATCCCGATTGCGCCGATGGGTGTATCGTAGAAAAATCCATTCCTCATTTTGCCCCCCCTTTTGCGACTTGCGCGCGATATTGTTCCGGCATTACGCCGCAGAAGAACATCTCGTCATGGCTTTTGTCGCGGTCTACAACGGCTTTCCGCATTTCATCCTCCGTCAATCGCACGACGACTCCCCAGCGTCAAGTAACACACTATAGCGCAACAAGCTAGACCTTTTGCTTACAGGCAAACCCTTGTCCAGCCTGTCTATTTGACGATATTTCCGCCACGCTTTAGAGTGTCCCCCTGCAACGTCAAGGGAATTCGGTTCGGCAGGCGACTGCCGCTTCAAACCGAAGCTGCCCCCGCAACTGTAGTCGGCGAGCCTTGTGCCCATCGCGCCACTGGATTTTTCCGGGAAGGCGGGCATCAAGGCGGCGACCCGAGAGCCAGGAGACCTGTCGTTGCTTTTCTTTGTCTGATGGAGCGGGGTGTCTCCGGGGACGATGACGGTCGCCCCGCCTCGCGCACGCACCGCCTTCCGTCTTCCGCCTCCCCGTCCCATCGTCACCACCGGGGAGCGTTGGAAAATGTTGCAGAATTCGTTGATTTTGGCCAGCCAGTCCGTGCAGGAAGTTGCGGGCGTTTACGAATCCGGCACGGGCATGCCGCCGCCGGAAGCCATCTCCGGTCTGGAGGTCATCCGCCGCAACGGCGACGTCGCGCCGTTCCAGCCGGAAAAGATCGCGTTGGCCTTGTCCAAGGCCTTCCTCGCCGTGACGGGCGAACAGGGCGGTGTTTCCGCCCACGCCCGCGAGGCGGTGGCGCGGCTCACCCGCAACGTGGTGGAGGCGCTGCTGCGCCGCCGCCCCGGCGGCGGTACGGTGCACATCGAAACAATCCAGGATCAGGTGGAACTGGCCCTGATGCGGGCCGGCGAACACGACGTAGCCCGCGCCTACGTGCTTTACCGGGAACGGCGGGCGGAAGAACGCGCGGCAGCGAAGACGCGGCAAGCCAGCGGAGAGGGCGGGGCGGCGAGCGGCCTCACCGTCGTCGTGGAAGGGGCACATCGCCCGCTGGACGTCGATGCCTTGCTGGCGCGGGCGCGCGCCGCCTGCACCGGGCTGGAACCGGATGCTTCTGCGCAGGAAATCTTCGACCTGACCCTGAAAAGCTTGCACGATGGCATGTCCCTGGGCGACGTCCATGCGTCCATGGCGCTCGCCGCGCGCACCCTGATCGAACGAGATCCCGTCTACGACAAGGCCACGGCCCGCCTGCAACTTTTCGCCCTGCGCCGGGAAGTGCTGGGCCAAGAAATATCCCTGCCAGCGGCGGAAGCAGAAACGCGAAACTATTTCCCCCACTTTGTCGGATTGGGCATCGAAGCCGGATTGCTGGACAAACGCCTTGCCGAATTCGACCTCCCCCGGCTGGCAGCGGCTCTGCACCCGGAGCGGGACGCGCAATTCGGCTATCTGGGCCTGCAAACGCTCTACGACCGCTATTTTCTGCACATCGGGGAACGCCGCATCGAACTGCCGCAGGTGTTTTTCATGCGCGTCGCCATGGGGCTGGCCTTGCAAGAAATCGACCGCGAAGCACGCGCAATCGAGTTCTACGATTTGCTTTCCCGCTTCGATTTCATGTGCTCCACCCCGACGCTTTTCAACGCCGGCACTCGCCATCCGCAGCTTTCCTCCTGCTACCTGACCACGGTGACGGATGATCTGGAAGGTATCTACCAGTCGATCAAGGAAAACGCCTTGCTGCAAAAATTTGCGGGTGGACTGGGCAACGACTGGACGCCGGTGCGCGCACTCGGCAGCCGAATCCATGGCACCAATGGCAAAAGCCAGGGCGTGATTCCCTTTCTCAAGGTCGTGAACGACACGGCGGTAGCGGTCAACCAGGGCGGCAAGCGCAAGGGCGCGGTGTGCGCCTATCTGGAAACCTGGCACCTGGACATTGAGGAGTTTCTGGAATTGCGCAAAAACACCGGCGATGAACGCCGCCGTTGCCACGACATGAACACGGCGCACTGGATTCCCGATTTATTCATGGAACGGGTGCTGGAAAATGGCGAATGGACGCTGTTTTCCCCCGACGAAACCCCGGAACTGCACGAAAAATACGGCAGTGCCTTTGTCACGGCCTACACCGCCTGCGAGGAAAAAGCGGCGCGCGGCGAAATCCGCCTCTTCCGCAAAGTGTCCGCCGTGCAGTTATGGCGGCGCATGCTCACCATGCTGTTCGAGACCGGGCATCCGTGGATCGCGTTCAAAGACCCCTGCAACCTGCGCTCGCCCCAGCAGCATGAAGGCGTCGTGCATGGCTCCAACCTGTGCACCGAAATCACCCTCAACACCTCGGCGATGGAAACCGGCGTCTGCAACCTTGGCTCCATCAACCTGCCCGCGCACCTGAAAGACGGCGCGCTCGACATGGCGAAGCTCAAGCGCACCATTGACACGGCAATGCGAATGCTTGACAACGTCATCGACCTGAACTACTACGCCATCCCGAAAGCGCGCAACGCCAACTTGCGCCATCGCCCTGTAGGACTGGGCATCATGGGGTTTGCGGACTGCCTGCACCGCCTGGGGCTGCCCTACGCCTCGCAGGATGCGGTGGATTTTGCCGACCGTTCCATGGAAGCCGTGTGCTACCTGGCCTACTGGACGTCCACCGATCTCGCCCAGGAGCGGGGACGCTATGCCACCTTTACCGGCAGCCTGTGGGACAAAGGCATCCTGCCGCCGGACTCCATCGCCCTGCTTGAAGCGGCGCGCAAGCGCCCGCTCTCGCAGGACAGAAGCGCCACCCTGGACTGGGACGCTCTGCGCGCGCGCATCGCCGCAGTGGGCATGCGAAACTCAAACTGCATCGCCATTGCTCCCACCGCCACCATCTCCAACATCGTCGGCGTCTCGCAGGGCATCGACCCCGAATACCAAAACCTGTACGTCAAATCCAATCTCTCCGGCGAATTCACCATCGTGAACGAACACCTCGTGCGCGACCTGAAGGCGCTGAACCTGTGGGACGAAGTGATGGTGGCCGATCTCAAGTATTTCGACGGCTCGCTCGCCCGCATCGACCGCGTACCGGCGGACATCCGGACGCGTTACGCCAGCGCCTTCGAGATCGACCCCAAGTGGTTGGTGGAAGCTGCCTCCCGCCGCCAGAAATGGATCGACCAGTCCCAATCCCTCAACCTTTATCTTGCCGCGCCCTCGGGCCGGAAGCTGGACGAACTCTACCGGCTCGCCTGGGAAAAGGGACTCAAGACCACCTACTACCTGCGCACGCTGGGCGCGTCTCAGGCGGAAAAGCTCGCCGCCGACACCCCGCGTTTCTGCGCCCTCGACAATCCCGACTGCGAGGCTTGCCAATGAACGCCACGCCGAATGCCCTTTTCGACGACTGGAACGACGCCCCCGCGCCATCCGCGTCCGCTTCCTCCCACGCCGTCCCGGCTGCGCCGCAAGTGGCGAACGCCCACACTGCGCCGGCCCCGCTCGCCCCGGTGAAAGCCGCCGACAAACGCATCGTCAATGGTCAGGGCGACATCAACCAGCTTGCGCCTTTCAAATACCCGTGGGCGTGGGAATTCTTCCTCACCGCCAACCGCAACCACTGGACGCCCACCGAAATCAACATGGCGCAGGACGTGCAGGATTACCACCACAAGCTCACCCCGGCGGAACGACACCTGTTCGAAAACGTGCTCGCTTATCTGACCACCTCAGATATCCTCGCCATGCGCAACATTGGTCTCGCCGTCATGGAAAAAATGACCGCGCCGGAACTCCAGATTTACCAGGCGCGACAAGTATTTGAAGAAGCCCTGCACACCTGGACATATCAGCACTGCATCGAAACCCTGAATCTCGACCAGGAAGACATTTACAACCGTTACCGCGTCGTACCCGCCATCCACGGCAAAATCGCGCTCGCCAATCGCCGTCTGGAAAAAGTGCTGCGCTCTGATCTCGACCTCACCGACCGGGAGACACTGCACGAATTCGCCCTTTCTTATCTTTTCTTCGCCGGTATTTTTGAAGGCTGCTGGTTCTACAACGGTTTTTCGCCCATTTTCGCCCTGCAACGCCGGGGACTGATGAAAGGCACGGCGGAACAGTTTCAATACATCATGCGCGACGAAGTGCTGCATTGTGCCTTTGGCATCCGCGTCATCCGCGAATTGTTGCAGGAAGAAAAACTGCAACTCGACCCCACCGCCGTCGCGGATTTGTGGCAGGAAGCCGACGTGGCGGAAAGCGCTTACGCGCACTATATTCTGCAAGAACCCATCCTCGGCTATTCTGCCGAATTGCATCTGGGCCAGTTCCGTTTCGTCGCCAACCGCCGCGCCAGACAGCTTGGATTGGAAGAACCTTTTCCCGGTGCGACCGCGACCTTGCCCTGGCTGGACGAACAGGCGAATTTACGGAAGGAGAAAAACTTTTTCGAGACGAGAGTGACGGAGTATCAGACGGGGGGAAGTCTGGTTTGGGAGTGAGTAGAGGGGTTGTGGGGCGGATGAAAGTTACCCCATCCACTCCCTTTTCAGCTTGTGACCTTCCGGCAACAGGCAAGCGCCGTAGATCTGTTCCCCGCGAGTGATCGTCGTCGTAAACAGCGCCGCGCGAGATTGTGCTTCCAGACACGCCAATACCCGTGCGTCGGATGCATGTTCAGCTTGCTCCCGGTTCATTTTTTCAAAGCCAATGCCGTGGATAATGGCGTGCTTTATTCGAAGACAGATTGTTGATAAGCAATGCAACGAAAAGCATGATGAATGCGCCACTCAGGACGGGAGAAAGCACATACCCGAATCCCAGCCGGTACACGGAATCCCCGCCGATGACCGCAATCAACGCCGTTGCGCCACCGGGAGGATGCAGAGTTTGCGTCACCTGCATCATGACAATGGCCAACGATACCGCCAGCGCCGACGCCAGCGCGATGTCTTGCGGGCACAGCAGGTGGCAGGCGACGCCAACCAGGGCGGAAACAGCATGCCCGCCGATCAGGTTTCTCGGTTGCGACAATTCAGCCCCCGGCACGCCGTAGAGCAGTACCGCCGAAGCGCCGAAGGAACCGATCAGGTATAAGCCAGTGGTTTCCTGTAGGCCGAGGCGATTATTCAGCATCCAGACAAGCCAGATGCCGAGGAAAGCACCGATTCCCGACCAGATGATTTCCGTGAGCGGTTTTGCCGATGCGGTTCGAGGGGAGCCGCACATCCGGGAAAAATACTTTTTTAACATATGTTCGATATATCTATTGACCCGATTTTGCATATTAGCATGGACATCCATCGTGCAATTCAAGAAGGTACCTTGTTTTTTTGTTGACAGACTGGGCTGACTCTCCGTATGCTAAAAAGCAAGGTGCCTTACTAATTTCGGCAAGGCCATTTTCCAAGGAGCAATTCCATGTTTTCCCGATTCTGGTCGCATTTTTGCCGTCGCCTGCACAGTCACCGGCATGCAGGGCATCGTGCTCATGCAGGCGGGCGCGACAGGGCTGCCGCCCGCGCCATCTCTTCCCGGTCTCCCGGCGAATCGTCCTGCCCCGCCACTGCCGTCCGGGTCGGCTGCCCCACGCAGTGTCCCTTGTGCGATAAACGTTGTTCGTTCGCCGCGCTTCGCTGCAAACATGGCGAAGCGTTCAGGGTGTGGCTGTCGTCGACATTTCCGGCAAGCGGTGAGCAAAATGTCTGAGCCGGTCAGCAACGAGCAGTTGCTGCTGCTTTTTCATCGCGCCGCCAAGTGGATGTTTCGTGGACATCGCCACGGTCATCGTCATCACGATTCTGCGGAAGGTCACGCTCGCCACGCGCAAGGCCGCATTCTTTCCATCCTGGCCGAGCGCGACAGCATGAGTCAGCGGGAATTGCTGGACAGGCTGCACATCCGTTCCGCCTCACTCAGCGAACTGCTGATCAAGCTGGAAAAGCACGGCCACATCGCCCGGCAGCGCGATGAAAAGGATAAACGCGGTTTTCTCCTTCGCCTCATCGACGCTGGCCGCGCTGCGCTGACAGAGCATCGGCGGCATCATCTGGAAAGTGCCGCCCATCTTTTTTCCGTATTGGACGAAACCGAACGCGAAACCTTGTTTGCGCTTCTCAACCGCCTGCTAACTGCCTGGGAATCTGACGAAGCCGCGTTGAAAAACGAGGATGAGGAAAAATCTGTCAGCGAGCAGGAGAAGCGTCGTTGACCTGTGCCCGGATTGCGGAATTCTTCCATTATTGAAACATATGCCACAAAAATGTCGTTCAGGAATTCCATATGAATTTCTCCATTGACAAATCAATGTTTTCCAATTACGATATTTATCGTAGATGAAATATGCTCGATAATGTATCCGGCTGCTTTTTCCATGATGTCATTTTTAAGGATTTCCACCATGAGTCAATTGTTTACTCCCGTCCATATCGGACGCCACTCCCTGCCTAACCGCTTCGTCATGGCTCCGATGACGCGCTCGCGCGCCGATGATGAAACCGGCGTGCCGGATGATCTCGTCGCCACCTACTATGCCCAACGCGCCAGTGCCGGACTCATCATCAGCGAAGGTGTTTTCCCCTCGGCGATGGGCAAAGGCTATGTCCGCACGCCGGGCATAGCGACGGAGGCGCAAATCGCGGCGTGGCGGCGCATCGTGGTCGCCGTGCATGACCGGGGCGGGAAAATCTTCATGCAGATCATGCACTGCGGGCGCATTTCCCACCCCTCGCTGTTGCCGGGCGGCGCAACGCCTGTCGCGCCGTCCGCCATCAAGCCGGAAGGGCAAACCTGGACGTCCGCCGGGCAGGTGGATTACGTCACGCCCCGCGCCCTGCGGACAGAAGAAATCGCGGGCGTTATTGAGGAATACCGCCTGGCGACCCGTCGCGCGCTGGATGCCGGTTTCGATGGCGTCGAACTCCATGCCGCTTCCGGTTATCTGCCTGAACAATTCCTATCTTCCGGCAGCAACCAGCGTGAGGACAAATACGGCGGTTCCGTCGAAAACCGCGTCCGCTTTGTGCTGGAAACGCTGGCAGCCATGACGGCAGAAGCCGGGAATGATCGCGTCGGCATCAAGATTTCGCCGGAAATGAATTACAACAGCATTACAGATGCCGCGCCACAGGAAACCTACACCTATTTGGCCGGACAATTGCTCGGCCTTGATTTGGCCTATCTGCACGTTGCCCTGTTTGGCGCAAAAACCGATTACCACGCGCTCTTACGCCCGCGTTTTCAGGGTACTTATTTGCTGGGCGGCGGGCTGGATCAGGCCAAGGCCGAAGCCGCGCTGGCCGAAGGGCGGGCCGATGCCGCAGTTTTCGGCGTATCTTTCATTGCAAACCCGGATTTGCCCGAACGCTTCCGCCGGGGCGCGCCACTTAACGCTCCTGATAGCGCGACCTTCTTCACGCCCGGCGCGAAAGGGTATACCGACTACTCCGCTTTGAACGAAGCATCGTAGGACGAGGTGCAAAACCCGGCGTTGTGCCTTTCAATGCCGGGTTACGACCCGCAGTCTGATCCAGCCCCTGCCACACTAGCCCGGCTACAATAAGCGGGCGCGACGGGAGTTCTCAGCGCCAGGGGTTGGGATTGGCGTGGCGGCAGGCATTACCGGGGAATACGTAATGCTGCCGAAAAACGATGTCCAGCCCCCAGACGGCCCGTTTTTTTGCGGCGGCAGGCGAAAGCCGGAAGCGTTTCTGGTAATAGCGGGCCAGGGCGCGTTCGGCGAGGGGATATTGGCGCAGGATGTCCTGATGGAGCCTGCGGTAGCTCGCGCCCTGTTTCGCCCATGCCTTCAAGCCTTCGACGACTTTTTCGCGGGTGTTATAGGGCATGTATCCGCCCAGCGCCCACGGACGCAGCATCGCGTTGATCCAGTCGATCTGAACCAGATGGTGCAGCAGGGCAGTTGGCTGGAGCGTGCCTTCATCTGCGCCCGACCCCATCGTAGCGTCCAGGAGATTTTCCAGGCGCCGGACTTCGGGAGGCAACAAGGCCAGAGTCTCTTGCTCGCCCTTGTAGAAACGCACAGTGCAGCGCTGTTCGACGCCTGTCGGCTCGACGATGCTGACGAGCCACTTGCCCACAATGCTGACATCGGGGTCAATGATCCAGTAGCGCCCGGAATCTTTCGCCCGGAAAATGAGCGGCGGGCGAAATGCGTCCTCAATGACCAAGCCGGATTCCCGCTTATTTTCGTTCGGGGAATCTTCGTTGAGGTCGCGCCAGAATTCTTCCGGCAAAATGTTTTCAGCGGGCGCGAAAAGGGAGTAAGTGTCGCCCCGCCAATTGAACGGACGGGCGACCAGCGCCAGATGATGCCCATTACTCGCTATTTTCAGCCAGTGCAGGTACCGCGAGCCATAGTACTTGTCCTCGTAAATGAGCAGGGATTCATCGAAGCGTTCCGGGTCGGTCAGGGCTCCGTCGCCACCCGAAATGTCTGTTGCCGTCGCCGCCAGAACAAGATCGCTGCCGAAATCCGCCGGAATGGAAAGCGCAGAGCCTTCTGCCGAATCGGCGAAATCCAGGCACCCGGTGTTCCCGGATGCTTCGTCCGCAGCTTCCCCGGTTTCAGGCACGGTGGCCTTTGCTTCGTTTTTCCGCGCATCAGGGCCAAAAACCAGATTTTGCGGCGTCCTGATCGGGTAATACAGGCGGAACGCATTGGATCTGAAAGCCGCTTCGGCGAATTGCAGCGCTTGCGCGCATTCGGCGGGTCTTTCCGCGCCCGTATATTCCAGTTGGGGCCAGTGATCGGCCAGCGCAGGCGCGTTCCACAGGCTGATAAAGATGAAACTAGCGGCGAAGATGTTTTTTTTCATGCTCTGACTCCTGAGCATACGATAATCGAAGGAGACGAAAATCCATTCAGGATCGGGCCGGTCTCTAAAGAGAGGTGTTCGCGGAGCCCGCTTCAGACTGCCGGCGCGAGTCCCGCGATCCTCGGCGTTTCCGTACGCACATCACCGCACTGGGCGCGATGGCGCAGGGCGTGGTCGATCAGCACCAACGCCAGCATGGCCTCGGCCACGGGAACAGCGCGGATACCGACGCAGGGATCGTGCCGCCCTTCGGTGCTGACCATCACTGCTTCACCGGCGCGGTTGATCGAGCGGCGCGGGA
>JAITQD010000042.1 GCA_031289095.1 Azoarcus sp.
GACGTGCGCCTCTACCCTGCCCGCGCCGTCACCCACCACTGGCCGCCCGATCCGGAAAAAATCGTCGCCATGCTGCGCGCCCTGGGGGAGGAAGACATTCGCGCCGTGCTCGCCGAAAACAACGCAGTCACAATCCGCGACGAGTTGTCCAACCATACGTACCGGTTCGATGCCGATGCGATTGATGAAATATTTCAGCCGCGAACCCTGCACTGAAAGAAAAAGCCCGTGCAGCCGGAAAAACAACCGCACGGGCAAGAGGCAGACTCAACTCAGAAAGCTGTGCTCCCGCGCTGCGGCTCTTGGTAACGACCAAGCACCAACCGTACCGGGATCATGCAGACCGGGAAAGTCATCCATGCATCAGGAATCACTTTTGAGTCTAGCATCGTAAATCATGAGGTGCAACATCCCATTCCGCCAAACCAGGGGAATACCCTCAGGTCGACAACATTCTGAGGAACCTCTGCCCTCCGGAATATTCTTTCCATTTGCTCCCGCCCCCTGCGCCTGCGACAATCACGGCTTTCACATCTCCTGCGACGCACCATGTCCGACAGCAACGCTCCCCCTGCTCCCCTCCAGGACGAAAACCACATCGTCGCCGAACGGCGCGAAAAGCTCGCGCAATGGCGCGCCAGCGGACGGGCGTTTCCGAACGGCTTCGCGCGCGAAAACACCGCTGGCAAGCTCGACGAACTCTACGGCGACAAGGATTCCGGGGTGCTGGAAGCGACGCCCGTCGAAGTCAGTGTGGCGGGCCGGATCATGCTCAAGCGCCTCATGGGCAAGGCGAGCTTCGTCACCATTCAGGACTTGTCCGGCAGGCTCCAGATCTACGTGGTGCGCGACGCAATCGGCGAAGAAGCCTATGCCGATTTCAAACGCTGGGACATCGGTGACATCGTGGGCTGCGTTGGCACGCTGTTCAAGACGCGCACCGGCGAACTGACCGTCAAGGCCGAGACCCTGTGCCTGCTTACCAAGAGCCTGCGTCCGTTGCCCGACAAGTTCCACGGCCTCACCGACACCGAGTCCAAGTACCGGCAGCGTTACGTCGACCTCATCATGAGTCCGGAATCACGCTTTACTTTCGTCGCCCGCAGCCGGCTGGTGCAGTCGATCCGTAACTACATGAACGGTCACGGCTTCCTCGAAGTCGAAACGCCGATGATGCACCCGATCCCCGGCGGGGCCACGGCCAAACCATTTATGACCCATCACAACGCGCTCGACATGAACCTTTACCTGCGCGTCGCCCCTGAGCTTTATCTCAAGCGCCTGGTTGTGGGCGGTTTCGAGAAGGTTTTCGAGATCAACCGCAATTTCCGCAACGAGGGCCTGTCGCCGCGCCACAATCCTGAATTCACCATGATGGAGTTCTACGAGGCGTACGCAAACTATCGCAGCCTGATGGACTTCACCGAAGGTTTGCTCCGTCACGCTGCACGCGAGGCGCTCGGCACCGAAACCTTCGTCTACCAAGGCCGCAGGCTCGACCTTTCCGTACCCTTTGCCCGTCTCACCATAACCGGGGCGATTCATAGACACCACCCCGGCTTCACAGAGGCACAGCTTGGCGATCCCGACTGGCTGGCGCAAAAAATCAAGGACTTCGGCGAAGATGTCAAACCGGGCGGTATCGGCAGCCTGCAATTGCAGCTTTTCGAGGCATCGACCGAATCCGAATTGTGGGAACCGACCTTCATCATCGACTACCCGGTGGAAGTCTCGCCGCTCGCCCGTGCGTCCGACAACGACCCTGAAGTCACCGAGCGTTTCGAGTTGTTCATTGCCGGACGCGAAATCGCCAACGGATTTTCCGAGCTGAACGATCCCGAAGACCAGGCGGCCCGTTTCCGCGCCCAGGTCGCGGCCAAGGACGCTGGCGATGAAGAAGCGATGTACTATGACGCCGACTACATCCGCGCCCTCGAATACGGACTGCCTCCCACCGGCGGCTGCGGTATTGGTATTGACCGTCTGGCAATGCTGCTCACAGACAGCCCCGCGATACGGGATGTGATTCTGTTTCCGCAAATGCGTAGCGAATAAACAGGGAAAAACCATGAAAGCAATAGGCAAACCGGACGTCCCCGCGCTGCGGCCAAAAGAAATCGAGGCGCTCGAACGTCTCATCGCTATCGCCAACGCGAACAGCGCCGACGTGAGCATCGCCCATGGCAGCACACATCAGAGCATGATCGTTGCAGATTTCCTGCTGGCTTGGTGGGATTCCGTGAATTGCGGTCATTTCGACCTCAGCAGCCTGTGGGCGGTCGACGCCGGAACCGTGGCCGACATGCAGACGGTCTTCGGCATGATCGCGCGCGTCAAGGTTTATCCAGACGTATTGGGGTACGAGGAAAAATTCAAGACGGTGATGGAAAACTGGCGGGCGCAATCTGAAAACCAGACGGCGTGACATGCGCTTCCTGTGAGGGTCTGCTTCTTTCGCTTTTGCATATAATGCTCATTTCTGAGCCAACAAGCAGTCCAATTGTTTGAGCGTGATTTTAGGGATCATCGAATCTGGTAAACGGCTACTCGCTGACAAATTAAACACGCTGAAATCGTCGCATATAATTTTTTTGGCTACCAACTGGAAACTGGGGCAAATAATTTTGTCGAACTCATCGTCAAGAGAAGTCGGAAGCCCCTTACCCTTGTCTTCATAAAATCTACCAATATTTCCACTCAAGTCCATACCTGTAATAAATACTTTCCGAAAACCTAGCGTATACACCAACTGTAATGCTATATAAACAATAGTGCGGGCGCAAAAATAACCATGGTGCATATTTTTACTAAAACCAATCCGGTTTGGCCTTTTCCGCAGCAGAGAAAAATTACTGATCAATTCAGCGTTATTTCTGATAGACCACGCAAAACGCCGATCAGACACAGATTGTTTATTATAATATCTATTAACGCGCTCCAGTAAATAAAGAGACTTACCCATCAATACTGATTTGTCGTGCGAATAAATTTCCTCGAAACATTCCAAAGCCATTGCAATATGGCTCGCATGTTCGCACCCCATAATAGCAAGATCTGGACGAGCAGCCGGAAAGCTGGGGTCACTGCATATATAGAATAAAGGCTTGATTTTTTCGTCCACGAATCGCGCGATAGAGCCATTCATGGCAATAAAAGGGTAATTCGCATAACAAGAAACAGGAAAAGCCCCGGCAGAAGGCCCAGAGGCCAGCAAGAAAACACTGCCGGAATATTTGTGCCTACAGTCCGCAAAATCCTGAAGAGGTATTTCTAGTTTGTCCTCACAAAGAAGATAATTGCCATGGCAGCGTTGGAGAAGCTCAAGCATGGAATAATGCTTCCTTTTCAACTCCTTTAGTCACCATATCAACTCCCTTTCCAAGAACGTGCCGACACACACCAATGAACGTGGTATTGGATGCTACACTCTTTTTGCTTGACGCGACGCCTTGGCCTGTCAAGTTTCCAGATAACCAACGTGTCTGTCGCCCACGTAGCATTTCAAGCAACTTAGCCAACCGGGGGGCTACCTGCCCTCCTCGGGCTTGCTGACGAAACCGATTTTTTCCAGCCCCGTGCGCGAGGCCAGCGCCATGACGCGCGCGACCGTCTCATAGGAAGTGGCTGCATCGGCCTGGAGGTGAAGTTCCGGGCGCGGCTCGTGTTGAGCGGCTTCTTGCATCAGTGCCGGCAACGCGGCCTCGTCCGTGGTGTCGCCGTTCCAAAAGAAACGTCCGTCGGCCTTGATGCCCAACTGGATCGCATCTGGCTTCATGCTCGTCGCAGTGCTGTTGGCCGCAGGCAGGTCGATTTTGACGGCATGGGTCAGGAGCGGCGCGGCGACGATGAAGATGGTCAGCAACACCAGCATCACGTCGATGAGCGGAATCATGTTGATTTCCGATTGCGGCGTCTTGTACGCCGCCTGGGGATGGAAAGCCACGATCAGTGCGCGCCTTCCGCTTTTGCTGGCGCGCTCGACAACTCGACGACCCGCGCCGCGCCGCCCGCCGTCTGTCCCAGCCCCAATAGTCCGAAGATTGCGTGCGCGTGGTTCTCCATCTCCCCGCACAGGTTGCGGTTCAGGCGCGTGAAAGCGTTATAGGCAAGCACGGCGGGAATGGCGACGAACAGGCCGCAGGCCGTCATGATCAAGGCTTCGCCAACCGGCCCCGCTACCTTGTCCAGGCTGGCCTGCGACGACAGGGCGATATCGCGCAAGGCGTGGAAGATGCCCCACACCGTCCCGAACAGGCCCACGAAAGGCGCAGACGAGGCAATGGAAGCAAGCGCCGTCAGACCGTTTTCGAGACCACGCGCCTCGCTGGCGACGCCATGCGCAAGCGCGGCGCTCATGTAGTCGTCGGGCGCGGCAAGCCCAAACCCGAATTCGTCCCCTTTTCTGCTGTTATCCCTTTTGGCTTCCCGCAGGGCCAGACAGGCTCCCAACCCTTCGCCCAACAGGCGCGCGAACGGATTGTCCGCCGCCCTCTGCACCCACAAGCGTTCGGCATCGACGGGGTGATGCACGGCGCGGAACGAAGCCAGGAACGCCTTGCTGCGCGCGCGGATCGCCATGTAGCTCCAGAGCTTGGCCGCGATCAGGTACCACGACAGCAACGACATCGCCACCAGCACCGCGAGCACACAAAGGCCGATGGTATCCGTCTGCGCCAGAAAATGGGCAAAGCCCCAGGAAGCCTCGGACATGCTTTTCAACCCTGAAAATGAAATCTGATCGGAACCACTACCCAACCGGCGACGGCCATCCCGGCCCGTTGCGCCGGTCTGAAACGCCAGCGCCGGACACCGTCGGTCGCCGCCCTGTCGAGCCGTTCATAACCGCTGCTCCTGAACAACTCCACCTCACCGCAACGGCCTTCCACCGTGACGTAGATACGCAACTGTACCAACCCCTGTTCGCGCAAGCGGCGCGACAAGGGAGGATATTCGGGCTCGGGGTTGGCAAGGTAATTCGCATTGAAATCCGGCCCGACGTAATCCGCCCCGCCACCTTCCCTTCCGTTGCCCACAGCGGCAATGGCAGGCGCGGTAACGGAAAGATCAAGCCGTCCCGCTCCTCCGGCATCTTCCGCTGCGGCGACCGGGAGATCTGTCCCGGCGCTTGCCGCCACTGGCGCGGCGGTTTGTTCCGGTGCGGATTCGACGGGCGAAGAAATCCGGGCAGGGCCAACCCTGCTGTGTGATCGCGCCACTGGCGTACGTACTGCGGGTGTGCGCGCCGCGCGACGGCGCGCAGGCACCGGCGCCAGGGTTTCCTGCGCCACGGTGGGCGCTGCTGGTGCGGGCAGCCCGTCGGCAATCCAGCTCACCTGCAATACCGTTGGCATTTCGGCGGCGACGGCTGGCGCAGCCATGCGCAACAGCAACATTACGCCAACACCATGCAGGACGAGCACCAACGCCAGCAGGAACACTCGAACGGGTAACGGCGTCACCTCGCGAGATGGCGCATTCGCACACGCGCAAACGCACGCCGACGAGGCAAAAACCACATCGGCAAAAAGGCGGGGATCGGAACTAGACATCGCAGCCATGCCTCAGTTTAATGCAAATCTGCCGCACCGGCTGACACGCTGCAAGCCTCGGGGAAACGATTGTTTCCGCCTCACCCCATCCGCGCGTAAATGATCTCATCGGCCCAACCGCAATAACGCGACAGCTTGCGCGGCAGTCCCGGCAATTCCCGGTGGTAATGCACCGGCAGGCCATCCGCGCAATTCACTAGGCATTCCCCCATCACCAGCGGCGCGAGGTAACGCCGTCCCGCCTCGCTCACCTGCATGCCGTCGGCAGCGATGAATTCTGGCGGCAGCCGACGTTCGAGATTGGCGACCGTCGCCGCTTCCACCGGCACGACGTCCCAGCGGTAGGGGTCGTCGCCCAGGCGGCGGATGGCGGCGACAACGCCATCGCGGCCTTCCAGCGCATAGTTGACCGCCGCATGCCCTACCGCCAGCGCCTGAGCGTGGTCGACGGCGGACACCCAGTGCGCGGCGCTGCGTTGCAAGTAGTCGGGCGCGGCGTAGTGGCGATGGCAGTCGAACGCATCGCTGACCAAGCGGGCGATTTCTTCCCCCGCACCGCCAAAGCGCACGTGCCCGTCGCCGTGCGAGCGCGCCCTGAGCGGGCTGCCGTCGGTGCGGCGGATACCTTCCGCGACCGTGATCGCACAGTAGCCAAGGCGCGAAATCACCGTTTCCGCCCGCGCCAGCAAGGCCTCTTCGTCGAACGGCACTTCGGGGAACAGCACGATGTGCGGAGCCTCATCGACGTCGCGCGCCGCCAGCGCCGTAGCCGCCGCCAGCCAGCCGGCGTTGCGGCCCATGACTTCCATGACGAAGACCCGTCCCTTGCGGCTCATCATTGAGGCGAGATCGCGGCAGACTTCGCGCATCGAAGTAGCAAGGTACTTCGCCGCCGAGCCGTAGCCGGGACAACAGTCGCAGGCTTCGATATCGTTGTCGATGGTCTTGGGCACGCCGACGCAGGCAAGCGGATAGCCGCGCCGCCGCGCTGCTTTCGAGACTCTGGCGACGACTTCCAGCGAACCGTTGCCGCCGTTGTAGAGCAAGGCCCCGACGCGGTGCGCGTCCAGCACAGCGAAAAGACGGTCGTAGAGCGCCGGCTGCTCCACTTCCACCGGCATGACGAAGCGACAGGAACCGAAGAGGCCGCCGGGCGTGGCGGCGAGCGCCTCGACGTCGATGCTGGCGCAGTCATGGAGCGATTCGGCGAGCGCGCCGAGAATGCCATAACGCGCCGCCAGCGTCGCGCCGATTCGCGCGCCCTGCACCCGCGCCGCAGCAATGACGCCAGCAGCGCTGGCGTTGATGACCGCCGTCATGCCGCCAGCCTGGGCATACAGCAGATTCATGGCATCACCCATGACGAAAAGAAACGGCTCACTCCTTGGGATTCCCTGCGTAACCCGTTGCTACTCCCATAAGCGGGAAGCGACACCCCGTCATGTGCGAAGCTGTGACCTTGCCCTTGTATTCCGTATCCCATAGCCAAGCTCACGTGCAGGCGTGCGCTACCTGAGCGGCGCGCCAGTTTTGCTCGAAGCGCACGGGGCTGACATAGGCCAGCGTCGAGTGGAGTCGAGTTTGGTTATACCAGAGCAGCCAGGCGATCACCTCATCCATGGCGTGTCGCCGGGTCTTGAAGCGCTGGCCATGCAACCGTTCCACCTTGAGCGAGCCGAACAACGTTTCGCTACAGGCGTTG
>JAITQD010000067.1 GCA_031289095.1 Azoarcus sp.
GGGCAAGAAAGGCGTCGTCATCGCCTATACCGACAAGGACGGCAAGGCCGCCCATCTCGACGCCGACCGGCTCATCGTTTCCGTGGGCCGCATTCCCAATACCGAAGGGCTGAACGCCGGGGCAGTCGGTCTCAAGCTCAGCGAGCGCGGCCAGATCGAGGTCGACGAGCACTGCAAGACCAACCTCCCCGGCATCTGGGCCATCGGCGACGTGGTGCGTGGCCCCATGCTCGCCCACAAAGCGATGGAAGAAGCCGTGATGGTGGCCGAAATCATTGCGGGCCAAGCCGGGCACGTCAATGTCGACGCCATCCCAAACGTCATCTACACCGCGCCGGAAATCGCCTGGGTTGGCAAGACCGAACAGCAGTTGAAGGACGCGGGTGTTGCCTGCAAGGTCGGCAAGGCGCCTTTCCTTGCCAATGGCCGCGCCCTGGGGATCGGCGCGCCGGAAGGGTTCGTGAAGATCCTGGCCGACGTCCGGACGGATCGCATCCTCGGCATCCACATCATCGGCGCAGGCGCCTCCGATCTGATCGCCGAAGCGACTGTGGCGTTGGAATTCGCGGGTGCGTCGGAAGACCTGGCGCGTATCTGCCACGCGCATCCCACGCTGTCGGAAGTCGTGCATGAAGCGGCGCTGGCCTGCGACAAGCGGGCGCTGCACCTCTGATGAATTCGTAGCGAGGCAATTCACGACCCAGAAAGATCATGGCCCGCCCCCGTATCCAACGGGGGCGGGCCATGGCTTTGTTGCGGCGGCTGTCACCGGAAGGCGTCAGCCGCGTTTGCGGCTATCGCATCCCTCAGTTCGAGGGGACCGGCGGTACAGCCGGCGGAACAAACGCATAGTCGAAGGCGATCTTGTCGTAATCGAATTGCACGAAGCCAACGTTGCGCACGCGGAACGCGAACTTGCCTACGGGCAGGAACACCTGAAGCGGCGCTCTGACCCATCTGTCCTTTTGCAGGAACATGAACGGGTTGGCGAAGGTCGGGTTGTAGCGGGTATCGAAGCTGGATGCCAGCGGCGGGGTCGTGACCGGCCAGTGCGCGTAGCCGTTCTGGACAACCTGGAACTCAATGACGACGCCAGGGTAGGGCGTGGAATACGAAACCCAGGCAGTGTATATGCCGGCGGCAGTGGTGCTAGCGAAGTCCTCAACGTAGTTGAGGAACGTGAAATTGCCGACGAACTTGCCGTTGCTGGAGCCCAGGTAAAGGTTCAGCGGCCACAGACCGGTGACTTTTTTGTCCGTGATGACATCGGGGTGGTTCGCGGCGTTATGCTTCGCGCCGCGGTCTCTGCCGCAATAGCGGTAGCCGGACTCGGCTTCGAAGGTCGTTCCGGGGATGATCTTCGTGTAGACGGTTGCGGTGGCGGGCATGGTAAGCCCCATGGCGATGATGGCCGCGCTGAGCATGGAGAGTTTCATGGCGGGTTCCTTTTTGTCGGGATTGAGTTGAGGAAGGAGACGGAGGAACGTCCCCGGGAGAGGCCTGAAGGACAAGCTGAGCATATTCTGCGTATTGACGAAGGATTACGCAACCGTCTAGTGTGAATAATATCACAGATTGTGAAATTTATCATTACAAAAAATATTGCCATGAATGGCGAAAGTCACCTGGGTCGGTCAAAAAGTCACCTGGACAGGTCAGGAAGTCGCGTGCCTCCGTGTTTCTGGCGGGCGCTGCGGGCGGCAGACATGCTTCCGGTACTGCTTGCGCCTAAATGTCATTATTTTATGTTTCACGATTCATATTTCTCGCAGTTCTGGTTAATTCATGATCCATAATCTGAGCAACAATAACCCATTGGATACCTCGCATGGAATACACCGTCCTGGTTGTGGACGACAACCGGGCCAGCCGCGAATGCATCTATCGACATCTACAGGATGAGTGTCGCGTCATTCTGGCGACGTCGGGAGAGCAGGCGTTGAAGGTCTGCTCCAAGATGCGGCCCGACCTCATCCTGCTCGCCATCGAGATGGCGGGTATGGGCGGGTTCGAGGTGCTGGAACGTTTGGGCGAGAGGGCGGAGCTTTCCACTATCCCGGTCATTTTCCTTTCAACGGACAACGACACTGAAACTGAAATCCGGGGGTTGGAGCGTGGCGCGGCGGATTTCATCGTCAAACCGGTCAACAAAAGCATCCTCCTGTACCGGATCGGACATCACCTGCGTTTCCACCGTTATCAGCACCTGCTTGAGGAGAACGTGCGGGATCTGGAAGGCGGCATCGTGCTCGGGTTCGCAGAGATCGTCGAGTTCCGCGATGCCAACACCGGTGGACACGTCGGGCGCTCCAGCCGCTATGTCCAGATTCTGGGGAAAACGCTCCGGAAGCAATCCAGGGAAGTTTCTGACGCCATGTCCGAGGGCGATCTCGACATGATCGTACGCGCCGCGCCCCTGCACGATATTGGCAAGATCGGCATCCGCGACCGGATACTGCTCAAGCCGGGGCCGCTGTCCGAAGGCGAGTTCGAGATCATGAAAACGCATTCCACGCTGGGGGGCGAAATTCTCCGTCGCATGTACTGGCGCACACCCACGCAGCACTACCTAAAGTTCGCCATCCAGATTGCCGAATCGCACCACGAGCGTTTTGACGGCAGCGGCTATCCCAAGGGGTTGCGCGGCGATGAAATCCCCTTGTGCGCGCGCATTATGGCGGTGGCCGACGTCTATGACGCCGTGACCGGCAACCGCTGCTATCGTCAGGGTCTGAGCCATGAGCAGACCCGGGGGATTATCGTCGATGGCGCTGGCACCCATTTCGACCCGCGGCTGGTCGAGGTTTTCCTGAAGGTCGAAACGCAGTTCGAGCAGGAGTTCAACCTGTTCCGGGTGGAGAGCGGAGGTATCGCGGGCGGTGGGGGCGGGGTTGGCATGGACATATCACCCAGAGCGGCATGAGCGTGTAGTGACAAATCGTGAACTTGCAACCCCGTGTTGCACTTCAGATTTGAACCGCCGAGCGTTTTCCTAAAAACTGCGCCATGGTCGGCTGCGGATTTTCCACGTTTTTGCCATCGTGATAGAACAGCGTAATGGCGAGCGGGCCGCCGTTGATCGAGCGTTGCGCGATGTCGTCCGGACTGACGGTAAAACGTCCCAGCATGCGTGAGGTGGGCCAGTCGATGTCGCCATAGGCCAAGTATACGAGCTTGGAGCAGAACACCCGGTCGGTAGTTTCGGCGTTGAAATTGAAATCGTAATCCTTGCCGATCTGGCGCAGGGTTTGCAGGATGGCGGCTGCGCGGGCTTGCGGCGGCGCTTCGGTGCGACGCAGCACGGCGAGATCGTCGATGTTCATGAAATGGGCCAGGGTATTGAGTTCCACCCCGCTGCGCAACGCTTCGGCGACGCCGCGTCCGGCGCGGATGGCGTCGTGATGCGGGCGCACGACCGGATGCTCCCATATGCCCAGTTCGGTCAGTTCCGCTTCCGTACCGACCCAGACGGCGGCATGGCCAAAGTGTCCGGGAATGAAGGTGTCGGTGAGCCGGAACGGCGTTTTTTCCAGCAGGATGTCGCCCGCCCGGAGTTCGCTGCGTACTCGCTGTTCAATCTTGGGTTTGGCGTACAGCTTGCCGCGCCGTGTTTCCACAAGGCCCACGGTGTTGCCGAACAGCAGGCTGGAAAAGTGACTGCTTTCGTCCTTCAGGTTGACGAGCGTGTCCAGGGTGTAGTTGCCGAAAACCTCGAAGATGCGGCCCAGCACGTAAAACGGGCGGCGCTTGCGCACGAAATGGAACGACGGGCTTTGCGCGATGGACTGAAAAAGGTAATCGTAGCCCTCGAAGCTGGATTTGGCGTCGCCGTGGCGGACGTACCATTCGATTGCATGCCGCACCCGGTGGCGAATCTGCGGGGAATCGAAAATGTGATCGGCCTTTTGCAGTTCGTTGGCGCTCAGGGCGAATCCCTGGTCGGGTTTGTTGATGTGCTGACGCAGGTCGGGATCGTCACGGTACAGCGTGACCGCGGAAAGGTAGTTGTCGTAGAGAATCAGGGCGGCTGACAGCGAAATCAGCGCGCCGGTGCGTTGGATGTCGCCTTCCTCGGCGCGGGTGTCCGGCGGTGTCGACGCCCAGCATTCGTGCGCCAGCGCCGCCTTGAACAATTCGGCGCGCTGTTCGAGCAAGGCAACGGCCCCTTCGTTGATGCGCTGCAAGTCCTGTCCGGTCAGGGGGCCGCGTTTCTTTTTGGCTTCCAGCTCGTAGTAAAGCCGGATCGCCATCGCCCGCATGGACAACGCTTCTTCTGAGAGGCGCAGGTAGTCCTGCAATTCGCGCTCCATTGCTGTGCGGCTGGGCAATGCCAGCGTCTGGTCGCATTGACTTTGCGGCACTTCGGCAAGCGGTTCGGCATGGGTGGGGGTGGTGAACAGCGCCACACCAAGCAATAGCGTGCAAAGCAAAAGACGGTTCATGGCGATCGGAAAGTAAAGAAAATCGCATCATTCTGCCGCAGCCATTGCCGGTTGAACACGGAGCGAGCGCAATTTTCGCCATTCATGGTGAGATCGGCGAGACAAAGCGTGAGGGGAATCCCCGGCCTTCAGGCCAGGGACTCAATGAACTGGTGTTCTGTAGCGGCTATCCGCCGATGACTTCGTGCTGTCAGGTACCGAAGAACGTCTTTACCTTGTCCATCCACGATTTCGCTTTCGGGTTGTGGCGATCACCGTTGCTGAGGGAAATCTCGTCGAATTCATTCAGGAGTTCGCGCTGGCGCTCGGTGAGGTTGACCGGCGTTTCCACCACCACATGACACATCAGGTCGCCGCGGATTTGGGTGCGCACGTTCCGGATGCCCTTGCCGCGCAGGCGGAAGACTTTGCCGCTCTGCGTTTCAGTCGGAATCTTCAGGCGCGCCACGCCATCGAGGGTGGGAATTTCGATTTCGCCACCGAGCGCGGCGGTGGTAAAGCTGATCGGCATCTCGCAATGCAGGTCGTCGTGCTCGCGTTCGAACACCGTATGGGGGCGGATGTGGATTTCGACGTACAGATCGCCCGGCGGGCCGCCATTGACGCCCGGTTCGCCATGGCCAGCATGGCGCAGGCGCATGCCTTCGTTGATGCCGGCGGGGATTTTGACTTCGAGGGTCTTTTGCCGCTTCACGCGCCCTGCGCTGCCGCAGTCGCGGCATGGATCGGGGATGATGCGCCCGCTGCCGTGACACTTGGGGCAGGGCTGCTGGAGCGAGAAAAAGCCCTGCTGGATGCGCATCTGGCCGGAGCCTCCGCAATTCGGGCAGGTGGTGGCGTGGGTGCCGGGCTTGGCCCCGCTGCCGTGACAGGTGTCGCATTCTTCAATGGTGGGAATGCGGATGGTTTTTTCCGCGCCGCGCGCCGCTTCTTCGAGCGAGATTTCGAGGTTGTAGCGCAAGTCCGCGCCACGATAGACGTTGGAGCGCCCACGTCCGCCGCCCCCCCCGAACAGGTCGCCAAAAATGTCAGAGAACGCATCGCCGAAACCCTCGAAACCGCCGCCGCCCGCGCCCATCGACGAGTCGACGCCGGCATGGCCGAAGCGGTCGTAGGCGTCGCGCTTCTTGGCGTCGGAAAGCACCTCGTAGGCTTCCTTGGCTTCCTTGAATTTTTCCTCGGTTTCCTTGTTGTCCGGATTGCGGTCGGGGTGGTACTTCATCGCCAGCTTGCGGTAAGCCTTCTTGACGTCGTCGTCGCCGGCATCGCGGTTGACGCCGAGAACCTCGTAGTAATCCCGTTTGGGCATGGTTTTTTATCCTGATACGTTGGCTGGCTGACTTCTCCAACGGGCAACGGGGATGACTGGCATCCCCGTTTCGTTATATGCCCGAAGCATTATCGAATGCTGTGGAAGAAAACTTATTTCTTGTCTTTTACCTCGGTGAACTCGGCATCCACCACGTCGGCATCCGCCGCCTTGCCTTCGCCGCCATTGCCGCCGCCGGCAGCGCCGGGCTGCTGCTGTGCGCCGCTGGCCGCCTGTTGCTGGGCATACATCGCCTCGCCCAATTTTTGGCTCACCGTCGCCAGCGCCTGCGTTTTGGTTTCGATCTGGTTCTTGTTGTCGCTCTTGAGTGCTTCTTCGGCGTCCTTGATCGCGGTTTCGATCTTGGCCTTGTCGTCGCTGCCTACCTTGTCGCCGTATTCGCCGAGCGCCTTGCGGGTCGCGTGGATCAGGTTGTCGCATTCGTTGCGGGCGTTTACCAGCTCGTGCGTTTTCTTGTCTTCCTCGGCGTGCGCGGCGGCGTCCTGCACCATGCGCTGGATTTCATTGTCCGACAAGCCCGAGTTGGCCTTGATGGTGATCTTGTTTTCCTTGCCGGTAGCCTTGTCCTTGGCCGAAACGTGCAGAATGCCGTTGGCGTCGATGTCGAAGGTGACTTCGATCTGCGGCATACCGCGCGGCGCGGGCGGGATGTCGTTGAGGTTGAACTGGCCCAGGCTCTTGTTGCCGGCGGACATGTCGCGCTCGCCTTGCAGAACGTGGATCGTCACCGCCGACTGGTTGTCGTCGGCGGTGGAGAACACCTGACTCGCCTTGGTCGGGATGGTGGTGTTCTTCTGGATGAGTTTGGTCATGACGCCGCCCAGGGTCTCGATGCCCAGTGACAGGGGCGTCACGTCGAGTAGCAGCACGTCCTTGACCTCGCCCTGCAACACGCCGCCCTGGATGGACGCGCCGACGGCCACGGCCTCGTCGGGGTTGACGTCCTTGCGCGGCTCCTGGGCGAAGAACTCCTTCACCTTTTCCTGCACCTTGGGCATACGGGTCTGGCCGCCGACGAGGATCACATTGTCGATGTCGGAACCTTTCAGGCCGGCGTCCTTCAGGGCGATGCGGCAGGGTTCGATCGAGCGCTCGATCAGTTCTTCCACCAGCGCCTCGAACTTGGCGCGCGTAATCTTGAGCGTGAGATGCTTCGGGCCGTTCGCATCCGCCGTGATGTAGGGCAGGTTGATTTCGGTCTGCTGGCTGGAGGACAGCTCGATCTTGGCCTTTTCGGCGGCTTCCTTCAGGCGTTGCAGGGCAAGCACGTCGTTTTTAAGATCGACGCCCTGTTCCTTTTTGAACTCGGTGACGATGTAGTCGATGATGCGCTGGTCGAAGTCCTCGCCGCCGAGGAAAGTGTCGCCATTGGTCGACAGCACCTCGAACTGGTGCTCGCCGTCGATGTCGGCGATCTCGATGATGGAAATATCGAACGTACCGCCGCCGAGGTCATAGACCGCGATCTTGGAGTCGCCCGGTTTTTTGTCGAGACCGAAAGCAAGCGCCGCCGCCGTCGGTTCGTTGATGATGCGGCGCACCTCCAGTCCGGCGATCCTGCCCGCGTCCTTGGTGGCCTGGCGCTGGCTGTCGTTGAAATAGGCGGGCACGGTGATGACTGCTTCGGTGACTTCCTCGCCGAGGTAGTCCTCGGCGGTCTTCTTCATCTTGCGCAGCACCTCTGCGGAAACCTGCGGCGGGGCGATTTTTTTGTCGCGCACGTTCACCCAGGCGTCGCCGTTGTCGGCCTTGACAATCTTGAAAGGCATCAGGTCGATGTCCTTCTGAACTTCCTTTTCCTCGAAACGGCGACCGATCAGGCGCTTGACCGCGAACAGCGTGTTGCGGGCGTTGGTGACCGCCTGCCGCTTGGCCGGTGCGCCGACCAGGATTTCGCCGTCGTCGGCGTAGGCGACCACGGACGGCGTGGTGCGCGCGCCCTCGGAGTTTTCGATCACCTTGGGTTTGCCGCCTTCCATGACCGAAACGCAGCTATTGGTGGTGCCCAGGTCGATACCGATGATCTTGCTCATGAGTTGAATTCCTTTCTGATTTGAGATTCGTTCGCGGGCCGCTTTCCGGCCCGGGGATGGGATGAATATGGGGTGGCGCGGCGCACTTTCAAGCCTTGGCGCGGGAAACCATCACCATGGCCGGGCGGATGACGCGCTCGTGCAGCAAGTAGCCCTTTTGCAGTACGTTGATGACGGTGTTTGGTTCGGCCTCGGATTCAAATGCGCCGATGGCCTGGTGTTTGTTGGGGTTGAATTTCTGCCCAAGCGGGTTTTCCTCGCGCAGCCCCGCGCCGTCGAACGCGGCGACGAGTTGCTTGAGCGTGAGTTCGACGCCCTCGCGCAGTTTTTCCAGCGTCTGGTTTTCGGCGCCGAGCGCCGCTTCCAGGCTGTCCTTGACCGGCAGCATCGCGCTGGCGAATTTTTCGGCGGCGAATTTCGATGCCTTGGCGACGTCTTCCTGGGCGCGACGGCGTACGTTGTCGGCTTCGGCCTTCGCCCGCAGCCAGGCGTCGCGCAATTCGGCGACGCGCGCCTCGCTCTCGATCAGCGTCGCGGCGAGTTCGCCCGCAGTGGGGATGGCGGCTTGCGCGAGCGCTTCGACGTCGGGGACGGCGCTGCCGTTGTCGGGGGAGGGCGCTTCGCTCGCTGTGGGCGCGCCGACTTGGGGCGCTGCCACGCTGGCTTGCGGCGCGGTGCTCGTAGCGGTTTCCGGCGCTGCCGGAGTGGGCGCGGGCGTCTCAGGGATCGCGGACGTCCCGGACGCGGGCGTTTCAGGTGCCGCGGATGTTCCAGGCGTGGGCGGAGTGTGGTCAGGTTGAACCTGGCCGGTCGGTGCGCAATGATGGGGCGGCATGGGCGGAAGTTTCCTCGCTGCTTGTATCAGATCGTGGATCTGGGGTCGAATCGGCAGGTTTCAAGGGGACGGCGCGAATCTTTGCGCAATTCATCGTGAAACTGACTTCCGCCCTCCAGTAGTTGTTGCGAACGGCCCGATGGGAACCAAGGAATGCCCCGTTTGTCCTTGGTGGAGTCTCGCCCTGATGGTAAAAAGCTGGACAGTATTTGCTGCCCCGGCATTTTTCCGATTCACTTTTTCTTTCCTGTTGGTCACTCATACAAAGACCGCGCGATGATTGGATTTCCCCTCGCGGGCGGTGCCTGCTGCCTCGCATTGCTGGCTGTTTGTCCGGCTCAGGCCATTGGATTCAACCCCGGCCGGCCCACCATGCCTGGCGAACCTGTTCCCCTGGCGGGCGACGTCGTTGCCCTGGGCCTGGGCGACGCCGTGTTTCTCGGTCTGAGCAACAACGATGCCATCCGGCGCGTCTATCGGGAGCGCATCGCGCAAAAAGCCGACTTGGAAGCAGCGGAAGGCCGTTTTTCCCCCCAGTTCGCGCTCAACAGCCGACACGTTGCCAGCCAGAACCAGGACGACAGCTACAGGCAGACCGAATTTTCCCCCACCGCCACCTTGCAGGGCGAATACGGCACCCGCTTCAGCCTGTCGTGGAACAATCGCATCGTCCAGAGCGAGCGTGACGGCTACAGCCGCAACGACGGCGCCAGTTTTACCGTCGTCCAGCCCCTGTTGCGCGGCGCGGCGCGGGATGTCGTGACCGCGCCCGTGCGCCTGGCCCACCTGACTGATCGCGTCAACCGCCTGAACCTGCGCGCGACCGTCTTGGACACCGTGACGCAGATCGTCGTCGCGTACAACGAAATGCTGCGCGCCCAGGAACAATTGCGCTTGGCCCGGCAGGCGTTGGCGCGCTCGCGTCAGGAAATGGGCGACATCGAACACCTCATCGCCGCTGGCTATCTGCGCGACTACGACTTTGTGCAGATCGAGGCCGAAGTCGTCAACCGGGAACTGGCGTTCGAGGAAGCCACGAGCCAGTTCGATGCTGGGAGCCGAAAACTGTTACGCCTGCTGTCCCTTGAGCCGGAGACGAAAATCCGCGCCGTCGATGCGCTCGAAGTCCGTCGCACCAAAGTTGGCGTCTCCCAGGCGCTGGCCGCCGCGCGCGAGCGGCAGCCTGCGTACCTGACCCGGATCATTGCCGCAGAACAGGCCGGCATCCGGCTTGCCGTGGCGCGCGACCAGCAGCAATGGGACGTCTCGCTGGTCGGCGGCGCCAGCCAGAACCGCAACCGTTCTCCGGGCACGAACGGCTACCAGACCAACGAAAACCGAGAAAACCACGCCGGCATCAAGATCGACATTCCTTTCGGCGACGCTCCCCGGCGGCAGACCGAAGTCCGCGCCCGTGTGGAAGCCAAAAACCAGAACGACCGTCTGGTCGAAGCGAGGCAGACACTCGAACGTGACGTCGGCGACACGGTGCGTGAACTCGACGCGCGCTGGCGACAATACGAAATTGCCCAGCGCGCCTTCGACCTGTCGCGCCGCAAACTGGAAATCGAGCGCGAAAAGCTGCAAAGCGGACTTTCCAGCAGCTTCCAGGTCTTCACCTGCGAGTCCGACCTGCGCAATGCCGAAGCCGCCCGCCTCGGCGCGGTGATTGCCTACCGCAACGCACAGGCGGCGCTGGATCGCGTACAGGGCGCCACGCTGGAGAGTTGGGAAATCGAACTCAACGACTGAGCACGCGGGACGCGAGTTTTGCCTTCGGAACGTGCCGCAAAGAAAAAGGCCGGAAGCCTTGATTTTCTTTGGCTTTCCGGCCTGTATCGGACGACTGCGGATGTATTTTTGGTCCCCCCGACAGGAATCGAACCTGTATCTAGCGCTTAGGAGGCGCTTGTTCTATCCATTGAACCACGGAGAGGGCGCTGCTTCTGCTTGAAAACCGGCGACCGGACGATGACGCTCCGTCGTCGCAAGGGCGTCGAGCCTATCACGAAGATGCACCCGGCGAAAGCTGTGGTCAGTGCCGGAACCATGTCAACACACTACGCAACAAAATTGTTGGCAACATCGGTGTTGGCAACATAAGCCACGGGAGCACTCAGCCGATTCATGAGTCGCTGAGGCATTCGGAGCGCGAGGCGGCCAAACCCGGTAAAATCAACCCCTTTCATGCCACGGCGTTTTCCCGTCCGCACCATGTCCGCAAGCAAGCCCACTTTTCAGCAAATCATCCTCACCCTTCAGCAATTCTGGAGCCGCCAGGGCTGCGCCCTGCTGCAACCCTACGACATGGAAGTCGGCGCTGGCACCAGCCATACCGCCACCTTCCTGCGCGCCATCGGCCCCGAGCCGTGGAAAGCCGCCTATGTCCAGCCCTCGCGCCGTCCCAAGGACGGGCGTTATGGTGAAAATCCCAACCGGATGCAACACTACTATCAGTTCCAAGTTGTGCTGAAACCGGCCCCAGCCAATATCCTTGATCTTTACCTGGAGTCGCTCGAAGCCCTTGGCTTTGACCTGAAGCAGAACGACGTGCGCTTTGTCGAGGACGACTGGGAAAACCCCACCCTGGGCGCATGGGGACTGGGCTGGGAAGTGTGGATGAACGGCATGGAAGTCACCCAGTTCACCTACTTTCAGCAAGTCGGCGGTATCGACTGCAAACCGATCACAGGAGAGATCACCTACGGGTTGGAACGCCTCGCCATGTACCTGCAAGGGGTGGAAAACGTCTACGACCTCGTGTGGACGGAAGGGCTGACCTATGGTGACGTCTATCACCAGAACGAAGTCGAACAATCGGCCTACAACTTTGAGCATTCGGACGCAGCCTTCCTGTTCGAGGCGTTCAACGCCTACGAGAAAGAAGCCAAAGTCCTGATGGATGTGCAACTGGCGCTGCCTGCCTACGAGCAGGTGCTGAAAGCCGCGCACACTTTCAACCTGCTCGACGCCCGTGGCGCGATTTCCGTCACCGAACGCGCCGCCTACATCGGACGCATCCGCAACCTGGCGCGCAACGTTGCGCAAAGCTATCTTGATTCCCGCGCCCGGCTGGGTTTCCCGATGGCGCAAAGAGAACGTGCGGAGGAAGTGCTGGCGCAACTGGCGAAGAAGAAGGCGGCGTGATTTCCTGGCAATTTTCAGAGCGGGACGGTGCGTGTGCAAAAGAACGCTGTTTGACGGCGGAACCGGAAAATCCTCCGCAAAAGTGTCGCCTGCGATCCGCGCAGACATTTCTGCGCCAGAACCCCTAAAATGACAATCTCCCTTTTCCGCCGCGCGCTTTGCCCGCGCCGGGCCGCTGTGCTTTCCCACAATGAACATGACTGTTGAAAATCTGTTGGTTGAAATCTTCGCCGAAGAACTGCCGCCCAAGGCGCTGAAGAACCTGGGCGACGCCTTCGCCTCGGCGCTGGTCGCTTCCCTGCAACGCGACGCCCTGGCGACGGCGGATGCCATCGTCACCGCTTACGCCACGCCGCGCCGGCTGGCCGTCCTCGTCACTGGCGTGCTCGCCGCAGCCGCCGACAAGCCCGTGACGCAAAAGCTGATGCCGGCCTCCGTTGGGCTGGATGCGGCGGGCCAGGCTACACCGGCGCTCCTCAAAAAACTCGCCGCACTGGGGGCGGACGCCTCCGTCGTGCCCCGGCTGCGCCGGGAAAACGACGGCAAGGTCGACATCCTGTTCCACGACAGCATCGCCCAAGGCGCGACGCTGGCCGAAGGCTTGCAGAAAGCAATCGAAGCCGCGCTGACCGCGCTGCCGATCCCAAAAATGATGAACTACCAACTGGCCGACGGCTGGACGAGCGTCGATTTCGTGCGTCCCGCCCATGCGCTCGTCGCCCTGCACGGCAAAACGGTGGCGCCCGTCTCCGTCCTCGGTCTGCAAGCGGGCAACGTCACGCACGGACATCGCTTCGAGGCGAACGCCGACCCTATCGTCATCGAACACGCCGACCGCTACGCCGAGACGCTGCGCGAAAAAGGCGCGGTAATCGCCTCCTTTGCCGAACGCCGCGCCGAAATCGTCCGCCAACTGGCCGCCGCTGCGATCAGTGCGGGCAATGATCTGCATCCCATCGCCGACGAGGCGCTGCTCGACGAAGTGACCGCGCTGGTCGAACGCCCCAACGTGCTCGTCGGACGCTTCGAGCCGGAATTCCTCGCCGTGCCGCAGGAATGCCTGATCCTGACCATGAAGGCCAACCAGAAATACTTTCCGCTGCTCGACGCTGGCGGCAAGTTGGTCAACCAGTTCCTTGTCGTCAGCAACATCCATCCCGCCGACCCGTCGGCGGTCATCGGCGGCAACGAGCGCGTCGTGCGCCCGCGGCTGGCCGATGCGCGCTTCTTTTTTGAGCAGGATCGCAAAAAAACGCTGGAATCGCGCCTTCCGGCGCTGGCGAAGGTGGTGTATCACAACAGGCTCGGTAGCCAGGCCGAACGCAGCGGGCGCGTAGCCGCCATCGCCCTTGCCATCGCAGAACGGCTGGGCGGCGGCCAACTCGCCACGCTGGCCGAACAGGCGGCGCGGCTCGCCAAGGCCGACCTCCTCACCGACATGGTGGGCGAATTCCCCGAACTGCAAGGCACGATGGGCCGTTATTACGCCCTGAACGACGGGCTGGCGACGGAAGTCGCCGACGCCATCGAGGATCACTACAAACCCCGTTTCGCCGGAGACAGCCTGCCGCGCGGCCAAGTCGGCATGGTGGTCGCGTTGGCGGACAAGCTGGAGACGCTTGTGGGCATGTTCGGCATCGGGCAGGTTCCCACGGGTGACAAAGACCCGTTCGCTTTGCGGCGTCATGCGCTTGGAGTGATCCGGATGCTGATGGAAGGCGGGGTAAATCTGCCGTTTTCCGGATTGCTCACCATGGCTGCAAACTGTTTCGCGGGTCTCAAAACCGAGGCCGACAGCGCCGCAAAACTCACCGGCTTCATCTTCGACCGTCTCGCTGGCAGCCTGCGCGAACAAGGCTATACCGCGCACGAAGTCGATGCCGTCGTGAGCCTCAAACCGCAAACCCTGGGCGACATTCCCAAGCGCCTTGCCGCCGTGCGCGCCTTCTCCGCGCTGCCCGAAGCGGCCTCGCTCGCCGCCGCCAACAAGCGCGTCGGCAACATCCTGAAAAAAGCCGAAACCGGCGCGGACGGGCAGGTCGACATCGCCCTATTGAAAGAAGATGCCGAAATCGCCCTCGCCAGCGCCCTGGACAACATTGCGCCCAAAGCCGACGAGGCGTTCGACATGGGCGACTACACCCGCTCGCTCAAAACGCTCGCCGCCCTGCGCGGCCCGGTCGACGGCTTTTTCGATAAAGTAATGGTCAATGCCGAAGACGCGGCGCTACGCACCAACCGTCTCGCGCTGCTCGTCCGGCTGCATCGCGCGATGAACCGGGTCGCCGATCTCTCGCGCCTGTCCGCCTGACCCAACCCGGAAAAAGAGGGGGAAGCCATGAACCTCATCATTCTCGACCGCGACGGCGTGATCAATTACGACTCCGAGCAATTTATCAAGTCGCTCGAAGAATGGCGGCCCATCCCTGGCGCGCTTGAAGCCATTGCGCTCCTCAACCGCTGGGGCTGGCGTGTCGTGGTGGCCTCGAATCAGTCCGGGGTGGGGCGTGGACTTTTCGACATGGACACCCTCAACGCCATCCACGACAAAATGGTCAAGAGCCTCGCCCAGTTCGGTGGCCGGCTCGACGCCATCTTCTTCTGCCCGCACCCGGCCGATTCCACCTGCAACTGCCGCAAACCCAAGCCGGGCATGCTGCTGGAGATTGGCGAACGCTTCAATACCGACCTCACCGGCGTACCAGTGGTGGGCGACAGCCTGCGCGACCTGCAAGCGGGCGTGGCGGTGGGCGGTCGGCCTTGCTTGGTGCTGACCGGCAAAGGCGAAAAAACGCTCGAAGACCCAGAACTACCGCCGCAAACCGTAATCTTCGACGACCTTGCCGCCGTGGCGGCGCACTTGACTGCCTGAAGACTGCCTCATGATTTTCGTTCGTTCCCTTGTTTTCAACATCCTGGCAACGCTGATCACGATCTATTTCGGTGTAGTGGGCATTTTCAGCATCGCTATCGGCGCCAAACCGCTGACCCGTCACCGCTGGGTGACGCGCTGGGTGCCGGCGATGATGTGGGCGGTACAACACATTCTTGGCATCACTTTCCGCGTCATCGGGCGCGAGAACATCCCTTCCGGCCCGGCGGTGATCATCTCCAAGCACCAGTCGGCCTGGGACACCATCGCCTTGCAGGCGATCTTTCCGCCGCTGTCTTTCATTCTCAAGCGCGAACTGTTGCGTATTCCGTTTCTTGGTTGGGCGCTGGCGTCCATCCGCTCCATCGCCATCGACCGGTCTGCCGGCAAGGACGCGCTTGCGCAGGTGGTTGAGCAGGGGCGCGAGCGTTTGAAGGAAGGGCTGTGGGTGGCGGTTTTCCCGGAAGGCACGCGCGTGGCGCCGGGCGTGCGCGGGCGCTATAAGCCGGGCGGCGCGTTTCTCGCCAAGCGCGCCGGGGTGCCGGTGGTGCCGGTGGCGCACAACGCTGGCGAGCTCTGGCCCCGCCACGCCTTCCTGAAATCCCCGGGCGAAGTTGTTGTCAGTATCGGGCCGGTGATCGGCGTCAAGGGCGTCAAGGCCGAGGAGATCAACCGGCGAGCAAGAGACTGGATCGAGAGCGAAATGAGCCGCCTTTTCCCCCATCATTTCCAGGGCGGCGAACGGGAGCAGAGCGAGGACAGCGCCGCAGTTTGATGGCTCACTGGGCGCTTAACTGAGACAAAAGCGAAAAGCCCCGCGTATGGCGGGGCTTTTCGCTTTTCAGACCCCCGGGGTCGAACCCCGGGAGAGAAGTCTTGTCTTACGCGGACTTCTTGGAGGAAGCGGTCTTGGTGGTCGTGCTGACCGCCTTGACGGTGGCGTTGGTCGCGGCGGCAACGTTGGCTTCCGCGATTTCGGTCGCTTGCTTGACGGCCTTGGAGAAGTTGTCGTAGGCGCTGTTGGCGGCGGCGATGGCCGACTTCACGGCGGCGACGGCAACGTCGGAACCAGCAGGGGCGGACTTGGCGGCTTGTTCCAGAGCGGAAGATACGGTCTTGTTCAGCTCGGAGAGTTGGGTTTCGAGCACTTTCGCCAGTTCTTCCTGACCTTGCGAGGCGATTTCATAGACGCTGCGGGCGTAGGAAACCGACTTTTCCAGCAGCGGCTGGATCAGCGAGGCTTGCAGCGAAACCAGATCTTGTACGTCTTTGGTGCCGAGCAGGGCCTTGGTGCTGGACACGCTGTCTTCGAGCACGGAACGCGCGGTATTGAGGTTGAGGGCGGCCAGGCGTTCGGCGTTGGCGAAGGCGCTGTTGGTGAGGCTCAGCAGCGTTTCGATGTTGGCCTTGTTGGTGGCGGCGAATTGTTCGGGATTGAATGTCGACATGGGAAACTCCAAAAAAAGTGGTGGGTGTGGAACAACAAACTGCAAAGGGCGTACGTACTGCCCGGGAGCTGGGGATGGTGCTGTAATTGCTGCGCAGCACCATGTGTTTTTTTCGCATTATATGCAGTGAGAAGTGACTGTCAACATTTTTTTGTGCGTTGCACAAATTTTTTTCGCTCGCCTGCACGCCAGAAACGCGAATTTATGAGTATACACCATGGACGTATGGCGGCGGGATGCGTTTTTCCTCAGCGGGAGCCGGTTGCCGCGGTTTCGTTCTTGTCGGCTGTCGCGCCGGGTTTGCTCTTGGGCTGAATGGTGACATGTACGCGTTCTTTGGCGGGCGCGCCGTTGTCGCGCGAGGGGCCGTCGGTGACAAGGTAGTTTTCGGTGGCGGTGTCGTATTCGATGTACTGCCCGCGCACTTTATCGCCGCCGCTTTGCACTTGGGCGCGGTTGAACAGCTTGGCTTTTTCGGACTGGCTACTGTATTCGATGCGTTCAGCTTCGCCGTCGACCCAACTGCCATCGGTACGCTTTTGGCGGAAGGATGCGAGACGACCTGTGTTGGCGGTGATGACGCCGTTATGGAAGCCGGCGGCGTTCTGGGTGACGACGAGTCTGTCGCCCTTGAGCGATAGTGTGCCCTGGGTGAGCACGACGTTGCCTTCAAAGACGTGAACCTTGTTGCGGTCGTCCACGGTGACTTTGTCGGCGTCGATGTCGACCGGTTTGTCGCGGTTGCCGATCTGGGCGTGGGCGTTTGCGCCCGCCAGCAGCAGGACGGCGAAGGCGAGCGGGGCGAGAGCGTGCATCAGGAATTTCTCCGGTTGCGGGGAATGCTCATGCGCACTTTCCCGGACAGTTTCATGACGCCGAAGACGTTGTCGGCGGAAAAACTGTTGGCGTCCGCACGGGTGAGTCCTTGGGTGATGCGGACGGGAACGTTGCTGGCGGCGCGCTGTTCCTGCGTCCACACGGTGAGTTTGGTCGAGGAAAAGTGCAGAGGGGCGTCCGTGGCGGCAGCGCCTTCGCGCTCGGCTTCGACGTGGCCGCTGAAATCGACGCGCTCACCCTTTGGGCCGGCTTCGCCGTCATCGGCATTGATCCACATGCGACGCCCCTGGCTGAAGAACTGGAGACGGGGCTGGCCAAACCGGGTGAGGTCGTTGTGCGGCAGGTGGATCATGCGCGGGGTATCGAGCGTATAGCGCAGGGCGCCATCGTCGGCGAAGCCGACTATCCGGACGCCGTCGGCGATGAAGTCGGGCGCTTCGCTGGCTTCGGCGGCAGAGGCGGCTTCGGGATTGCGGGTCAGGTGCTCAAGCCAGATGGAGCCAGCGGCGAGCAGGGCCGCGATGATGATGGGATAAATCCGGTAGGCGAGGTGCGCGGCGGCCATCAGATCACCCGTGCCTGCATAAGGTCGTGGGTGTTGAGTGCGCCCACGAGCATGCCGGCGCCGTCGACCACGACGAGCTGGCTGATGCGCAGCCGTTCCATCATTTCGGCGGCTTCGACCGCGAGCGCGTCGGGGCCAATGGTGTGCGGGTTGTGGGTGACGACTTCGGCGAGTTGGGCGCTGCGCACGTCGATGCCGTTTTCCAGGGCGCGGCGCAGGTCTCCGTCGGTGAAGACGCCTTCCGGTTTGCCGGTGCCGGTGAGCGCAACCGCCATGCCCATGCCGCCGCGCGTCATAACGAGTAGCGCCTCACGCAGGGATGCGCCGCCGGAGACTGCCGGCACGCGCTCGCGCGCTCGCATGACGTCGCGCACGTGGGTGAGCAGGCGTCGCCCAAGACTGCCTCCCGGATGCGAGCGCGCGAAATCTTCCGCGCCGAAACCGCGTGCGTCGAGCAGGGCCACCGCGAGCGCGTCCGAGAGGGCGAGTTCTGCCGTGGTGCTGGCGGTGGGGGCGAGGTTGAGCGGGCAGGCTTCTTCGCTGACGGCGGCGTCGAGGTGGATATCGGCCTCGCGCGCGAGTGGGGAGTCGGCGTTGCCGGTCATGGCGATGAGGCGCGCACCGCGCCGTTTGACCTGAGGCACGATGGTGAGCAGTTCGGCGCTCGCGCCCGAGTTGGAGATGGCGATGACGATATCTTCGGCGGCGATCATGCCGAGGTCGCCGTGTGCGGCTTCGGCAGCGTGTACGAAATAGGCCGGGGTGCCGGTGCTCGCCAGGGTGGCCGCGAATTTACGCGCGACGTGACCTGACTTGCCGATGCCGCTGACGACGATTCGGCCCCGGCATTGGAGGATGAGGGCGACAGCGCGCTCAAAGGACTCGCCGAGCCGTCCGGTCAGGGCGGAGATGGCCGTGGCCTCGATTTCGAGCACGCGGCGACCCAGCGCGATGGCGCGGGTGGTGGAAGGCGGAGGCGAAGGCGTTGCATTCATGCCGGAACGGATAGCTGAGGAGTGTCGATTGTATAACAGGCGTTTTGCGGCAGTGCCTGGAAGGTGCTTGCTGTCTGAAAGACGGGGATTATATTTTTATCATGTTTGCCGGGTCGCTTTGAAGCAGTGCGCCCGCCCGCCGCGAGCCTGCGGCGGGCGCTGTTGTTCAGACGCCGAGGCAGGCGACGTAGGGTGTGCTGTCGTCGAGGGTGGCGGTGGTGACGGCGGAATTGCTGCTGTCCATGCCAGCGCGCAGGTTGCCGGTTTCGGGATCGCCGTCGTCGAGAATGCTGTCGAGTTGGCGGATGAATTTGCCGGGGATGGCCGCCGAGCATATGACCTGGCTGCCAGGGACATCGAACGGGGCCGACTCGCCGCCGGCCTGGATGCCGAGACGCCCACCTTCGCTGTTGAACGGCAGGAAGTTGGCGTCGGCAAGGTTGGTCGCGCCCGCAGCAAGATTGGCAAGACGGACGTGTTGCCAGAACAGGACAGACTCGCTCGCAGTGGCAGCGGCATCGTCCCAGTGGCCGCCGATGCTGCCGTTGGCGTCGCCACCCGTCGTGCAGGCGGGCGTCGAGGTCGGGCAGACGTGGGAAGCCGCGCGGCCATCGTCGCCGGGCAGGGCGCGGAACTTGTCCTGGTAGGCGTTGATGAGCACCGGCACGGTGCGAAAGTCCTGTGCGAGATTTTTCACTTTGGCGCTGTTGATCAATTCCTGCCCCTTGAGCGCACCGCCGAGCAACAACCCAATGATGACGAGAACAATGGAAATTTCGACCAACGTGAAGCCGGTTTGCCCGGCAATTTGTTTTCTGCGCATGCGATTCTCCTTGCGGAATGGGTAAGGGTGATGCCCGATGGCGCTACAGCCGTCCGCCCTGGGCGAGGCGGGCGATGAAAAGCGGATGGCCGATCCAGCGAAGCTGATCGTCGAAGGCGGGCATCGGCTCGCCGGCCTCAAAGGTGGGCGCGGTGGGCGTCCAGGTGGCGTTGCGGCCATCGTCGCGGCGGTTGGGGCCGGTGGAATAGACCACGGCGATGACACGGGAGTCGACCGTGGTGAGCGGTTCATTGGCATGGTCGCGGATCTGGATGCTGCTGCCGGGCAAGGTGGAGAGCTGGATGGTGCCCGTTGTGAAATGCTTGTCCGGCAGGTAGCGCCAGTGCCCGACCCAGGGCGCGCTGGCGCTGGCGCGCGGGCTGCCCCAGGGGTCGTGCGCGGGCAGGGCGAGCGTTCGCCAGGGCAGATATCCGGGGCTGGCGGCGGCGCACGGCGGGGATTGTTCGAGGCCGTAAGTGGGACTGCCGGGGTTGGCTTCCAGGCTCGGACATGGCAGGCGGCCATGGAGCAGGGCAAAGCCGATGAGGGCATCGGCGACGTCGTTGAGCAGAGCGTCGGTTTCGTGGCGCTGGCTGGCTTCGATGCGGGCGGCGAGCGGGGTGACAAGGGCGGCGGCGATGAGGCCGAGCACGGTGAGCACGATCGCCATTTCGACAAGGGTGAAGCCGCGTGTCGGCGCGCTCATGGCAGGCATCGGAGAATATCCTCGCTGGCGGGTTGATGTCGGTCGATGACAGCGTAATGGCGAAAGCCGCTGTAATCGCCCGTGCCGGTGGTGAAACTGGTCAGGTTGTCGCCTTCGAGGTATTGCGCGGGGTCGGCGCGCTCGGTGGCGGTGCGGCGTCGCTGCGGGGTGCCGTCGCGCCGCCGTTCGCCGCCAAAAAGGATGAGGGCGCGGCAGGTTTCAGGCGCGGCGGCGGCGGGCGAGGCAGCCGAGTCGGCAAGGGTGGCTGTCAGGCAGGCGCTGCCATCGGTGCAGACGACGAAGCGCAGTTGGTCGCGCCAGTTGTCGTAGGTGTCCGCCGAGTCGATGCCGAACGCCGCTCCTGCGGGCAAACGGCCATGGGTGCGCGTGTCGACGAGGGTGTCGGCCTGGGCGGCGATGAAATCGAGGGAGGTGAGTTTTGCCTGCAAGGCTTCGGCGGCGGTGTCGAGCACGTCGTCGAGCATGGCGGAGAAGTCGGGGCGCAGGCGCAGGAGGTCGAACACGTCGGTGGTGGTGAGCCAGGCGGCGATGTCGTTGGCGTCGGAACCCGGCAGGCCGTGGACAATGAGGGTATCGCGGGTAATGTCAGTGTCGTAGGCGCGATCGAGAAAGGCGGGCAGGTCGGCGGCGGTGCTGGCGCTGCCGGGACAGCGTTGCGCGCCGGTGGTGGAGGCGGCGGGTGGGCGTGTTTGCCCCGGCAAGGCCGGCCCCGGCGCCAGCAGCACCGCAATGGCGCTGTATTCCGCGCCGCCGAGCGTGCGTCCGGCGGTGTCGACAATTTCAAATTGTCCCGGCGTGTCCCAGTTGAGCGTCAGTGCTTTGGGGCTGTGCTTGAAGCTGCCGGCCACTGCGTACCACAGGCAGTGGCCGCGCCCGTCATCCGGAATCGGCAAGCCCAGGGTGCGATAGGGAAAGCGGCCCAATGCGCCGTGGTCGCGGGCATGGCAGGCGACGCCGGGCGCGGAGCCGGTGTTGGCGTTGTCGGGGCATGGCAGGTAGCCCATGCCCTGGCCGGGGTGTAGTTCGGGGTAGCTGAGGGCGTAACCGAGGAGCGCCGCCTTGGCTTCAGTCAGCGTGGCGGCGCTCGTCGTTTCGGTGTGTCGTCCGGCGCGGTGGGCGAGATGGCGGGCGGCGGCGAGCATGACGGTGGCGGTGAGCAGCAACAGGAGGGCGACGGCGAGCAGCGCGCCGCCTTGGGCGCGGTGGCGGGAGACAGGCAGGGTCATGGCTGACGAGCGTCGTCTTGTGGCGGCCATGTTTGTCCTGGCAGCAGGGAGGTTGGGTGAGTGCCATGTATCGCGCCCGGCAGGCGATTGATGAGGCGGATGGCGGGTTCGCTGGCGGGTTTGACGGTATCGCCATCGAACCAGAGCGCGACGATGCGGCCTTCGCGCCAAAGTGCGCCATCGAAACGGCGTGGGGGCAGTAGCGGGGCGGGTGGTGGCGGGGCAGGGGGTTCCGGCGCGTTGGTTTTTGCTTCCAGGGTGCGGCGTTCCGCAGCGGTGAAGAAAGCCCGACCGATGAACGCGGCGGCGGCGGGCTGACGTGGCGACGGAGCGGCAGGCGGCGTGGAGGGCGCAGCCAGGGCGGGTGCGGGGCATGCCATGACGAACGGCAGAAGGAGGAGGGCGCGGGTTTTCATGGTTGCACCGTCTCTTCGACAGTGGGCGTGAGTGCAATCCAGTCGAATTCGCAGCGCGCATGCAGGGCGGACAGTGTTGAGCCGCTTTCACGGCGCAGGGCGCAGCCGGTGGGGACGATGTGTGCGGGGGTATCGGCGACGATGGCCTCAAGCGCGAGCAGAGCTTCTTCATGCAGCAGACCGGCGTCGATTTGCAGCCGCTGGATGTCGAGGGCCGGCAATCCGGCGGGAGTGGGCAATGCTGGCGAGTGGGCCTCGGCGTGCAGAACAAGGCCGGTGATGCGGGATTCGTCGCGCAGCCGGTGGGTGATCTGTTCCCATGTGTCATTACCGGGAGAGTGGCCCGCCATGGCGGCAAGTGCGGTGAAGCGCCGGGTGAGTGCCGTATGTTCGGCTTCGGCTTCGCGGGCGCGAGTCAGGCGTATTTCGAGGTTGCGGGCCGCTGTGCGCGCGGCGGTCACTGCCGTTTCCTGCACGGCGCACAGGGCGGCGGCGATGCGCCACAGGCACAGCGCGGCGACGAGCGCTGCGGCGCAGCAAAGCAGGGGGCGGCGCAGGGCGGGAGGGATGGCGAACGTCGTGGGTAGCATCATGGCGCGTTCGTAGGGAGCGTCGTCGCGGGCGGCGGCGGCAAGGTGGCGTGGAGTTGGAGAAGCGCGGTGTCGGCGTCGATCTGTGTCTGCATGGGCGCGCCGTGCAGGCGTTGCCAGCGCGAGGCCAGGGTGTCGGCGGCGCGGCGTGGCGTCGGGGCACCGTCGCCCAGTGCGATTTCCAGTGCGATGATCGTGGAGGCGGTGGCGTCGGCGGGAAGGTTCTGAGCGGCGAATTCGGGCAGCAGGGTGGCGCCGCGTTCGCTGTGTGCTGTTTCCCAGGCGAGCGTTTCGAGCCGCGCCCAAGGCGCTTCGTTGAGCAGGTCGGCGGTGGCTTGCAAGACGGCTGCGGGCGCGATTCCCGGGGCGCGGACGAGTCGTTCGCCCGCATCGAGCCAGGCCGCGAAGCCACCGGAGGCGGGACGTTGGGCGGTTTCCGCCTCCAGTTTGCCGGCGTCGCCTTGCAGGCTTTGTTGCATGCTGGCGAGTTGTCCGGCCTCGTCGCGCAAGCGCGCGGCGGTGGCGAGTTCGATGGCTGCTGCGCTCACGCTGGCGGCGACTGCCGCCACACTGACCGCGATCATGACCCGGCGTGTCTGGGCGAGCCGCTGGGCGTGGTGTAGGGGCGGACAGTCATAGCGCCCGCCCGCGCCGACGTGGCGCGCTTCCTGCAAAACGAGCGGCAGAATGCCGGAAGCGTGGGCGGCGGGCGGCGGGGCGAGTTCGATGAAGTCGAACTTGTTGCTGGTCGCAGAGATGATGTCGCGCCAGGCCGGAAATTCGTCCGCCGTGGCGAGTACCCTGAGCGGCGGCGGCCCGTCGCTCAGGCGTTGCGAGGACAGCCACGCCAGGGCTTGCGCGAGTTCGTCCCGGTAAACGGGCAGGCAATCGGTGAGGGCGTCGCTTCGTGCCGGAATGACGCGGGAAAAAGCCAGGCGGCGGTTTCTGAAAAATACTTGCCGCATACCGCCTGCTCCGAACGCAAGCAGCAGCCCCTGCGCTGGCAGCGTATGCTGGCGGCGATACCAGCTTTCGAGCAGAAAAGGCACACTGGTGAGGGGGCGTACATCAACAAGTCCGCGCTCGCCGGCTGTGCCCAGGATTTCCAGCCAGGGCACGACGAGCGCCGGACGGGTCAGGGCGGACAGGCGCACGGGGGCGAGCAAGCCATCTTCCGGTGTGGCTGGGAGCAGTGTTGCGCCCGTCAGCGGAGTATCCGGAAAATGTTGCGCCAGCCGCCGGGCGATGAGCAGGCGGCGATCGGCGCGCGAGACGCGCGGCAGGCGTTCGACAATGTGGCGCTCGTCGGCGAGATCGGCGACCGGCGTACAGCGGCTGCGCGTACTGGCGAACCAGTCGCGTAACCGTGCGTGCGCTTCCGGGTCGGTGGCGTTGAGCGTCAGTGCGCATTCAACGCCATCCCGCCCGTGTCGCCAGACGCCAAGGTCGTGCCCGTCGATGATCAGGTGGCAATCCATTGCGCGCCTCAAAGCGGCAGCCGGGTAACGATGTCGTAGATCGGGCCGAGGACGGCAAGCGCAATCCACAACATCAGCAGCCCCATCGTTACGGTGAGCGCGGGTTCGATGCTGGCCTGCAAACGTTCGATGGCCTCGCGGGCGTCGCGCTCGTAGAAGTAGACGAGCTGGCCGAGCGCTTCGTCGAGGCGGCCAGTCTGTTCGCCCAGACGCAGCATGCGGGTGACGAGGCGGGGAAACAGGCCAGTGGCCTCGAAAGCGCTGGCGATGCCCCGTCCGGTGGCGATGTGAGCGCCGGCGGCTTCGATGCCGCCGCGAATTGCCAGGTTCGACGTGGCGCGCGCGGCGCTGGCGAGCGCATCGGTTACGGTGATGCCGCTGGCGTAGAGCATGGCGAGTACGCTGGCGACGCGGGCCAGCGCCAGCCGCTGCCGGATCGGGCCGAGCAGGGGCAACCGCAACGCGAGAGTATGCAGGCGGAGGCGGAAGCCGGCGTGCCGCGCCGCTGTGCCCGCGACGAGCGTGGAGAGGGCGATGGGCGTCAGCGGCAGCAGCCAGCCGTAATGGCTGAACCAGGCGGAAAAACCGAGCAGCATGCGCGTCGAAAGCGGCAGGGTTTCGCCGCTGCTCTGAAATAACTGGGCGACCTGCGGCACCACCTGGGTGAGCGCGACCACGACCGCGACGGCAAGGACGGAACCGACGACGAGCGGGTAGATAGCGAGCTTGCGGGCCTGGGCGGCGATTTCGTCGGCGCGGGTCAGATCGGCGGCAATCTGGCGCAGAACGGGGGAGAGGTCGCCGGTGCTTTCGCCCGCGCGCAGAAGGCTGCGGAACACATCGTCGAAAACTCGCGGGTGGCGGGCCATGGCGGCGGAAAGCGGCTGGCCGCGCTCGACTTCGGCGCGCAGATCGGCGGCGACCGTCGGCATGCCGGATTGGGCGCGTTCCGCGCCAAGGTCGGCGAGGGTATCGAGCACCGGCACGCCAGCGCTGAGCAGTTGTTCGAGTTGAAAACAAAAATGGATCAGTTCGCGTCGGGAGACGCGCTGCCGTTGCCGGAACCATGCCGTCCAGGTTGCCGCAGCCCTGCCGCCGATCAGTTCGAGGCCGCGTTCGCGCAGGCGCGCCGCGAGTTCGTCCAGGTGTGCGGCGTCGAGTTCTCCCCGGACGAGGCGACCGTGCGCGTCGCAGGCGCGGTAGCGATAGTGGCTCATCGCGTTGCGGTGATGGCTGACGCGCAGCCGCAAAGGATAGCGAGGAGTATAAAGTATGACGGCATACATGCAACGCATTGTTTTACGATGTTCGTAGCATAGCATGCCGTATGCTGCCGAAGTCAATGGCGTTCGTTGTCGTGATGTTTCATGGCGGTGGGATGGTGATGCAGGCTCTGACCGCGAGGGTGGCGGGCCGCTTTGAACATGGCTCGAACGCAATCCCCGCTATCCATAGATGTTGGTACGCGGGACTTCCCCGCGACAAGCCTGCGGATGGCTGGCGAACCAGGCCGGGCGTGTGCATGCCGTCCAGTTTATGGATAGTGCAATGCACAAAGACCTTGCTTTACATGTGGATTTGGGGGCATAATTCGCCCCGATTTGAAGCTGGCGCTGCCGTGCTTCCACCAGTGTCTCCTCCACCCTCGTCTTTTGGTGTGGATTTAACGCAGTCCGTGAGGACTGCGTTTTTTTTGGGCGTCATGCGACAGTGCGTGCCTGCACAGGAGCGGCGCGCGGGAAGTGTTCTGAATGGGCAGAATTCAGAGCAGGCGGAAAGCGGCTATCGCCGTCAGGGTCGGCAGCGCGGCGGCGGCGAGCAGTCCGAACGGGTTGACTGCGCCGCCCTTGAAATAGCCTTGCAGGATGGACATGCCCGCCGGATTGGGCGCGTTGGCGATGACGGTGAGACCGCCGCCCGTGACCGCGCCGGTCACCAGCGCGTACTTGAAGTCGTCCGAAAGTCCTTCTACCAGCGAACCCAGGTAGGTGAGGGCGGCATTGTCGGTCACCGCCGTCAGCGTCGTGGCGCCGTAATACACGGCGGTGTTGCCCATTTGCGACAACAGTGGTTGCAGCCACCATGACTGTTGACCGCCGAGCGTCACCAACCCGCCCAGGAAACAGCTCACCATCAGTCCTTCGCGCAGGATCAGGCGATCCTGGAAACGAGGATAGGCGTGGGCGAAGGCCATGAACAGGAGCAGGACGCCGATGAAGACATGGGGATGGTGGGCGAAAAGCACGATCAGGAACAGGAACGCCAGGTGCAGGCCGATGACCGGCCAGGGCATGCTGCCCCGTTCGGGGCGCTCGGGTAGTGTGAAATGGCCCAGTTCACGGCGGAAGATCAGGCTGACGGCGACTGCATTGATGAAGACGGCCAGGGCGCTGCGCCAGCCGATGTGGGTGAGCATGAACAGGCTGTCCCACTGCCATTTCGTCGCCACCATCAGCACCGGCGGGGCCGCGAAATTGGTGAGCGTGCCGCCGATGGAGACATTGACGAACAGCACGCCGAGCGTGCCGTACATCAGGCGCGAGGACATGTTCTTGCGGTAGTACGTGTCCTTCAGGATCAGTGCGGCCAGCGCCATGGCGGCCGGTTCGGTGATGAAGGAAGACAGCAGCGGCACCACGGTCAGCACGGTGAAGTAGTAGGCGACCGGGGGGGGGGCCGGCAGCAGGCGCGAGACCCGGCGCACAATGGCGGTGGAAAAGAGAATCACCGGCTTGCTTGCCGCCACGATCATGATCACCAGCACGAACAGGGGTTCGGTGTAGTCGCGGCTTTCCAGGTATTTCGTGACGGCCTCGAAAGCGCCGCCTTCCGTGCTGGCGGCGGTGAGGGCGACGAAAAGCAGCAGGATGCCCGCCCAGAACCCGAAGACGAATTCCACCTCGGCGAACAATTCCAGCAAACCCGCGTGCGCGGGGTGCTTTTCCGCCAGACGTGAGAAGAAACCGACGGAAAAAGTGTGCAGGATGGCGATGGCGAACAGAGCGGCGCCAATTGCCTGGATGGTTGTTGGAGTCATGGCCAGGATCGCTGCAGGGAAACGAGAAACCTGAAGATTAGCCGGGAATTGCTCGCCGGTGCTGTTTATTTGGGATCGGGCCGCAAATCATACGCCGGGCCTCCATGGCGGGAACCTGCTAGAATCCAGCCCTTTTCGCAACGCACGAGGAACGGCTCCATGGCCATCGAACGTACCCTTTCCATCATCAAGCCCGACGCAGTCGCCAAAAACGTGATCGGTAAAATCTACCAGCGTTTCGAGGATGCCGGCCTCAAGATCGCCGCCGCCCGCCTGATGCACCTGTCTGCACGCGAAGCTGGCGAGTTCTACGCCGTGCACCGCGAACGCCCGTTCTTCAAGGATCTGGTGGCGTTCATGACCTCCGGCCCGGTGATGGTGCAAGTGCTCGAAGGCGAAAACGCCATCGTCAGGAATCGCGAGCTGATGGGGGCCACCGATCCGAAGAAAGCTGCGCCCGGCACCCTCCGCGCCGATTTCGCCGAGTCGATAGACGCCAACGCGGTGCACGGTTCCGATGCGCCCGAAACCGCAGCGGTAGAAGTGGCTTTCTTCTTCCCCGGTATCGACGTCCATCGCCGCTGATCCGATCTGACGCAACCATGCCCAACCTGCTCGATTACGATCTTGCCGGCCTCGTCGGCTGGTTCGCCGAACTGGGCGAGAAGCCTTTTCGCGCCCGCCAGGTGATGCGCTGGGTGCATCGAGAGGGGTGCGACGATTTCGGCGCGATGACCGACGTCGCCAAGTCCCTGCGTGTGAAGCTCGGGGAGCAGGCGGAGATTCGCGCCCCCGCCCTGCTGCGGGATGACGTCTCCGGCGACGGCACGCGCAAGTGGCTGTTCGACGTCGGGGACGGCAACGCGGTGGAGACGGTTTTCATCCCGGAATCCGGGCGCGGCACGTTGTGTGTGTCGTCGCAGGCCGGTTGCGCGCTCGATTGCGCCTTTTGCGCCACGGGCAAACAGGGGTTCAGCCGCAATCTCGAAGTGGGCGAAATCCTGGGCCAGTTGTGGCTGGCCAACAGGCTGCTTGGCGTGGCCGCCGGTACTGAAGAAGACAATGGGCGCGTCGTCAGCAACGTCGTGATGATGGGAATGGGAGAACCGCTGGCCAACTTCGACAATGTTGTGACTGCATTGCGGGTGATGCTCGATGATCACGCCTATGGTCTGTCGCGGCGGCGGGTGACGGTGTCGACCGCAGGTGTCGTGCCGGCCATCGACCGTTTGCGCGACGAATGCCCGGTGGCGCTGGCGGTATCGCTGCATGCCCCCGACGACGCTTTGCGTGATCGTCTGGTGCCGCTCAACCGCAAATACCCGTTGCGCGGGCTGATGGCGGCCTGCCGGCGCTATCTCGAGCGCGCGCCGCGCGATTTCGTGACTTTTGAATACGTGATGATCGACGGCGTCAACGACGGTGACGGTCATGCCCGCGCCCTGATCGCGCTCACCCGCGACGTTCCGTGCAAATTCAACCTGATTCCGTTCAATCCTTTTCCACACTCCGCGTTCGCGCGCTCTCCGGTCGAGCGTGTCCGCCGTTTTGCGGGTATCCTGCTCGATTCCGGTATCATTGTCACAACGCGCAGGACGCGCGGGGATGATGTCGCCGCCGCCTGCGGACAACTCGCCGGCCAGGTACGGGACAGAACCCGGCGCACCCTACAGACGATGGAGGAGGTTTGAGCATGACGCGCTTGATGGCGAAGTCCCTGTGCTGGATCGTTCCCGTCTTCATTCTTGCCGGATGCGTGACGCCTTCCGGGCCGTCGCAGACGTCCTCGTTCGATGTCGCGCCCAGCTACAGCGGTCAGTATTCCCGTCCCCTGTCCGACGCGCCGCCAGCGAACGACATGGAATCGAAAGCGCATGTGCACACCGAACTGGGAACGCAGTATTTCGGCATCGGGCGTACCGATGTCGCCCTTGACGAAGCCCGGAAAGCGTTGCAGGTGGATTCCGGCTATGCTCCGGCCCACCATCTGCTTGGGTTGATCT
>JAITQD010000037.1 GCA_031289095.1 Azoarcus sp.
CCTGACGGTCGAGCACGACGACCCCGGCGGGCAACGCGTCCATCAGCACGGCAAAACGCTCGCTCAGTTGTGTGACCTGCGCCTGAAGGGCGTTGTAAGCGCCGGAAAGTTCTTCGGAAGCTCGGCTGAATACGGCAAACGCTTCCGCGAGCTGCGCGGCGGAGAGCGGCGCGTCGTCGGCGGCGGGGGCCGGCGCTTCGGACGGGTTCATCGGGGAAAAGTCCTTTTCATGGCATTTTCATGATGACATTCTTGCCGCGCGGGCGTCCATGGCAATTGGCAAACAGATCGTAAAAAGTGCCGCTTTTCGCCCAACGCCGCAACAGCGCGCGGATGGACAATAGCCAGCATCTGTCAAAGGGTTCGAGATCACACGAATGGCCACCGCCGAAAACACCGCAGGCGAACTTGCCGCGCCGCCGCCAGCCGGTTCCCTGCGCGGACGACTGCAACAGGCGAGCGCCAACATCAGGGCGCTCAACCAACAGCAGAAAATCGCCGCCGCCGTCGCGCTGGCGCTCGCCGTCGCGCTCATCGCCGGCGCGCTATTGTGGAACCGCGCCCCTGCCGAGGCGGTGCTGTTCAGTCAATTCGACGAGCACGACGGCGGCGAGATTATCGCCGCCCTGCAACAGCAGAACGTGCCTTACAGCATTTCCGGCGACGGACGCGCCATTCTGGTGCCTGCGTCCGTTGTGCATGAAACCCGCCTGCGTCTTGCCGCCGCCGGTTTGCCCAAGGGCGGTCTGGTCGGCTTCGAGATCATGGACGTCCAGAAGCTGGGCGTTTCACAATTCAATGAGCAGGTGACGTATCAGCGCGCCCTCGAAGGCGAGCTGGCGCGCACGATTCAGTCGATCGCCTCGGTGCTGGGCGCGCGCGTGCATCTGGCGATGCCCAAGCAGACCGCCTTTCTGCGCGATGACCAGAAGCCGACCGCCTCGGTCATGGTGCAGATGCGCCCAGGCCGGGTGCTCGACGGCAATCAGGTGGCCGGTATTGTGCATCTGGTGGCGTCCTCGGTGCCCAAGATGAGCGATTCGGGCGTGACCCTCGTCGACCAGAACGGCGAACTGCTCACGCGCGAAGACCCTTTGCGCCGCTCCGGCCTTGATCCCACCCAGTTGCGCTACGTCGAGGAAGTTGAAGCCAGCCTCAACCGGCGCATCGAAAACATCCTCACCCCGATGTTCGGCAAGGGCAATTTCCGCGCCCAAGTTGCCGCTGACATTGATTTCAATCAGGTCGAGCAGACGGCGGAAACCTACCGCCCCAACCCTGCTCCCGAACAGGCCATTCGCAGCCAGCAGAGTACCGAGCAGCAAAACCGCGAACAAGGCCCGCAAGGCGTGCCCGGTGCGCTCACCAATCAGCCGCCAGTACCGGCCACCGCGCCGCTGACCGCGCCGCCGGTGCCGCCGCAGACCGGCAACGGGCAACAAGGGCTGTCGAGCAGCCGTACCGCAGTGCTCAATTACGAACTGGATCGCACCATCCAGCACGTCAAGCAGGCGCTCGGACAGGTCAAGCGCCTGTCGGTGGCGGTGGTCATCAACCACCGCATCGTGCAACTGCCCACGGGCGAGCCGCAAACCTTGCCGATCGGCGACGAGGAAATCGCCCGCATCACCAGCCTCGTGCGCGAGGCCGTTGGCTACAACGCCACGCGCGGCGACACCATCAATGTCACCAGCAGCCAGTTCGCCGAGTCCACCAGCACGCCCGCACCGCCCCTGTGGAAAGACCCGGAAATGGTCGAAATGGGCAAGGAAGGTGGCAAATATCTCCTGGTGCTCGTCGCCGTCCTGTTCGCCTACTTTGCCATCGTCCGTCCCCTGCTGCGCACGGTTGCGCCGCCACCGCCACGGGAAGAGCCGAAGATCGAGGCGGAAGAAGATGAGGAGGACGAAGGCGTCGAAGTCGAATTGTCTTCTGCCGCCCGCGCGGAGGACTACGAAGCGCGACTGGCGCGCGCGCGCGATATGGCGCGCGAAGATCCCAAGAACGTTGCCGAACTCATCAAGCAATGGATGGGCGCGAACGAGGAAGGAGGCCATAAATGAGCACTGCCGTGACCCCCGAGGAAGGTCTCGACAAGGCAGCCTTGCTGCTTGTCGCCCTGGGCCCCAACGAAGCCGCCGGCGTACTCAAACACCTGGGGCCGCGCGAAGTTCAGAAGCTTGGCATGAAGATGGCGACCATGCCGGCACAGGAGCGTTCCAAAGTTGAACCGATCCTGGCCGAACTGGATGCCCATTTCAGCAAGGGAGCCGCTGTCCACGCCGACCAGGAACAAATCCGCGAGATGCTGACCAAGGCGCTCGGCGACGAACGAGCCGCCAACCTCATCGCCCGCGTCCTGCAAGGCGACGACACTGCCGGTATCGAAAACCTGAAATGGCTCGATCCAAACACCGCCGCCGACCTCATCAAAAACGAGCACCCGCAGATCATCGCCACGATTCTCGTGCACCTCGGCTACGATCAAGCGGGGGAAATTCTCAAGCATTTTTCCGACCGCCTGCGCAACGACGTCGTGTTGCGCATTGCGACCCTCGACGGCGTGCAACCCCAGGCGCTGAAGGAACTCAACGAATCGCTGACCAAGATGCTCTCCGGCGCGGCGACTTCCAAGAAAGCGGCGATGGGCGGGGTGCGCCATGCCGCCGAAATTCTCAACTTCGTAGGCTCTGCCGCCGAAACAGCCATTCTCGACAATGTGCGCGAATACGATCCGGAACTGGCGCAGAAAATCCTCGACGAAATGTTCGTATTTGAAAACCTGCTCGACATCGACGACCGCGGCATCCAGACCATCCTGCGCGAAGTCCAATCCGATTCGCTCATCACCGCCCTCAAGGGGTCTTCGCCCGAGATGCGCGAGAAGGTTTTCAAGAACATGTCGAGCCGCGCCGCCGAAATGATGCGCGAAGACCTCGATGCCAAAGGCCCGGTGCGTCTGTCCGAAGTAGAGGCCGAGCAGAAGGAAATCCTCAAGATTGTGCGCCGTCTTGCCGAGGAAGGTCAGATCGTCATGGGCGGCAAGGGCAGCGAGGATGCGTTCGTCTGAGGGTTGAGCGCGCATGAAAAATTCCGAGTCTTTCGCGCACCATCAGGCCGTCGGCGCTTATCGCCGCTGGGAACCGCCGCGCTTCGATGCGCCGCAGCCGCCCGATTCCGCGCCGCCATCGCGGGATGCCGCCGCAACGCCGGAGACGGAGACGAGCGAAGCGGCCACTGCACCGCCAGCATTGCCTCCCGGCATCCGTCTGCCCACTGCAGCGGAAATCGAGCAGATGCACGAGGATGCGCGCCGCGAAGGCTACGAGGAAGGATTGCGTGAAGGCCGCGACCAGGGCCAAGCCGACGGGCGCGAAGCCGGATTCGTGCAAGGGCGCGAGGCGGGCTACGACGAGGGCAAGGCCGCCGCCGAGGTGGAAGCAAAGCAGTTGCACGAACTGGTTGCGCAACTCGATCAGGCGCTCGGGCGGCTCGACGCCGAAGTCGCCGAAGAACTGATGTCGCTGGCGATCGAACTGGCGCGCAAGGTGCTCCAGCACACCCTGGCGGTCGAACCGGAAGCGGTCATCAGCACCGTGCGAGCCGCCCTGCGGCAACTGCCGGAGAGCCGCGCCAGAATCCACATGAATCCCGCCGACGTAGCGCTCGCCCACAAACACCTTGATGAGGCGCTCAAACAGAGCGAACACCTCATCGTCGAGGACGACAGCGTGTCGCGCGGCGGCTGCCGGGTGGAAACCGCTGGCGCGCAGATCGACGCCAGCATGGAAACGCGCTGGCGGCGGGTGCTCGACAGCCTTGGCCGCCAGCACGCGCCCTGGACGAGCCTCACGAAAAAAACGAACCCCACCGAAAAAGCGACGGAGGAACCGGCAGACGACGCGGATGCGCCCAACACCGGCGCGCCGAAAGCGCCAGGCGCTACTGATGAGCCGGAGACCGGAGCGTGAGTCAGAAAAAAGCCGGTCTGCGGCACGGCGAACTCTGGCGCACCTTCCTCAAGGATGGCCGCCACCTGATCGACACCGTTTACCCGTTCCAGAACGCGGGCCTGCTCACCCGCACCAGCGGCTTGGTGATGGAAGCCTCCGGACTCAAGCTGCCGGTCGGTTCGGGCTGTCGGGTCATGGTGGCTGGCGGCGTCGTCGAAGCGGAAGTCGTGGGTTTCAGCGGCGAAAAGTTGTTCATGATGCCGACCGACAACGTGTTCGGCCTCTCGCCCGGCGCACTGGTGCGGCCCATGGAAACCACCTACCCCCAACTCGTCCCCGGCCAGCGCGTCGGCCCGCGTCGGCGCGCTTCCGACCGCGCCAAACATCTGCCGGTGGGCGAAGCGCTGCTTGGCAGGGTGGTCGATGGCGCGGGACGGCCTCTCGACGCGCTTGGCCGCCTGGAAACCGAGGAAACCCGCTCCCTGCAAGGCCGGGCGATCAACCCGCTCAACCGCTCGCCGATCCGCACCCCGCTCGACGTCGGCATCCGCGCCATCAACGGTCTGCTCACCGTCGGACGCGGACAGCGGCTCGGGCTGTTCGCCGGTTCCGGCGTGGGCAAATCGGTGCTGATCGGCATGATGGCGCGCTACACCGGGGCCGATCTCATCGTCGTCGGCCTGATCGGCGAACGGGGGCGCGAGGTCAAGGAATTTATCGAACAGAGCCTGGGTGAAGCCGGTCTCGAACGCTCAGTGGTGGTCGCCGCCCCCGCCGACACCAGTCCGCTCATGCGTCTGCAAGGGGCCGCCTACGCCACGACCATCGCCGAATATTTCCGCGACCAGGGCAAACAGGTCTTGCTGGTGATGGATTCGCTCACCCGCTATGCCATGGCGCAACGCGAAATCGCGCTGGCCATTGGTGAACCGCCGGTCACGCGCGGATATCCCCCGTCGGTATTCGCCCTGCTGCCCGCGCTGGTGGAGCGCGCCGGCAACGGCCCCGAGGGCGGCGGCTCGATCACCGCCTTCTACACCGTGCTCGCCGAAGGCGACGACCAGCAAGACCCCATCGCTGACTCGGCGCGCGCCATCCTCGACGGTCACATCGTGCTGACCCGCGCCCTGGCCGATCAGGGTCATTACCCGGCCATCGACATCGAACAATCGATCTCGCGCGCCATGCACAGCCTGATCGGCGACGGGCAGTTCGACAAGGTGCGCCAGTTCAAACAGCTCGTCTCGCGCTACCAGCGTTCACGCGACCTGATCGCAGTCGGCGCCTACCAGCCCGGCGGAGACCTTCTGCTCGACACCGCAGTCGCCATGCACCCACGTCTCGAAGCCTTCTTGCAACAACGCATCGAGGAACGCGAGGATTACGCCGGCTCGGTCGCCAAGTTGGACGAACTGTTTGCGGCCATTCCGACCTGATGACTCCGGCAAGACTGGCGAGCGCGCGCCTGCATCCTCGCCCCGCACACGGGTCTCTTTGCGGCGCGGCCCATACACACACATCGTGAACAGACGGCATCTTCAAAACGATTCAATGCGCTAGAATCAGTACCCATATTTGCACCCGGATGTCGCCGCCCTTGATATGAGTCTTCCCTCCTTTTCGCGCCCCCGTCGCCGCGGCATTTACATCCTGCCCAACCTTTTCACCACTGCTGCGCTGTTCTGCGGCTTTTTCGCCATCGTGCAGGCGATGAACCACAACTTCGAGGTGGCTGCCATCGCCATTTTCGTCGCCATGGTGTTCGACGGCCTTGATGGACGCATCGCCCGCCTCACCGGCACACAGAGCGAGTTCGGCGCCCAGTACGACTCGCTGTCCGACATGGTGTGCTTCGGCGCCGCGCCAGCGCTGGTGGCTTACGAATGGGCGCTCATGGATCTGGGCAAGGCCGGCTGGATCGTCTCGTTCATCTATTGTGCGGGCGCAGCGTTGCGGCTGGCCCGCTTCAACACCAACATCGACGCCGTCGACAAGCGCTTCTTCCAGGGCTTGCCCAGCCCCGCCGCCGCAGCGCTGATCGCCGGCACGGTGTGGCTTTCCATCGACAACCACTTCACCCCCGATGAGACCCCCTGGCTGCGCGGGGTCGCATGCCTGGTCACTTTCTTCGCAGGCATCTCCATGGTCAGCAACGTTCCGTTCTGGAGCGGCAAGAGCATCAACCTGCGCAAGAGCGTACCTTTCATCGTCGTCATCGCGCTGGTGCTGGCTTTCGCCCTCGGCTCGTTCTATCCGCCGGGCACGTTCTTCGGGCTTTTCGTCGCCTACGCCTTGTCCGGCTACCTGTACGCCATCTGGCAATGGCAGCGGCGACGCGCAAAGGAACGGGCAGAACGGGATCTGGCGGAGTCAGCGGAATCGTTCGTGACGGAAACGGACGAACACTCCGCAGAAACCGTTACCGCCAACGATACCGAAGACGCCGGGCCGGAAGACGGCGAAGCCGGGGAAAATCCTCCCGACGACGATACCCCCCCCTGGGACGAACAAGTCCGCGCGCCGCACTGAGCACGCCAGACGCAAGGGTTTCCGTTTTACGCCCGCGTCCGGCGCGACGGTGCACTGCGGCGCGCATGCCCGACAGCGGCCACGAACAGCACAACCGACAGTGCAATCTCCCCGCTCGCCAGCATGCCCACCGCGCCGACATTACCGGCGCGCCAGGCACCTTCGAGGAAATAAAACAGGCTCGCCATCGACAGCCATTGGCTGGTGTAGCGTCGCCCATGCAGCGCGCCGGGCACGGCGAAAAGCAACGGCAGGGCCTTGAGCGCCAGCCACTCCCCGCCCGGCCACAACGGCGCGAGCCATCCTTCCCACAGCACGCACAGCGCAATCAGCACCAGCAACGCTGCGCACATTAGGGACGACCACAAACGCGGCGTCATGAGCGCGCGCTCCGTGACCGGAAAATGCCGATGCCAATAAGCCGCATGATCCGCCAAAGCCGATAGAATCGCGGCATTGTACCCGAGCCTCGGCGTCTGCCATGTCTGCGCGAACCTTCCCCCGATCGCTGCGCGATTTCGTCGTCCTTTTCCGCGAACGCTTTATCGCCACCCGATGCACGCAGGTCGCCGGCAGTCTGGCTTACACCACCATGCTCGCGCTGGTGCCTTTCATCACCGTGACCATCGCCGTTTTTGGCAGCCTGCCCGGCATGGACGCCATCGGCGCTTCGCTCAAGGTTTTCCTGCTCGAAAACCTGCTTCCGGACAAGGCTGGCAACATCATCACCACCTATGCTCTGGAATTCTCCGAAAAAGCCGCCCGCCTCACCCTGATCGGCATCGCCATGCTGGCCGTGACCTCACTGATGCTGCTGGCGACCATCGAGCGCGTGTTCAACCACATCTGGGGCGTACGGCAGCCGCGCCCGCTGCTGCTGCGCATCACCGTGTATTGGTTCATCCTCACGCTCGGCCCCGTCATCATCGGCGGCAGCATCGTCGCCACCGGATATCTGGTGAGCGTTTCAATGCAATGGTCGCCAGGCCTTGGCTGGCTCGACGCCCTGTCCGCCCGAGTCCTGCCACCGCTGCTGCTCAGTGTGCTGTTCGTGTTCCTGTACTTCGCCGTGCCCAACCACAAGGTGCGCTTCACGCACGCCCTCGTCGGCGGACTGGGCGCGGCGACAACCTTCTTCCTGATGCAGCGCGCCTTCGCTGTCTTCATCGCCCGCTTCCCGTCCTATACCCTGATCTACGGCACATTTGCGGCGCTGCCGATATTTCTCGTCTGGCTTTACCTGTCGTGGCTCGTGGTACTGCTCGGGGCGCTCGTCACCGCCACCTTGCCGGCGTTCGCGGAGCGGCGGCGGGTCGTGCCGGCCTTCCCCGGCTGCGAAGCCTGGGCAGCGGTAACGATGTTGGAGCAACTGGCCCGCGCCCAGAGCGACGGTCATCCGGTCGGTTTCTCGGCGCTACGCGAGCGCGCGCCCTTGTCGGAATACAATGCCGAAGACATACTCGGAAAACTGGCCGAAGCCGACTGGGTCAGCCGCACCGATAACGGCGACTGGGTACTCATCCGCGCCCCGGCGCAAATCCCGCTCGCGGAAATCGTCCGCCGCTTCGCGCTCGATGTCGGCGCTTGGAAACAAGCCGCCGGACTGGCGGAGGAAGAAGCATCGGAAAACGACCTCGTGCACCGTCTGGAGGAAGCGCTGCGGCTCGGCGACAAGACCCTGGCCGAACTCGCTTTCGCTCACTTGGCGTAGTGATCTATCTCGAACTGGAACAGTTCGATCATGGCTGTCTGCATGTCCAGCCCGAAGGCCGAGCCTTGGGCAAGATAGAGGTTGCCGGCGGCCTCGTGCATCATCACGAAACGGTTTGAGACATAGGTTCCCGACTCTGCAACCAGCGCCTGTTCGCCGCGCGCCGGAGAACCCCGCCGGATCATGAGCGCCGGCGCCATGGCGTCGTTGCCGCGGAAGCAGATCAGCACCGGGGTAAAGCCCTGCCCGAGCGCCTGCAAACCCAGTTCAATCTGTTGCGGACTATCGGTTCGCACCCAGCGCACCACGCAAACCGTCCATTCCTGCGACGCCTCACGCCGCAGGGAGAGGATCGCGCCCGCCGACAGGGCGCGCTGCACGCCACTCACGCACAGGATGGCGTAACCGCCCGGGCTTTCGTTGTAAACCGTCCATTCGTCGCAAGTCACCGGCGCGTTGCGCCCCATGGCCCAGACGTTCTTCAGCCCAGCGCAGACCTGCACCGTGTAATGCTGACGGTTGCGCAATTCGGAGCGTTCCGGCGGTGTTGACCATTGCTCACGCAGACGGCGCAGCAGCGACAGGATTTCAACCGGCGTCAGGCCCAGGGGCAGGATGCCCGAACCGACTTCGAGAATTTCGCTATCGCCGCTCCGGCGCGCGCTCACGTCAAGGTCGAGCAAGCCTTTTTCGAGCCAGAGAATCTGCACGCCGATGCGGTGGACGATCTCATCCGGACTGAAGTAGATCGTCTCGCGCCCTTTTTCGGGCTGACGCCGCACGCTGGACACAGGCGCCATGTCTTCGTTGGGATCGAACCAGTAACTCGACGCTTCGGGCGACACGGGCGAAGACGACAGCACCAAGTCGCCCCCTATCGTCTCCAGGTAATCGAACAGCCACTGTTGCTCGCGCACCGTCAGACTTTCCGTCTGGCTCACCGCCATCGTCAACACGCGCTTGTAGAGCAGGCTGGCCTTCGCTGGCTGCGGCTCGGAGGAATCGTCCTTCAGATACTCGTACTGGCCGGAAGAAATCCAGGCATCGTGGATGCGCTGCCAGAGGCCGAACGGCGGCGACGACCCCAGCAGAGTGCTCAGGAGGTAAATCTCGCCGAGCACGCCCAAGGCGAAACCGCACAACTCGGCCAGTTCGGTATGCCGCGTCCACAGCTTGCGGTGCCGCACGTCGTCGTACAAGGCTCGCAACTGGACGGAAAGCTCCAGCAGAGATTCGACCAAGGTGGTTGCCTGGGCGCGCACCTCGCGCGGCGTCGGCAGCGAGCACGTCAGCAAGCCTGGGCGAAAGCGTCCGCAGACGTCCTGCGCACGCTGACAGAGCAAGACAAGCACCTCCTGACGCTGCTGCACGGACATAGTCTCGGCGATGGCGGCAGCCTCGACACAACGGCCCAAGGCCGTCAGTTCGGCATCGAGATCGTCCCCAGGATCGCCGGAAAGCCAGGACAGCGTGCCCTGCAAGGGATTGATGGAATTCCCGGATGTCATGCGTCCTGCATTGATATGTTTTCTGGTTCTGACGATTCTATGCGACTTTGCCCCGCAACGAGCGCCTTAAGCAAGTTCCCACGGGAAATACTTAACGAACCGTCACGGCAGTGGCGACATCGAATGACGGCGCCTCCATTCCTGACACCCTGACAAACCGCGAACCTTTCCGGGAAAACACGGAAAAAATCTTTCTCCAGCTGCCACGCATGCGAAAATCGACAGCATCGTCACGCACAATAACGGGCGTCTGAAAACAAAAGAGCCGGTTCCAGCCATTTCCCAAAAAGGGAGTCCCTGCACCAGTCCGGTACTATTTCGCATAAATAAAAATCCCGACAACATGAAACGCGTATAAACGCGTATGTTTCGGTACCTTCCAACCCCATCGCAACACAAGAAGGAGATACACCTCATGAGTAACAAAAACCCCGCAACTGGCTGCCCATTCCATCACCCCGCCGGGAGCGGCACGACAAACCGCGACTGGTGGCCAAACCAGCTGCGGCTCGATCTCCTGCACCAGCACTCCGCCAGATCCAACCCCATGGGGGAAAAGTTCAACTACGCCGAAGCGTTCAAAAGCCTCGACCTGGAAGCCGTGAAACGGGATCTCCGCGCGCTGATGACCGACTCGCAGGACTGGTGGCCGGCAGACTTCGGCCACTACGGCCCCCTGTTCATCCGCATGGCCTGGCACAGCGCTGGCACCTATCGCATCAACGACGGACGCGGCGGCGCGGGACGAGGGCAACAACGCTTCGCACCGCTCAACAGTTGGCCCGACAACGTCAGCCTCGACAAAGCGCGCCGCCTGATCTGGCCGATCAAGCAAAAGTACGGCCACAAAATCTCATGGGCCGACCTCATCATCCTCACCGGCAACGTTGCCCTGGAATCAATGGGCTTCAAGACCTTCGGCTTCGCTGGCGGACGCGAGGACGTCTGGGAACCAGATCAAGACGTCTATTGGGGCACTGAAACCACCTGGTTGGGCGGCGACGAACGTTATTCCGGCGAGCGCAAGCTCGAAAACCCGCTTGCCGCCGTGCAAATGGGCCTGATCTACGTCAACCCCGAAGGCCCTGACGGCAATCCCGATCCACTCGCCGCAGCCAGGGACATCCGCACCACCTTCGCCCGCATGGCGATGAACGACGAAGAAACCGTCGCGCTCATCGCCGGCGGACACACCTTCGGCAAAACCCACGGCGCCGGCCCCGCCTCGCACGTCGGCCCCGAACCGGAAGCCGCCGGCCTTGAAGAACAGGGACTCGGCTGGAAAAACACCTTCGGCACGGGCAAAGGCGGCGACACCATCACCAGCGGCCTGGAAGTCATTTGGACGTCGACCCCGACGAAATGGAGCAACAACTTCTTCTGGAACCTGTTCGGCTACGACTGGGAACTGACCAAAAGCCCTGCTGGCGCGCACCAGTGGCAACCCAAACACGGCGCAGGCGCGGGAAGCGTCCCGGACGCCCACAACCCGGCCAAGCGGCATCCGCCCACTATGCTGACCACCGACCTCGCCCTGCGTTTCGACCCGGCCTACGAAAAAATCGCCCGCCGCTTCTACGAGAACCCAGACGAATTCGCAGACGCCTTCGCCCGCGCCTGGTTCAAACTGACCCACCGCGACCTGGGGCCACGCTCCCGCTACCTGGGGCCGGAAGCACCGGCGGAAGAACTCATCTGGCAAGACCCCCTTCCCGTGGCCGGCCACCTCTTGGTCGACGCACGAGACATCGCCGTGCTCAAGACCAGAATACTGTCCTCGGGTCTGCCGGTCTCCGGACTGGTCGCCACCGCCTGGGCATCGGCTTCCACCTTCCGTGGCTCGGACAAGCGCGGTGGCGCGAACGGCGCCCGCATCCGTCTCGCGCCCCAGAAAAATTGGGAAGTCAATGAACCCGCCCGTCTGACGAAAGTGCTTGAGGCCCTGGAAGAAATCCGGCGAGAATTCAACGATATACAGCAAGACGGCAAAAAAATATCGCTCGCTGACCTGATCGTGCTGGCTGGCGGTGCGGGCATTGAGCAGGCGGCAAAAAACGCTGGCCATACCGTCACTGTGCCTTTCTCGCCGGGGCGCACCGACGCCACGCAGGAACAGACCGACGCGCACTCCTTCGCCGTACTGGAACCCTTCGCCGACGGCTTCCGCAACTATCTCAAGAGCAAGTCCGCCGTTCCAGCCGAAGTCCTGCTGGTCGACCGGGCGCAACTGCTGACCCTGACCGCCCCCGAACTGACGGTGCTCATCGGCGGTCTGCGCGTGCTGAACATCAATGCCGGTCAAACCCGGCACGGCGTCTTCACTGAAAAACCGGAAACCTTGAGTAACGACTTCTTCGTAAACCTGCTCGATATGGGCACGGAGTGGAAAGCGGTCTCGGACGACAAGGAACTGTTTGAAGGGCGCGACCGCAAGACGGGCGAACTCAAGTGGACGGGCACACGCGTCGATCTCGTCTTCGGCTCGAATTCCCAGCTTCGCGCCCTGGCCGAGGTCTACGGCAGCGCCGACGCACCGCAGAAATTCATCGAAGACTTCATCGCCGCCTGGGTCAAGGTGATGAATCTCGACCGTTTCGATCTTGCCTGACACTGGCCTCACCGGGCGCGGGGGCTTGCCGGGGTCATTGGCAAGCCCCCCGCTAATGACGCACGTAACCTGAGAAGGTGGCGGGCGCGCTTTTGAAAGCGCGGAGACCGAGTCTGACTGTGGCCGTCTTTTGGGAGCCACGGAAAAAAGTCGTCTACAAACAGGTCGAGGGGGCTTTTGGCCGTCGAGTGGGTCACGGCCACGCGCCCGAAGGGCTTTCATGCAAGCGAGTTGCGTAGCGCTTTCAAAAACGCGCCCGCCACCTTCGCCCCCCCGCTGCGGGCCGTCTCCCCCTTGTTCCGCCAATTGACGCTCTCCCCAAAGCGGCGCAAAGTCGTCCGGCGATTGCTCATGCCACGATGACATACCCGTTCCGGTGAAAGCGACACATGCACCTTTCCTCCCATTCGCTGCGCCAAAGGGTGTTGTGCTGTTTGCGCTCGTCTGGACCCTGCTGGTTCTCGCCTCCCTTTTCACACAGCGCGAACAACTGAACCGCACCGCCGCCGAACTGGCGCGCATCGCGGCCATCGCCAGCCTCAAAAAAGACATGGAAATCCGCGACTGGGCGGCGTCGGTCAAAGGCATCTTCATCCGCGAAGAAAACCTCCTCCCGCTCAACCTGCTCGACCAGGAACAGCACTTCAAAGCCACAAGCGGCTCGGGCGAGCCGCTTGAACTGGTGCTGGTCACGCCAATGCACCTGCTGCTGGCCATCCAGGGCATGTCGAACCAGCAATCCGAATTTCACGAACGCCTGACCGCTGGACAACTGCGCAACCGCGCGAACAAACCCGACGACTGGGAAAAAAAAGCGCTCGCTGCTCTCGACGAAGGCGCTGCCGTCGTCACCGAAGCCTTACCTCGGCGCGGCGGGCACGGCCTGATGCGCGTCATGATCCCGATGCGGATGGAAAAAGAATGCCTGGAATGCCACCGTGACACCCTCATCCCGGTCGGAGGTCTGCGCGGCGGCGCGAGCATCTCTGTCGACCTCAACACCTACCGCTCGGCCCAGGAACCGACCTGGCGCACCATTCAATACTGGCACGGAAGCATCTGGCTGCTCGGGCTGAGTGTCATTTTTCTGCTCCACACCTTTTCCCGCCGCCGCGCCCGGGAACTCATCCGTGAAGATCAAACCCGGCGCGAAAACGCCACCGCCTTCGCGGCGATGGCCGAAGGCGCCGTCATCACCGACCCGGACGGCGCCATCCTCTGGGTCAATGACGCCTTTTGCGCCATCACGGGCTACGGACGCGACGAAGCCATCGGCAACAACACGCGCCTACTCAAATCCGGTCTGCACGACCACACCTTCTACGCCCGGTTCTGGGAACAACTGCACCACGCCGGCCACTGGCGTGGCGAAATATGGAACAAACGCAAAAACGGGAACATCTACCCGGAAGAAATCTCGATTCAGGCCCTGCGCCTACCCGACGGCAATATCCTGCGCTACATCGCCATCTTCTCCGACATCTCCCAGCGCAAAAAAAACGAACGGGAACTCGCCGCCTACCGCGAACACCTCGAAGACCTCGTGCGCCAGCGCACCGGAGAACTCACCGAAGCGCGCGACCAAGCCGAAGCGGCCAACCGCAGCAAATCGGCCTTCCTCGCCAACATGAGCCACGAACTGCGCACCCCTCTCAACGCAGTCATCGGCTTCTCCCGCCTGATGGAAAAAGACGCCGCCCTCACCCCCGAAAACCGGCGCACCCTGGAAATCATCAACCACTCCGGGCAACACCTGCTCACACTCATCAACGACGTACTCGAACTCTCCAAAATCGAAGCCGGCAAAATGGCGCTCCGTTCTGAAGAAGTCGACCTGGCCGAACTACTGAAACAAGTCACCGACATGATGCGACTGCGCGCCGGAGAACAAGGCCTTGGCCTGCGCCTGGAGCTGGATGCCGTGCCTGCACTGGTCATGGCCGACGCTGGCATGCTGCGCCAAGTGCTACTCAACCTGCTCTCCAACGCAGTGAAATTTACCGCGCGCGGCGAAATCGTCGTGCGCGTACGCGCCGACCCCCTCCCGACCGCAGAACGGCGCGTCAGCTTCAGCGTGCGCGACACCGGCATCGGCATTGCGCCGGAAGATGTCGAACGCATCTTTTCCCCCTTTGAACAAGTCGGCTCCGTGCAACGCGGCGGCACCGGGCTGGGACTGACCATCAGCCGCAACCACGTACGCACAATGGGCGGCGAACTCACCGTCGACGCCAAACCCGGCGAAGGGTCGGACTTCCACTTCACCCTCACCCTGCCCGTCGTAGACGGCCCCCAAGCCTCCCCGCCCGACGCCCCGCCGCCGCACCAGATTGCTGCGGACGTACACGCGCTACTCGCAACCCTCACCGACCCAGAGCGCGAACGCCTGACGCGCGCGGCCATTACCCTCAGCCGTGCCGAAATCGACGACGCCATCGCCGCCATCGCCGCGCGTCTGCCCGAAACGGGCGCGGCCCTGGCAACACTCGCCAAAGAGCACACCTACCAACCGCTCTGGGATGCCCTCAATCTCGAAGGAAACGAATCATGAATAGCGCCGCGCCGCCCGCCGCCGCGGAAATTCTCATCGTCGACGACACCGTCGGCTCACTCAACCTACTCGCCGACCTCCTGACTGGCGCGGGCTACACCGTCCGCGCCGCACAAGATGGCCGCATGGCGTTACGCTCAGCGCGCGCCCGTACCCCCGACCTGATCCTGCTCGACGTACGCATGCCGGGCATGAACGGCCACGACCTCTGCGCCCTGCTCAAACGCGACGCCCGCACGCGCGAAGTCCCGGTCATCTTCCTGTCGGCGCTGCACGAAACGGGCGACAAAATCAAAGGCTTCTCACTTGGCGCGGTGGACTACATCGCCAAACCCTTCGAGCCCGACGAAGTTCTCGCCCGCGTGCGAACCCACATCGAACTCCACCGCCTGCAAACGCGGCTGGAAGAACGGGTCGAGGAGCGCACCGTACAACTGCGCCGCTCCGAAAGCGCGCTGCGGGACTCGCAGGAACGCCTGCGCGAACTCACCCGCTTTCTGCAAGACGTACGAGAAAACGAACGCACCTCCATCGCGCGCGAACTACACGACGAACTCGGCCAGGCGCTCACCGCCCTGCGCATCGACCTTGGCTGGCTGCGCAAACACTGCGAAGCGGGCTGCGATGACTTCCGTACCCGACTCGACGCCTCGCACGCGCTGGTCGAACGCACCATCGAATCGTTGCGCCGCATCTCCGAAGGACTGCGCCCCGGCATGCTCGACGTTCTGGGGCTTGCCGCCGCGCTCGACCACCTCGCCCGCCAGTTCGCAGAACGCTGCCCTATCGCCTGCGACTTCCAGGCCGACCGGGACGAATACCACCTCGACGCCAGTCAGTCGATTGCCGTCTTCCGGCTCGTACAAGAAGCCCTGACCAACGTCTCCCGCCACGCGCACGCCAGCCACGTCAACATCCGGCTACAAGAAACAGACGGACGGCTACATCTTCTCATCCAGGACGACGGCGACGGCTTCAACCACCACGCGCCGCGCAAAGGATTTGGCCTTCTCGGCATGTCGGAGCGAGTCAACATGCTGGGTGGAGAAATGAACGTCGACGGCAGCGACGGCACGCGCATCGTCGTCACCCTGCCCCTGAGCACGGGAGAAAAACCATGATCCGCATCCTCATCGCCGACGACCACGACATCCTGCGCGCCGGCCTCAAACACATCCTGAACGAAACAAGCGACATCGCCGTCGGCGGCGAAGCCAGCAACGGCGCCGAAGCGCTGGCCCGCCTGCGCGAAGGGCGCTGGGATGCCGTTGTGCTCGACCTCAACATGCCGGGGCGCAACGGCATCGACCTCATCAAGCAGGTCAAGGACGAATTTCCGCACCTGCCCATCCTGGTACTGAGCATGTACAAGGAAGACATCTACGCCGTCCGCACCCTGAAAGCCGGTGCGTCCGGCTACCTGTGCAAGGACAATGCCGAATCGCACCTGGCCGAAGCCCTCCGCAAAATTGTCGGCGGCGGCCTGTTCATCAACCAGAACATCGCCGAAAACATCACCCGCGACATCCTCCAGGGCGAACACGCCCAACTGCCGCACAAACGGCTCACAGACCGTAACTATCAGATTTTTCTCATGCTCGTGCAGGGCCTGGGCGTCTCGGAGATCGCGCGTCGGCTCAACCTCAGCGTCAAAACCATCAGCACGCACAAGACCCACATCCAGACCAAGATGGGACTGACCAACACCGCCGAACTCGTGCGCTACGCCGTCCAGCATCGTTTGATTGAGGGCGACGCGCCGCTGGCCGGGTAAATGACGGCGCGGACTTGAGCCGCCATCTTTCACCCATGCGACCCAATGCGCCCAAATTGCAGACGCGATGCCGTCACTGCGGGCCGGATTCCTCCGTCCCTCGCTCCCGTTTCGGCTCGGTCTCCGGCGTCCTGGCCGGTGTTGGCGCGCGCGGCACCTGTACGAAGATTTCTCCTGGACGCACCAGCCCCAGTTCGTAACGCGCCTGCTCCTCAATGGCGTCAGTGCCGGTCTGGAGATCGGAAACTTCGGCGTCGAGGCTGGCGTTGCGGTCTTCCAGGCGATGGTTGCGCGCGCGCTGTGCCTGCAATTCCTTGTCGATTTCCCATGTCCGCAACCACCCGCCACGGCCCAGCCACAGCGGATACTGCAACACGACAACCAGAAAAATGAGGATGGCGATGGGCCAGCGCATGGGAACCGCTCATGCTGTTGAGAAAGGCGACGCAGGGGAGCGGCCCGGGGCCGCCCCTGTCAACGCAGGTTGTAGAAAGCGCGACGACCGGGGTAATTCGCGGAATCGCCAAGTTCTTCCTCGATGCGCAGTAGCTGATTGTACTTGGCGACGCGGTCTGAGCGCGACAACGAACCCGTCTTGATCTGCTGCGCGCGCAGGCCCACGGCAATGTCGGCGATGGTACTGTCTTCGGTCTCGCCGGAGCGGTGCGAGATCACCGCCGTGTAGCCGGCGAGCTTGGCCATTTCGACCGCGGCGAAGGTCTCGGTCAGGGTGCCGATCTGGTTGATCTTGACCAAAATCGAGTTGGCGACGCCCCTGGCGATGCCCTGTTCGAGAATCCGGGTGTTGGTCACGAACAGATCGTCGCCGACGAGCTGCACTTTTTTGCCCAGACGGTCGGTGAGCAGTTTCCAGCCTTCCCAGTCGCCTTCGGCCATACCGTCTTCAATGGAGACAATGGGAAATTTGTCGACGAGCGCGGCGAGGTAGTCGATGAAGCCGCGGGCATCGAGCGAGAGCCGTTCGCCCTTGAGTTCATACTTGCCGTCCCTGTAGAACTCGGAAGCGGCGCAGTCGAGCGCCAGCAGTACGTCGCGGCCCGGCTCGTAGCCAGCGGCGGCGACGGCTTCGAGGATCAGACGCAGGGCTTCGTCCGTGTTGGAAACATTGGGGGCAAAACCACCCTCGTCGCCCACCGTGGTCGGGAAGCCTTTTTTGTCGGTGATCTTCTTCAGATGCTGAAAAATTTCCACGCCGCAGCGCAGGGCCTCGCGGAAGCTCTTGGCCCCCACCGGCATGATCATGCACTCCTGAATGTCGAGACTGTTGTTGGCGTGCTCGCCGCCGTTGATGACGTTCATCATCGGCACCGGCATCGCCATCGGGCTGGCGCCGCCGAAGTAGCGGTACAGCGGCAGACCGGCTTCTTCCGCCGCCGCCTTGGCCACTGCCATCGACACCGCAAGAATAGCGTTGGCCCCGAGGCGCGACTTGTTGTCGGTGCCGTCGAGTTCGATCATCGTGCGGTCGATGAAGGTCTGTTCCTCCGCGTCGAGTCCGATGATGGCTTCCGAAATTTCGGTGTTCACATTCTCGACCGCGCGCAGCACGCCTTTTCCGAGAAAGCGACCAGCATCGCCGTCGCGCAGTTCGATCGCCTCGCGCGAGCCGGTGGATGCGCCCGAGGGCACGGCGGCGCGGCCCATGACGCCGGATTCGAGCAGCACGTCGGTTTCGACGGTGGGGTTGCCGCGCGAATCGAGAATTTCACGGGCGATGACATCAACAATTGCACTCATGTCGGTTCCTGTCGATTTTATGGATACGAATAGTCGGCTCAGTGCTCGGACAAACTGCCTACGTCCATGAGCAAAGCGGCCTTCGCCAGCCGATCGAGTTCTTTCAGCGTCGTCAGCAGCGCCGCCATGCGGTCAAGTGGCCAACTGTTGGGGCCGTCGGAGAGCGCCCGTTCGGGGGTTGGATGCGTTTCCATGAACAGCCCCGCCACTCCCACGGCGATCGCCGCGCGCGCCAGCACGGGGATAAATTCGCGCTGACCGCCCGAGGCGGTGCCCTGCCCGCCCGGCAACTGCACCGAGTGCGTGGCGTCGAACACCACCGGACAGCCGGTTTCGCGCATGATCGCCAGCGAGCGCATGTCGGAGACGAGGTTGTTGTAACCGAACGAGGCGCCGCGCTCGCACACCATGATGTTGTCGGCCCCGCCGTTGGCTTCCCGCGCTTTGGCAACGACGTTTTTCATGTCGCCGGGGGCGAGGAACTGGCCTTTCTTGATATTGACCGGCCTGCCGCTCGCCGCCACAGCGTGGATGAAATCGGTCTGCCGGCAGAGGAAGGCCGGGGTCTGCAACACATCGGCCACCGCCGCTGCGGCGGAAATTTCGGTTTCGGCGTGAACATCGGTGAGTACCGGCACGCCCAGCTGCGCCTTGACCGCAGCAAGGATTTTCAGCCCGGCATCCATGCCGTGACCGCGAAAGCTCTTGCCCGAACTGCGGTTGGCCTTGTCGTAGGACGCCTTGAAAATGTACGGTATGCCAAGGCTGGCGCAGGCTTCCTTCAGTTGCCCGGCCACGTCCACGCACAGTTGTTCGGATTCGGCCACGCAGGGGCCGGCGATCAGGAACAGGGGCCGGTCGAGGCCGGCCTCGAAATTGCACAATCGCATCGTCAGTGGGCTCCGTTTTCCGTTTGCCGCGCCAGTGCCGCCTTGACATAGGCGATAAACAGCGGATGGCCACGACGCGGGTTGGATGTAAATTCGGGGTGGAACTGCACGCCAAGGAACCAGGGGTGCCTGTCCTGCGGCAATTCCATGATTTCGGGCAGGTTCTCGTTCGGGGTGCGCGCCGAAATCGTCAATCCGGCAGCTTCCAGGCGGGGAACGTAGAAATTGTTAACCTCATAGCGGTGGCGGTGGCGTTCATTCACTTCCTTGCCGTAGATGCCCGCCGCCAGCGTGCCGGGCGCGACCGGGCAACGTTGCGCCCCCAGGCGCATGGTGCCGCCCAGGTCGGAATGCTCGTCGCGGCGTTCAATGCGGCCTTCGCGGTCGGCCCACTCGTTGATCAGCGCCACCACCGGGTGCGGCGTGTCGGGTTCCAGTTCGGTGCTATGCGCGTCGGCGAGCCCCGCCACGTTGCGGGCGAATTCAATTACCGCGAGCTGCATCCCCAGACAAATGCCGAGGTAGGGCACCTTGTGCGTGCGCGCATGGTTGATCGCGGCGATCATGCCTTCAGTGCCGCGCTTGCCAAAACCGCCCGGCACCAAAATGGCATCCATTTTTTCGAGCGCGCCACAGCCGTTTGTCTCGATGTCCTCTGCGTCGATGTAATGGATGTTCACCTTCGCCCCGGTGTGCATCCCGGCATGGGTGAGCGCCTCGATCAGCGATTTGTAGGATTCGATGAGATCGACGTATTTGCCCACGAAGGCGACTTCCACCGCCGCCTTCGGATGCTCCAGCGCATCGACCAGCCTGTTCCAGATCGACAGATCGGCGGCGCGCGCGAGAATGGCGAGCTTGTGGCAGACGATTTCGTCAATCATCTGTTCGTGCAGCATGCCTGGGATTTTGTAGATCGAATCCGCATCCACGCATTCGATCACCGCCTCGGGCATGACATTGCAGAAAAGCGCGATTTTGCGGCGTTCTTCGACCGGCATCGTGCGGTCAGCGCGGCACAGCAAAATATCGGGCTGGATGCCGATTCCGCGCAGTTCCTTCACCGAGTGCTGGGTCGGCTTCGTCTTCAGCTCGCCAGCGGTCGGAATGTACGGCAGTAGGGTGAGGTGGATGTAACAGGTATTGGTGCGCCCGTCCTCCAGCCCCATCTGGCGAATGGCTTCGAGAAACGGCAAGGATTCAATGTCGCCCACCGTGCCGCCGACCTCGACAATCGCCACCTCGGCCCCGGTGGCCCCGGCCTTGATCTTGGCCTTGATCTCGTCGGTGATGTGCGGGATGACCTGCACCGTCTTGCCCAGGTATTCGCCGCGCCGCTCCTTTTTTAGAACGGTGTCATAAACCTGTCCGGTGGTGAAGTTGTTGCGCCGCGACATCCTGGCGCTGGAGAAGCGTTCATAGTGACCGAGGTCGAGGTCGGTTTCCGCCCCGTCCTCGGTGACGAACACCTCGCCGTGCTGGAACGGCGACATTGTGCCCGGATCGACGTTGATGTACGGGTCGAGCTTGAGGTGAGTGACGCGGATGCCGCGCGACTCCAGGATGGCTCCGAGCGAGGCCGCCGCGATGCCCTTGCCCAGGGAGGACACGACACCGCCGGTAACGAAGACGTATTTGGTCATGGGAGTTGTGCTGCGGGAAAGCGTGATCATAACCGATCCCCTGCCCGTCCGCCCAGCCCGCGACGCATGCGGCGCTTCCCCTCGCCGCCCGAAACCGCTAGAATTCGCACCCTTCCAGCGGAGAGGTGGATGAGCGGTTTAAGTCGCACGCCTGGAAAGCGTGTTTAGGGTAATACCCTAACGCGGGTTCGAATCCCGCCCTCTCCGCCAGACCCCTGCGCACCCAATTAAGTTTAGATGGACGCAGATGGAAAAACAAAGCACAGCCGGGCAGATACACAACCCGGCGAAACCTGGGACAGCAAGCCAAAAACCCGCAAAAACCGGCGCGGTGACGGGCGCCAGGACAGACGACCACACGCCGATGATGCAGCAATACCTGCGCCTGAAGGCGCAGTACCCCGACATGCTGCTTTTTTACCGCATGGGCGATTTCTACGAGCTTTTTTTCAACGATGCCGAAAAAGCTGCGCGCCTGCTGGACATCACACTGACTACGCGCGGCAAATCCGCCGGGCAGGCCATCAAGATGGCGGGGGTGCCGTTTCATGCCATCGAGCAATACTTGACACGGCTGGTCAAGCTCGGCGAATCGGTGGTCATCGCCGAACAGGTCGGCGAACCGGGCGCGAACAAGGGGCCGATGGAACGGGCGGTCAGCCGCATCGTCACGCCGGGCACCATCACCGACGCGGCGCTGCTCGACGAGCGTCGGGACTCACTGCTGCTGGCGCTCAATGTGCATCGCGGCGTGCTCGGGCTGGCCTGGCTCAACCTCGCCAACGGCGACATGCGGCTCACCGAATGCCCGTCGGAAATGCTGGCGGCGCAGTTTGAACGCCTCGCCCCGGCGGAAGTGCTCGCGCCCGACGGGCTGGCGCTGCCGCTCATCGACAGCCTCGCCCCGGCGCTGCGGCGGCTCGCCGACTGGCAATTCGATCCCGATACCGCTGCGCGGCTGCTTGCCGAACATTTCGGTGTCCGCAATCTCGCTGGCTTCGGCGCGACCGACGTGCCGGTGGCCGTCGGCGCGGCGGGGGCGCTGCACGATTACGCCCGCGCCACTCAACGCCAGAACCTCGCCCACGTCACCAGCCTTGTGGTTGAGCGCGATTCCGCATACCTGCGGCTGGATGCGGCCACGCGGCGCAATCTCGAACTCACCGAAACCCTGCGCGGCGAACCTGCTCCCACCCTGTTGTCGCTGCTCGACACCTGCGTCACCGCCATGGGCAGCCGCTGGCTCCGGCACGCCATTCACCACCCCTTGCGCGATACGGCCATTCCCGCCGCGCGCCATTGCGCCGTGGCGGCGCTGCTCGAACCTCTTGACGAACGGCACTCCCGCGCCGACGCAATGCGCGCTGCTCTTGCAAGTGTTGCCGACGTCGAACGCATCACGGCAAGGGTAGCGCTGAAAAGCGCCCGTCCGCGCGACCTGGCCGCCCTGCGTCTGAGCCTTGCCCAAATGCCGTCGCTCATTCCCGTGCTCGATAGTTCGCCCTCCGACCTGCTCGCCGCGCTCGCCGCCGACCTTGCCGTTCCACCC
>JAITQD010000117.1 GCA_031289095.1 Azoarcus sp.
GCGCAGGCGATGCTGGCGTCCAGCCGGTCGAACACCGGCTCGCCCCACCCCACCGGCGCGCCGCTGGCGACGATATTCAGGCGAGCGCCAATCGAGTCGCCCGCGCGGCGCAATTCGTCCAGGTAGGTTTCGAGCCTGGCCGGCACGGTGGCGTTGGCGACGAAGAAGGGATTGCGCCCGATTTCATCCCAGGACTCGAACGGCGCAAGCACTTCACCGATCTGGGCCACGTAACCGCGCACAACGACGCCGAATTTTTCAGCCAGCCATTTGCGCGCGATGGCCCCGGCCGCCACCCGTACAGCGGTTTCGCGCGCCGAGGCGCGCCCGCCACCGCGATAGTCGCGGACGCCGTATTTTTGCCACCAGGAATAGTCGGCATGACCGGGACGGAAGGTGTCGGCGATGTCGCGGTAGTCGTGCGAGCGTTGATCGTGATTGCGGATCAGGAGGGCGATGGGTGTGCCGGTTGTGCGCTCCTCGAACACGCCTGAGAGGATTTCGACCGTGTCGGGTTCGCGCCGCTGCGTGACGTGGCGCGAGGTGCCCGGTTTGCGGCGGTCGAGAAAGGTCTGGATGTCTGCCGCCGTGAGCGCGAGTCCCGGCGGACAGCCGTCGACGACACAGCCGATTGCCGGGCCATGGGATTCACCGAAGGATGTGACGCGAAAGAGCGTACCGAAAGTATTGCCAGACATGGAAAACGCCTCGTGCAAAAGCGGAACGGGTTGCGAGTCCGGCATTTTGCGCTGGACGCCGGTTCGACGCCAGCGCCGGGCGCGGTCGTTTCCGGGCCGAAAACCCGGAATCAATCAGCGTTTTCTCAGAGATCCACCCTCTGCCCGCCGCGCGCTTCCTGCTCTATTTTCTTTTTCCTGACGGCCAGTTGCCGACTTGCGTCGCCGTGCAATGGATCGGCATAGAGCGCCGCAGCGTCGGCGATCGTCACTGAGAACGCGGCGACCCGCCGGGTTTCGGGATCGAAGCTGACGCTCGCCGCAATCGCCATGCCGCAGCGTTCGCCCGTCTGCCGCGGCACGATGATGTGGGTTCCCCAGGTCTGCGAATAGTTGTCGCCGGCAAACGCTTCAAAACAGGGGTTTTGCACCAGGTTGTAGTGCGCGCCCGCCGGAATCGGTTTGTATTGCGTATCGAACGACCACAGCATGCCGTACTTGATCCGCAGGTATTTGGGCGGCGGCTGCGCGGGGCCTGGCTCCGTCGGCGGGCCGTACTTGGCGAGCAGGGACTTTTGCAGGGTCGCATAGTCGGGCCGTTCCCCGAGTACAAAGTTCTGCGCCTGACCGACGAACCAGACCCGTCCGCCACTGCCGAGGCCAAGCACGATCTGCGTTTTGCCGAGACGCTTTTCCGGGTCGTCCGTGTCCGTGTATCGGAAGCCAAGCGGCTGACCCGCGTGATTGCGGACGGGTTCTTTCTGCGAGCCGGGACGCGCAGTGGCGATCAGGGCTTCCGCTTCTTCGAGCGTCATGCCGGTCTGGATGCCGAGAACGTCAAGCCCGCTTGCGTCGGCCAGGGCGGCAGAGGCCGGAATCAGGCACAGCAGTGCGGCGACACTGCGGAGTTTGTATTTCATGTGTTGACTCCATACAACAAAACATCATTTTTCGTGATGTTTTTCATTGTAAATGGATAAAGCCGTTGTAGTGCACGACTTTGGTTCAAAGCATCTTTCCGGGGTTCATCAGTCCCCGTGGATCGAAGGTGTGTTTGATCGCCGCCATCACTTCGAGTTCGACCGCAGCTTTGTAGCGCCGGATTTCATCGCGTTTGAGTTGCCCGAGGCCGTGTTCGGCGGAAATGGCGCCGCCCAGTTCGTCCGCCAGGTCGTACACGATGCGGTTGGCCTCACGGCTGCGCGCCGCGAAGGCGGCTGTGTCTTCGGCATCCGGCAGGAACAGGTTGTAGTGCAGGTTGCCGTCGCCAATGTGACCGAAGATGACGAAGCGTACATCGGGCCGCCATGCCCGCAAGGTGGCGTCGGCGCGGGCGATGAATTCGGCGATACGGCTCATTGGTACCGAGATGTCGTGCTTGATGCTGAGGCCTTCGCGTTTTTGAGCTTCGTTGGCGTTTTCGCGCAGGGCCCACAGGCTCTCGCTCTGGGCGAGCGTGGCGGCGATGACGGCATCGTTGACTTCCCCCGCTCCGTTCGCGGCGGTCAGCGTCTGTTCGAGCAGGGCGATGAGCGGCGCGTCCGCCACGCTGTCGCGCAGTTCCACCAGTACCGACCAGGCGGCGGGCGTGGGCAAGGGGTCGTGGCAGCGCGGTATGTGCTTGAGCACCAGGTCGAGCAACGACCGGCCAACGAGTTCAAACGCCGTCACCCGGTCGCCGCAGGCGGCGCGAAAACGCGCCAGCAATGCAACCGCCGCCGCCGGGGCGGGGATGGCGACCCAAGCGGTGGCCCGCGCCAGGGGAGCGGGAAAGAGTTTCAGCACGGCGGCGGTGATGATGCCCAGGGTGCCTTCCGCGCCAATGAAGAGCTGTTTGAGATCGTAGCCGGTGTTGTCTTTGCGCAGGGCGCGCAGGCCATCCCACACCCGACCATCGGGCAGCACGACTTCGAGCCCGAGGGTGAGATCGCGCATGTTGCCGTAGCGCAGCACCTGCACGCCGCCAGCATTGGTCGACAGGTTGCCGCCGATTTCGCAACTGCCTTCTGCGGCCAGCGAGAGCGGAAACAGACGCCCGACGGCGGCGGCGGCTTCCCGCACCGCAGCCAGCGTGCAGCCGGCTTCTACGCAGAGTGTGTCGTTGGCGGCGTCCAGGGCGCGGATGCGGGCAAGGCGGCTGAGGTTGATGACGAGCGAAGCGCCATCGGGCAGGGGTGTTGCGCCGCCGCACAGCCCGGTGTTGCCGCCCTGCGGCACCATGGCCACGCCGGCTTCGGCGCAGGCGCTGACCACGGCGGACACTTCAGCGGTTGTCGCCGGCTGCGCCACGGCGAGAGCGCGGCCATGGTAGCGGCCTCGGTGATCGGTGAGGAATGGCGCGATGTCGGTCGCGCCGGTCAGGACGTGCTTTGCGCCGACGATGGCGGTCAGACGGGCGAGCAGGCCCGCCGCCGCATCGTCGGCATCAGACATCGACGCGCTCGGCGTAAAGGTCGTGAACGTCGCAGTCGGTGATCCTGACCTGCACGAAGTCGCCGGGGGTCAGCCCTTCGCCATCGGGAATGATCACCAGTCCGTCGATTTCGGGCGCGTCGCCCGGCGAACGGGCCAGCGCGCCTTCTTCGTCGTCCACTTCGTCGACCAGCACCGTCATTTCGCGTCCGATGCGGGCTTCGAGGCATTGGGTGGAGATGTCTTCCTGCAATGCCATCAGGCGGTCGCGGCGATCTTCTCGCAAGGCGTCGGGCACCGCGTCGGGCAGGGCGTTGGCCGCCGCGCCTTCGACCGGGGAGTAGGCGAAGACACCCACACGGTCAAGGCGCGCTTCTTCGAGGAAATGCGCCAGTTGTTCAAAGTCTTCTTCGGTCTCGCCGGGAAAGCCGGTGATGAAGGTCGAGCGGATCGTGATGTCGGGGCAGATGGCGCGCCAGCGGTGGATGCGTTCGAGCGCGTTTTCGGTGTTCGCCGGGCGTTGCATCGCTTGCAGAATGCGGGGGCTGGCGTGTTGGAGCGGGGCGTCTAGGTAAGGCAGGATGCGGCCTTCGGCCATCAGTTCGACGATGCCGTCGACGCTCGGGTACGGGTACAGGTAGTGCAGGCGTATCCAGACGCCCAGTTCGCCCAGCGCCCTGGCGAGTTCAAGCAGTCGCGTCTTCAGTGGCCGCCCGTCCCAGAAGCCGGTGCGATAGCCAAGGTCGACGCCGTAGGCGGAGGTGTCCTGAGACACGACGAGAATTTCGCGCACGCCCGCTTCGGCCAGCGTTTCGGCCTCGCGCATCACTTCGTGGATGGGACGGCTCACCAGGGGGCCGCGCAGCGCCGGGATGATGCAGAAGGCGCAGCTGTGGTTACAGCCTTCCGAGATTTTCAGGTAGGCGTAGTGGCTGGGCGTCAGGCGCATGCCCTGCGGCGGCACGAGGTCGACAAAGGGGTCATGCGGCCGGGGCAGGTGGCGATGCACGGCGTCCAGCACTTCGCCGTCGGCGTGCGGCCCGGTCACGGCCAGCACCTGCGGATAGGCTTCCCGCACGAGTTCGGCGCGTACGCCAAGGCAGCCGGTGACGATGACCTGGCCGTTTTCGGCCAGCGCCTCGCCGATGGCGTCGAGTGATTCTTCGATGGCGGCGTCGATGAAGCCGCAGGTATTGACGATAACGAGATCGGCATCGTCATAGGTGCTGGAAATTTCGTAGCCTTCGGTGGCCAGACGAGTGAGGATGTGCTCGGAATCGACGGTGGCCTTGGGGCAGCCGAGGCTGACGAAACCGATTCGGGGGAGCGTCGCGCTGGAAGTGCTCATCTGATGACTGCCGGAAGTCAGAACAGAAAACGAACCCGGTCGACCATGACCGGGTGTGCGATAAAAAGAAAAGCCCCACGAGGGGCGTTTGCCGAAAAACGGACGGCGTGCTTACTTGCCGCCGGGCTTGCCCGTCACCAAAAAGGGCGCGTTCTCGCTTTTACCCGCGCCGTGGTGCGGCACGAACTGGGGCGGTACGAACTGGGGCGGGAACTGGAAGCCGGTGAACATGTTGCGCGTCTGGCTTTCGACCTGTTCCTGCATCTGCTGGAACATTTTCTGCGACTGCTCAACATAGGCGCCCATCATGTTCTGCAACGCAGGGCCCTGAAAATTCATGAATTGCGCCCACAAGTCCTTGCTGATCGAGTTGTTGTCGCCATAGATGCCGCGTACCTGATCCTGCAACTTGTTCTGCATTTCGGAGAACGCCTTGATGTTGTGCTCCAGATATTTGCCCATCATGCCCTGCATGGCGTGACCGTAGTAACGGATCATGTGGGACAGCAGATCGCGGGTGAACATTGGCATGCCGCCGCTTTCTTCTTCAAGAATGATCTGCAACAGGATGCTGCGGGTAAGTTCTTCCCCGGTCTTGGCGTCGACAACCTGGAAATCCTCGTGCCCCAATACGAGTTCCTTGACGTCGTTGAGGGTGATGTAGGAACTGGTGTGCGTGTCATAGAGACGGCGGTTGGGGTACTTTTTGATCAGGCGTACTTGCTCGCCCATGTAGGTTCTCCTCGACTGACGGGTTCGCCCGCACCTGCGGGCAATCGGTAATTATATCTCTCTCGAAAAAATATAAACCCCGTCATGCACGGGGTTTATATCCCACGCATGACGGGGTTCTCAGGTTTCCGGGCCGCGAAACGACCCACAAACCGGAGATGACGGCTTATTGGTAATTGAGGCCGCCGTTGATGTTGAGGGTAGCGCCCGTCGTGAAGCCGGAAAGTTCGTCGGCGAGGAAGACCACGGCAAAGCCGATTTCTTCCGGTTTGGCCAGACGCTTCATCGGCACGGAGTTCACGATGCCTTCGAGAATGTCGGCGCGGATCGCGGTCACCATTTTGGTGGCGACGTAGCCCGGGGCAATGGCGTTGACGGTCACGCCCTTGGTAGCCAGTTCCTGCGCCAGCGCCTTGGTAAAGCCGATCACGCCAGCTTTGGCTGCGGAGTAGTTGGTCTGCCCGGCCTGACCCTTGACGCCATTCACGGACGAGATATTGACGATGCGGCCAAAGCCGCGTTCCGCCATCTTGGCCGAAACCTGCTTGGTAACGTTGAACAGGCTGGACAGGTTGGTGTTGATGACCGCATCCCACTGTTCGCGTTCCATTTTGGCGAACATCTTGTCGCGGGTGATTCCGGCGTTGTTCACGAGGATGTCGATCGGGCCAGCCAGCTTTTCGGCTTCGGCCACCATGGCCTGCACAGAGGCCAGGTCGGCCACGTCACCAGCGACCGGAACAAAACTCTTGAAACCAGCGGCTTCCTGTTCCTTCAGCCATTCATCCTTGTTGTCAAACTGGGGGTGGTAAGCCGCAACCACCTTGTGGCCCGCCTTGGCCAAGGCTTGGCAGATGGCGGTACCGAGGCCACCCATGGCGCCGGTGACGAGAGCAACTCTTTGGGACATTGATCTGATCCTCTTCAGAAATAATCGTGCCCGGAGCCCCAGCGGGGTTCCGGCCCAGTCATGCGGCGAGCAACGATGTGTCATGGTGCGTCGCAAAACCCGCGCATTATAGGCGAAGCGCGCAGGAAAAAAACCAGCGGGGCGACACGGACATCGTCGCCCCCGCCGATCGAAGGCCAGCGTTCAGGCCCGCGCTTTCACGTAGCGACCGGGCGCCGGTTCGCCCGGCTCGTACTTCGTGCTGCCGAGCCTGCCGCGCGCTGGCACCTGACGGCCATCGAACGCCTTCAGCCACTCCGTCCAGTGCGCCCACCAGCTTCCCGGGTGTTCTTCCGCCCCCGTCAGCCATTCGTCGGGCGAGGTGATCGTCTGCGCGCTTGTCCAGTAGCTGCGCCGGTTCTTCGCGACCGGGTTGATGGTGCCGGCAATGTGACCGCTGGCCCCGAGCACGAAAGTGGTATCGCCCCCCATCAAGGCGCGTCCGAGGTAGGACGTCTTCCACGGCACGATGTGGTCTTCACGCGCCGCGAAGAAGTAAACCGGCACGTCGATCTTGCCGAGATCAACCTTCTGCCCGAGCACAGTCAACCGTCCTGGCAAGCGCAAATTGTTTTCGAGATACATGTTGCGTAAATACCACGCCAGGAACGGCCCCGGCAGGTTGGTCGCGTCCGAATTCCAGTACAGCAGGTCGAACGCCTTCGGGGTGCCGCCCTTGAGATAGTTGCTGACCACGTATTGCCAGACGAGATCGTTGGCGCGCAGAAAGGAGAACACGCTGGCGAGTTCCTGCCCGCGCATCAGTCCGCCCTTGCCCATGGCGGCCTCGCGCGCGCTCACGCTGGCCTCGTCGACCAGACAGCCGATTTCACCGGTATCGGAAAAGTCCAGCAGCGTGGTCAGGAAGGTCACGCTGGCGACGGGGTCTTCGCCGCGCGCTTTCGCCACCGCGAGCGCAGTGGCGAGGATGGTGCCGCCGACGCAGAAACCGAGCACGTTGGGCTTCTTGACCTTGGTGATGCTGCGCACCACTTCCAGCGCCGTGAGCGGCCCTTCCTGCACGTAGTCGTCCCAGGTCTTGGTGGATTCCGAGGGCCCCGCGTTCTTCCAGGACACCAGGAACACGGTGTGGCCCTGGCTGATGGCGTAGCGCACAAAGGAATTTTCCGGTTGCAGATCCAGGATGTAGTACTTGTTGATGCTCGGCGGCACGATCAGGAGCGGCGTCTGCACCACTGTCTCGGTGAGCGGCGAGTACTGGATCAACTGGATCAGGTCGTTTTCGTAGACCACCGCGCCCGGCGTGATGGCGAGATTGCGCCCGACCTCGAACACGCTCTCGTCGGTCATCGACACCCGCCCTTTTTCGAGGTCGGAAAGCAGGTTCTGGATGCCGCGCGTGATGCTTTCACCCTTGGTTTCGAGCGCGGTGTGGATGAATTCCGGATTGGTGGCGGCAAAATTGCTCGGCGCCAGCGCATCAATGTACTGCCGGGTCAGGAATTGCAGGCGCGCCTTGGCCCGCCCGTCGTTGAGCGGCACGCTGTCGGCGGCTTCGCGCAGAAAGCTGGAATTGATCAGGTACGCTTGGCGCAGATAGTCGAACATCGGGTTCGACGCCCATTCCGGCGACGCGAACCGCTTGTCGCCAGCCTCGGGCGAAACGACTGGCGTGACCGTCTCGCCGGGTTTGCGCGCGGCCATCGACGACCACAAAGCCATGTGATTGGTGGCGAATTCCTGCTGGAGCCGCAACAGGGTTTCGGGGTCAGGCAGGGACAGACCCGGCGCCGCCGCGCCCGTCGCGTCCTGCATGGCGACCTGCTGTTTGGTCAGAGTTTCAAAAAAGCCGCGCGCAATCGTCTGCCCGGCCTGCATCATGGCTTGTATGGCCGCCGCCTGTTGCTTGCTTGTGTCGTCGTCAGACATCTTTCTCCTCCCGTCGGCCCGGACGAGCGAGTTTGCCGTCCGTGGCGTGCTTTCGTGGTTGTTGCTTTCGTAGTCACTTGCCTCGCGCACCGAGCACGATAGAGCCGATTCCGGCGTCGATCAATAGCGCAAACCCTTAGCGCAAGTTGCTTGCTGCACCCTTCCCACCATCCAGCCAGACCAGCGATGCAAAACGGCCCGTCGTCCCTTCGTGCCGGTAGGAATAAAAACGTTCGATCCCGGTGAAGGTGCATGTCCCGCCACCGTAGACCCGGCTTACCCCGGCCCGCGCCAGGCGACGGCGGGCAAGCGTGAACAGGTTGGCGAGCCATTTCCCCGGCGTATCCCGCTCCGCGAAGGCCGCATGCGCGCCGGGGTCACCCGCCAGGAACGCATCCCGCACCTCCGCGCCAACCTCGAACGCTGTCGAACCGATCGCCGGCCCCAACCAGGCCATGATTCGCTCTGGCGGCGTCGCCATGGCGGCGAGCGCCGCTTCCAGCACACCGGCCACCAGGCCGCGCCAGCCCGCGTGCGCGGCCGCAACCACCGTGCCGCCGTCGTCGCAGAACAGTACCGGCAGGCAATCGGCAGTCATCACGACACACACTGCACCCGCCGTCCGCGCCACGGCGGCATCGGCGCGGATCGCCGTCCCCTGCCCGCCGTCCTCTGCCCGCGCAACCTCGACGCCATGTACCTGTTCCAGCCAGCAGGGATCGGCGGGCAGATGCCGCCGCAACAGGGCGCGGTTGGCGGCCACCGCCGCCGGGTCGTCGCCGACGTGCAAGCCGAGGTTGAAGCTGTCGTAAGGCGCTTTGCTGTTTCCGCCGCGCCGGGTAGTAACCAAAGCCCGCACCGCACGCGGTGCGGGCCAAGCGGGCGCGAAAAAGGCATTCGTTTCAGTCATCGTCCGCTCCCGGAGTAGCGGCGCGGCTGCCAAGCACGGTCAGCAAAGCGGAAAAATCAGTCGGCAGCGGCGAACGCCACGTCATCTTTTCTTCGCGCCCAGGGTGGATCAGGCCCAGGCAAAACGCATGCAGGGCCTGCCGTCCGAAGCCGGAGAGCAGCGGATCAGACACCCGCCGCAGGCCATACACCGGATCGCCAACGAGCGGGTGACCCAAGTGCGCCATATGTACCCGTATCTGGTGCGTGCGGCCCGTCGCCAAGCGGCATTCGAGCAAGGTCGTCGTCGCCAGCCGTTCGCGCACCCGGTAGCGGGTAAGCGCCACCCGTCCGCCTTCGATCACAGCCATTTTCGTGCGCTGCGTCGGATGGCGGGCGATCGGCGCGTCGATTTCGCCGTCGCGGACGAGCGCGCCATGTGCGAGCGCCAGGTAGCGGCGCTCGACCGTGCGCGCCTGCAACTGCCGAACCAGATGGGTCTGCGCCGCCAGCGTTTTCGCCACCACCAGCAGGCCACTGGTGTCCTTGTCGAGCCGGTGCACGATGCCGGCGCGCGGCACGCCAGCCAGCGCCGGCGCATGATGGAGCAGCGCGTTCATCAGGGTGCCGCTCCAGTTGCCGCTACCCGGATGCACGACCAGCCCGGCGGGCTTGTCGAGCACCAGCAGGCATTCGTCCTCGAATACGACGGCGAGCGCAACATCCTCGGCCTGCGCAGACAGATCCATGGGCGTCGCTGGCGCGGTCTCCATTTCCAGGCGCTCGCCGCCCCAAACCCTGGCGCGGACTTCGGGAACACGGCCATCAACGCAAATAAGCCCCTCGCGCAGCCAGTTTTGCAGGCGGCTGCGCGAATATTTAGGGAACATGCGGGCGAGCGCCTGATCCAGGCGCAATCCGGCGCAATCGGGCGGAATTTCGATACGCACGGGAAACGCGCTTTCATCAGAAATGATTTCCTCAACCGGGCTGCGGCTATAATTCGCCGGTTCATTCAAGCGAGTGTTTTCGATGATCAGTTTCACCTTTGGAAGTGTAGCGGGAAAAATAGCCCGGAACGCCCTGCTGGCCGCCGCACTGGTATTGGCCGGATGCAGCAGCGTACCCGATGATGAGACCATGGGATGGGAGGCCCAGAAGCTCTATTCCGAAGCCAAGACCCTGATGAACGAAGGCGCCTACGACCAGGCGATCAAGCTGTTCGAGAAGCTCGAATCGCGCTACCCCTACGGTCGTTACGCCCAGCAGGCGCAGCTCGACACCGCCTATGCCTACTACAAATCGGAAGAACCGGATCTGGCGATCCTCTCGACCGACCGCTTCATCAAGTTGCATCCCAATCACCGCGACGTCGACTATGCCTATTACCTGAAAGGGCTGGTCAATTTCAACGAAGACCTCGGCATCCTGGGCGACATGGGAAAGGATCTCTCCCAGCGCGATCCAAGGGCGTCGCGCGAGGCCTTCGACGCCTTCCGCGAACTCGTCGAGCGCTTCCCCGCCAGCAAATATGCCGAAGACGCCCGCCTGCGCATGCAATATCTGGTGAATTCGCTCGCATCCTACGAAGTGCACGTCGCCCGCTACTACTACCGGCGCAGCGCCTACATCGCCGCCATCAACCGCGCCCAGGCGGCAATCACCCAGTACCCGAACGCGCCCGCACACGAAGAAGCCCTGTTCCTGCTGGTCAAGAGCTACGACAAACTCGGACTCGGCGACCTGCGCGACGACACCGACCGCGTGCTGCGGCGGAATTTCCCCGACAGCAAGTATCTTGCGGGCGAACGCAAGGACGGCCAGCCTTGGTGGCAGGAATGAGCGTCGGGCGCGGGCCGGGATCTGGTCCTCAGCCCTTGGCCGCAACGAACCCGGCAATGGCGAGCGCGACGTTGTCGCCGCCGCCATTGGCGCGCTGACGGGCGAGATCAAGCAGGCGCTGCGCCGCCTCGTTGGCGGTAAAACCGGCCAGTATGACGGCCAGATCGTCATCGTCGAAGTGACGCCACACCCCGTCCGAACAGAGCAGGAAGCGATCCCCGAGCGCCACATCCCCACAACTGCCGTGTTCGACCCGCGGCGAGCGGTCGCCGCCCAGGCAGGCGATCAGCACGTTGCGCTGCGGATGGTGCAGAGCTTCCTCTTCGGATAATTTGCCGCGCCGTTGCAGTTCGCCCACCAGCGAATGATCGCCCGTGCGCGCCAGCATCTGGCGATTGCGAAAATGATAGAGACGGGAATCGCCGCAATGCGCCCAGTACGCCTTGCCGCGATAGAGCATGAACGCCACGACGGTACTGTGGGGATCCTGTTCGCTGGAAACCCGGCTCATGCGGATCGAGGCATGCGCGTCGCGGATCACCGCGTCCAGCGCCTGCGCGGGCTGGTCGGTGGCTGGCGTAAAGGCTTCAAAGCCCCGGTGCGCCGCCAGCATGACCTGCTCGGCAGCCATCGCGCCACCGCTGTGCCCGCCCATACCGTCGGCCAAGACGATGAGCAGCGCCCCAGGATGAGAAGGATGGGTCAGAACGACGACACGATCCTGCTGCTCTTTGCGATCACCAACATGGCGGGCAACACAGGTTTCAACAGATACGCGCATGGAGAGGACGAGTGACGTGAATCCGCTCATGATAACAATGAAGGCCGCATTGGCATAGCGTACTATCGCCCCATACAGGACAATCTCACGAAACATGTGTGACACATTGATTCTGAAGACAGCTCACTCTTCCGCAACAGAAAACTTTCGTAATCAACATGTTCCGCCACATCGTTCCTGCGCGCCTGCATCCCGCCGGGCAGATGCCCGGCACAAAGGCGCGCAGTGCTTGACTTTTTGCTGCTTTGGCAATAGGGTACGCGGTTCTTCAAACGGATCATCAATGGAGCAACACCATGTACGCGGTGATAAAAACCGGCGGCAAGCAGTATCGCGTCGCAGCCGGCGAAAAGATCAAGGTAGAACAGATACCGGCCGACGTGGATTCCCAAATCACTCTCGACCAGGTTCTGCTGGTCGGCGAAGGCGAGTCGGTCAAAATCGGCACGCCCGTGGTTGCCGGGGCCACCGTCACAGCGACCGTGCTCGCGCACGGTCGTCACGACAAGGTAAAGATTTTCAAGATGCGTCGGCGCAAGCACTACCAGAAACACCAGGGGCATCGCCAGAACTACACTGAAATCCGCATCGACGGAATTTCGGCCTGAGACCGGAGGTCATTCGACATGGCACATAAAAAAGCAGGCGGCAGTTCGCGCAACGGCCGCGACTCGGAATCGAAACGCCTCGGCGTAAAGCGCTACGGCGGTCAGATCGTCGCAGCCGGCAACATCCTCGTGCGCCAGCGCGGCACCCAGTACCATCCCGGTGAAAACGTCGGCATCGGCAAGGATCACACCCTGTTCGCCCTCGTCAATGGCGCCGTGCAGTTCCTCGTCAAGGGGCCGAAAAACCGGCGCACGGTGAAAATCGTTCCGGAGACGATCGCCGCCGCCTGAAGCGTCGCGAATTCGTCAGGCGACACGTCACAAAGCCCTGCCCTTCGTGTCAGGGCTTTTTTGTTTGAACCTGCGTTCCGGCCCCGGATATTTGTGCGATGAAATTTTTTGACGAAGCCCGCATCGAAGTCATCGCCGGTGACGGCGGCAACGGCGCAGCCACCTTCCGGCGCGAAAAATACGTCCCGCGCGGCGGTCCCAGCGGCGGCGACGGCGGACGCGGCGGCAGCGTACACGCGCTCGCCGACCGCAACATCAACACCCTGATCGATTACCGCTATACCCGCATCTTTCGCGCCCAACCGGGTGAAAACGGCGGCAGTCGCGACTGCTACGGCAAAGGCGGCGACGACATCGTCCTGCGCTTCCCGGTCGGCACCGTCATCAGCGACGGCGACAGCGGCGAGCAGATCGCCGACCTCAACGGGGACGGCAAAAAAGTCCTGCTCGTCGCGGGCGGACGTGGCGGACTGGGCAACATTCATTTCAAGTCGAGCACCAACCGCGCCCCGCGCCAGCACACGCTGGGGCAGGAAGGCGAACGGCGCAAACTTCACCTCGAACTCAAGGTGCTGGCCGACGTCGGTCTGCTCGGGCTGCCCAATGCCGGCAAATCAACCTTTATCCGCGCCGTCTCCGCCGCGCGCCCCAAGGTGGCCGACTACCCGTTTACGACGCTGGCCCCCAACCTCGGTGTCGTACGCACCGCCGAACAGCGCAGCTTCGTCATCGCCGACATCCCCGGCCTGATCGAAGGCGCGGCGGAAGGCGCCGGCCTCGGACACCAGTTCCTGCGCCACCTGCAACGCACCCATCTTTTGCTGCACCTCGTCGATCTCGCGCCTTTCGACCCCGAAGCCGACCCGGCGCGCGACGCCCGCACCATCGTCGCCGAACTGCGCAAATACGACGAAGAACTGTTCGCCAAACCACGCTGGCTGGTGCTCAACAAGCTCGACCTCATTGCCGACGACGAACGCCCCGCCCGCGTGCGGGCCTTCCTCGACGCCTATGGCAGCCCGGTCGAACGTCTTTTTGAAATCTCCGCCATCAACGGCGGCGGCTGCGAGGCGCTGATTTTCGCCATTCAGGACTTCCTCGACGGCGAACGCGACCGCATCGTGGCCGAACTTGAACAACGACACGCCGCAGAGCAGCAACGGCTCGCCGCCCTCGACGACGCGCGCGACGCCGACGCGCGCGCATGGGAAGAAGACGCGGTTGCCGAAGACGACGGCGACGCCAATCACTAAAACATCGCTGAATGAACATGAGAACGCGCATCCGTGAAGCCCGCCGCCTGGTGGTCAAAGTCGGCTCGGCGCTTGTCACCCGCAACGGCGCGGGACTGGATCACGCCGCCATCGACGACTGGGCTCGCCAGATAGCTGCCCTGCGCCGGGGTGGCCGCGAAATCGCCCTGGTTTCCTCCGGCGCCATCGCCGCCGGCATGCAGAAACTGGGCTGGAAAAAGCGGCCCCGCGAGATGCACCTTCTCCAGGCCGCCGCCGCAGTCGGGCAGATGGGACTGGTGGAAGCCTACGAAAACATCTTCGCGCGCCACGGTCTCGCCACCGCGCAAATCCTGCTCACCCACGAAGACCTCGCCGACCGCAACCGCTATCTCAACGCACGCACCACCCTCGCCGCCCTGCTCGAACTGGGCGTCGTGCCGATCATCAACGAAAACGACACCGTCGTCACCGATGAAATCAAGTTCGGCGACAACGACACCCTCGGAGCCCTGGTCGCCAACCTGATCGAAGCCGACGCCCTCATCATCCTCACCGACCAGAAAGGCCTGTACACCGCCGACCCGCGACACGACGCGACCGCCACCCTGGTCGAAGAAGGCGAAGCCGGGGATCGCCGCCATGAAGCCATGGCGGGCGGCGCAGGCAGCGGCATCAGCAAGGGCGGCATGCTGACCAAGGTACTCGCCGCACGCCGAGCCGCGCGCAGCGGCGCACACACCTGCATCGCCAGCGGCCACGAGCCGGACGTCCTGTTGCGCCTGATTGCGGGCGAGGCAGTCGGCACCCTGCTGCACGCCAGCAACACGCCGATGGCTGCGCGCAAGCAATGGCTCGCCGACCACCTGCAACTGGCAGGCGCGCTCGTCATCGACGCCGGCGCGGTCAAAGCGCTCCACGGCGGCAAAAGCCTGCTGCCCGTCGGAACCATCGACGTACGCGGCGACTTTCGGCGCGGTGAAGCCGTCGCCTGCCTGGACGAAACGGGCGAGGAAATCGCTCGCGGCCTGGTCAACTACGCCGCGAGCGAATGCCGCCGCATCCTGAAGAAACCGAGCGCCAAAATAGAAGCCATCCTTGGCTACGTCGACGCACCGGAAATGATCCACCGCAACAACCTGGTGGTGCGCAAGACGCGCTGAGAAACGGCGCAGAGCCGAACGCCAGACAATGATCGCGCAAGGCTCCGAACCGCGCGCCCGTCAGTTCCGTCGCGGCGTGATCACCCCCGCAACGCCCAAGCTTACCTTCGGCTGTAATCCTCCAGCTCGCCAAGCGGTATCCCGAAATGCAGCCGTTCTTCGAGCAACTCGAACAACGGCATGACAGCGGCAATAACATCCGGCAGACGATCCATGACATCTTCGGTGGCGCCAACCCGCAACTGCAACAGGGCCTGGTCGATGCTGACCTCGTGCGCCATGTAGTTCTCAACCGTCTTTTCGTCAACCTCGCCCTCGTCGCTGACGATGCGGTTGCCCCCGGCAGCGAGACCGCGCCGTGCCCGTTCCTGCGCGGTCTCGATGAGTGTCTCGACACTTTGTGCGTCATCGTTCTCCGAGCCCGAAATGCCGATGGTGACAGTGATGCGGATGCGCTCGTCGTGGTAGGTCATCACCAGCTTTTCCATCGCCTTCTGCAAACGCAAGGCAAAGGCGCAACAACCGGAAAGCGGGGTACTGGGCGAGAGCACCGCGAAACGCGCCCCCGACATCTGGGTGATGGTGTCTTCTTTTCGTACCTTGGTGCCGAGAATCTTGGCGAGCTTCTGGGTAATCAGTTCCGCGACATGGTTGCCGTGCCATTCGATCAACTGGTCATAATGGTCGATCTCGACCACCATCACCGAGATCGCCAACATGTGCCGGCGCGCCTGCGCCAGATGCTGCTCGCCGTTGTGGTTGAGATACGCCTGCGTCGCCAGCCCGGAAACCGGGTCGACCGGGCTTTGTTGCGCCAGCGCGTTGCGGGTCAGGGCGAGATCCCGCTTGGTGTCGGTCAACGTCAACAACGATTCGAGGCGCGCCGTCATCTCGGCACAACCCGCACCCTTGGAAACGAAATCACTCGCGCCGAGCTTCAGGGCGCGATCGCGGGCAACATCGTCTTCATCGCCGGAAATGATTACCACGGGTACTTCCTGGATGCGCTGCACCTTGGCGCTGCGAATGCGCTCCAACAACCCAAAACCATCAAGCCTGGGCATGCCAAGGTCGGTGAGCACGAGCTGAATCTCGGGATCGACCAGCAAGGCTTCCCAGCCTGCCTCGCCGTCGGACTCCTCCCTAATCCGGAAACGGTGACGGATCTGCTTGGAAAGACTGGCGCGAACCATGCGCGAGTCGTCGACGATCAGTATCTTCGGCAGGACTTCAGTTTCTTCTGTCATGATATTTACCCGACGCGGCTCTACTACTCAGGATGCGGACGATGGTGCGCCCTCGACAATTCATTGAATCCGACCACCGCGCGGAATCGTGCAACTGGCACAGCCCTCTTTGGCGAAAAGCCATACTCGCACAGTCGACATCGGCGCCCAAGAGACTTACACCACGCAAAACGAACGGAACAACGTAGCCAAAAGCCTGAAACCGGCAGCGTTACCCCGGCGCTGGCGACAGCCCCCCGGGCGCGGCTGGCAGAGGCGTGATTATAGCCTGCTCCAACGTAAGCTACGGATTTCCAAAAGATGAAAATGACATACTGTGATTACGTTCCTTTAATTCGTGCGCAAAAGCCGCCGATAATTGAAACAATGTAATCACCCGCCGGGGGTTTTCATGGCCGTGCTCACGCACGCCCTGTCTTCAGTCGATGCCTACGTCGAATTCTTCTCGCGCCAGCCCATCCCGGCGCTGCGTCGCACAGTCGGCGAATTCCAGCGCCTGAACCAGGATATCGACAAAGTCACCCGCCAGGACATTGCCAGGGCGGTGCTCGGCGACCCGCTGATGACGATGCGCCTGCTGTCGCACATCGAAAGCCACCGCAAAGCCACCCAGAATCACGACATCGTTACCATCGGCAGCGCTCTGGTAATGATGGGCATCGTCCCGTTCTTCAAGGCCTTCGGCGATCTGCCCACCGCAGAGGATGCGCTGGCGTCCCGGCCCCGCGCCCTGCTGGGCCTGCTCAAGGTCGTGGGCCGGGCCTGCCGAGCGGCTCATTACGCCCGCGACTGGGCGGTCGTCCGGCGCGATCTCGACGTCAACGAAATCACCATCGCCGCCCTGCTGCACGAAGCCGCCGAAATGATGTGCTGGATCGACGCGCCCGATCTCACCCAGCGCGTCTACGACATGCAGCGCGCAGACCGCGGCCTGCGCAGCGTCGTGGCGCAACGCGAAGTCTTTGGCGTCACGGCCCGCGATATCCAGTCCGCTCTGATCCGCGCCTGGTGTCTGCCTGAATTGCTGCTGAACCTGCTCGACGAATCCCAGGCCAACGATCCGCGGGTGCGCACGATCACCCTCGCCGCCGACTTTGCCAGGCACGTATCGCTCGGCTGGGACAATGCCGCCCTGCCCGACGACGTTGCCTGCCTGAGCGCCCTGCTGCACATCCCGCCCGAAACCCTGCTGCGCCGCATCGACGCCCCGGAAGAAAGCTGGCCCAAACTGCTGCCGGCAGCCTATGCCGGGGCTTTTCCGGCGGCACAGCGATAACGGTTGCGGCGCTATCGTGAAACAATGGGCATCCCGGCCAGGCTCGTGGTCGTCGGCATGACGTCCACCGGTTTTTCGATTGCCGACCTGACGACGCTGGCATGCTCGACATTGCTGGCTTCGATACGGCGGCGCCGAACGTCATCGCGGACTTTGCCCGCTGACGGGCGGCATCACCCGTCGGCGCGGCTTTCCAGTTCTTCCCAACGCGCGAGGGCGGCATTGAGTTCGCGCCCGATTTCATCCAGGCGCTCGCCGAGCCGGGCCACTTCCTGTGGCGCATCGCGGTATAGCGCCGGATCGGCCAGACGCGCCTGAAGCGCAGCCTCCTCACTTTCGAGCACGCCGATGCGACCGGGCAAGGCTTCGAGTTCACGCTTTTCATTGAAACCGAGCCTGTCGCCGCGTCCGGAAACCGGAACGGCCTTGCCCGGCGTCGCAGCGCGCCCGGCATTGTCTCCTCCGGCGCGGCGGGCGGATTCGCGCGCCGCTTCACGCTCGTCGCGCACGCGCCGCCATTCTTCGTAGCCGCCGGCATATTCTTCCCAATAGCCATCGCCCTCTGCGGCGATCACCTGGGTCACAACGTTGTCAAGAAAAGCACGGTCGTGGCTGACGAGGAACAGGGCGCCGTCGTAGCCGGAAAGCAGTTCTTCGAGCAGATCAAGGGTTTCGATGTCGAGGTCGTTAGTTGGCTCATCAAGCACCAGTACATTGGCGGGACGGGCGAACAGGCGCGCCAGCAACAGGCGGTTGCGTTCGCCGCCCGAGAGCGAACGCACCGGCGAGCGCGCGCGTTGTGGCGCGAACAGAAAGTCGCCCAGATAGCCGATGACGTGTTTTCTGTCGCCGCCGATTTCAATGTAATCCGAGCCGGGGCTGATGACTTCGGTGAGCGGCAGGTCGGGATCGAGCTGGGCGCGCATCTGGTCGAAATAGGCGACCGACAGGCGTGCGCCGCGCCGGATGTTGCCCGCATCGGGAAGCAATTCCCCCAGGATCAGCTTGAGCAACGTGGTCTTGCCCGCGCCGTTCGGCCCCATGATGCCCACCCGGTCGCCGCGCAGGATGCGGGTGGAAAAGTCGCGCACGACCGTTTTGTCACTATAGCTTTTGCAGACGTGCGTCAGTTCGGCCACCATCTGACCGCTTTTTTCGCCACGGTCGAGCGCCAGTCGCGCCTGTCCGAGCCGGTCGCGGCGCGCAATTCGTTCCCGGCGCAAGGCTTCAAGCCGCCGCACCCGGCCTTCGTTGCGGGTGCGGCGCGCTTCCACGCCTTTGCGAATCCACACTTCTTCCTGCGCGAGCAGTTTGTCGAAACGGGCGTTCGCCTTGGCCTCAGCGTCCAGTTCCGCAGCCTTGCGGCGCTGGTAGTCGGAAAAACTTCCCGGATGACTTGTCAGCCGTCCCCGGTCGAGTTCGACGATGCGGGTGGCGACGCGATCCATGAATACCCGGTCGTGGGTGATGACGACCACGGCCCCGGCGAACGACAGGATCAGCCCTTCGAGCCACAAGATGCCGTCGAGATCGAGATGGTTTGTCGGCTCGTCGAGCAGCAGCAGACGCGGTTCGGCCACCAGCGCCCGCGCCAGCGCTACCCGCTTGACGCCGCCCCCCGAAAGGCTGGCGACCGGCGCATCCGCCGATAGCCCGAGCGTGACGAGCGCCTGTTCGACGCGCTGGTTCAACCGCCAGCCGTTGGCGGCCTCAACCGCTTGTTGCAAAACCGTCAGCCGTTCCAGCGCAGCCGGATCGCCGCCTTCAGCCACCGCAGCCATCGCCGCATGCCAGTCAACGAGCAGGCGGGCAACGTCGCCCAGGCCGTCGGCCACGGTGGCGAACACGTCACGGTCGAGCGGAAAATCCGCTTCCTGCGGCACGCAGGCAACGGTGAGGCCCGGCTGCCGCCAAATTGCGCCGTCATCAAGCGTGGCCTGCCCGGCCAGGGCACGCAACAGGCTGGACTTTCCCGCGCCGTTGCGCCCGATCAGCGCAACCCGCTCGCCAGCATCGAGTTGGAAAGAGGTGTGATCGAGAAGGTCAACGTGGCCGTAGGCAAGGCAGGCGTCGTCGACGGTCAGAAGCGGCATGGCGATTCCCGGAACCGTGAAGGCGGCATTCTAACGGCGGGCACGCCGGAATCGGCGAAACATCTCCTGTGGAGGCGATCCGCCCTGGTTCGGTCATCCCCGGCGCGGCCCCTCGGGCTGACGGAAACGACATCGCCCCATATCGACACAGGGCCGCTATTATTCGACGCTTGCCAATAACCAGCCGTTGAAACGGGCAATTTCTTCTTCGTTCAGTTTGCCCACCAGCGCCAGCAGCCTCAGGCGCGACAGCACGTATTGGTAACGCCCGCGGTTGAGGTCGCGCCGGACGGTGGCGAGATTCTGCTCGGCGGTCAGAATGTCCAACGTCGTGCGCTTGCCAGCCTGAAAGCCTTTTCTCGTCGAAGCCAGCGCCTGCTCGGCGGATTTCGCCGCCATCTCATAGGCCGTCACCCAGTGCACGCCCTGGGTCACGCCATCGAATTCCTTCCTGATCTGCAAACCGACTTCACGCCGCGTCGCTTCCAGTTGCTGACGCGCCTTGTCCAGTTCGGCCCGAGCCTGACGCACCACGGAAACCGTATCACCGCCGGAAAAAATCGGCACGTTGAACTGCACGCCCACCAGGTTTCCGTCGGTCTTGGTGTCAATGGTGTTGCTACTGTCGCTCTTGTTCTTGAAGCGTTGCGCGATCAGGTCGGCAGTGGGCAAATGGCCGGAGAGCGCCTTGTTGACCTGTTTGTCGGCCGCCACAGCAGCAGCGTTCAGCGCAATGAGTTGCGGGTTGACCTCCTCGGCCATCCGAATCCAGTCTTCGAGTCGGGCCGGATCGGGCGGCGTGAGCGGCATGCGTCCGGGATCGAGACGGGCCAGTTGCGTCAGGGGACGGTTGATGATGGCCTTGAGGGCATCGTAAGCGTAATTGAGGCGGTATTGCTGCTCGATGGCCTGCGCTGCGGCCAGATCGAGGCTCGAACGGGCTTCGTCGATGTCGGTGCGCGTGCCCGCGCCGGACTGGAACGCTTTCTGGGCATAGTCGAGCTGCGCCAGATAAGCATCACGCTGCCCCTTGATGACGTTCAGTTCCGTTTCCTCGAGCAGGACGTCGAAATACGCCGTGCCGATGCGGGCGCCAACATCCTGTTCCGCCCACTTCAGGCTGGCCTCGGCTCCCGCAACCTGTGCCTGCGCCTGCCGCCAGCCAGCATAACTGCCAGGCCGGAACAGGGGCTGACGCAAGCCCAGGGTATAGTTGTAGCTGCGGTAATCTGAGTCGTCCTTGGAGGTGCCTCCCGCGTATTTGGTCTCTCTATCGGTCGAATTGCGGGCATTGGAGCCGTTAAACGACACGTTGGGCAGCAATTGCGCCAGCGCCTGCGGCTCCGCCTCGCGCCGGGCGCGAGTATCGGCCTGCGCGGCCAGGAAAGTAGCGTCGGCCTGTACCGCCTCGCGGTACAGGCTCAACAGATCGTCGGCCCGAACCGGCGAGGCCACCAGCACCGCGCCGCCCAACAGGGCGACGGTCAGGCGAAAAACACATGCTTTCATTGAATGAATCCCTCTCGTTCTTTATTTCATTATTTTCGTCCCGGCGATATAACACCACCCATGGCCCACGCCGTCAAGCCTTCATCATCCGCAACGCCATCCCGCTGGCGCGATTGGATGATCACCATCCTCCACGCACGGTGGTGCTCATACTGTCTCCTGACTGTTTGCCATCCATGATGGCAGTAATATCCGACGTAATTTGTGTTTTCTCCCCAGGTTATATTGTTCCGCTCATATAAAAACAACTTTTTATTCTGACTTTTACTAAAGCAGACCGCTAGACTGGCTGTCTTCCGTTATCTCCGAAGGAAACCGCCATGCCGTCTGGTAAACACGATCCGTCTTCGCCCAGCCCAAAACGGCGCGCGCTGTTGGCCGCCGCTTCCGCCGCGCTGGCCATGCCCCTGATCGGCCTCGGCGGTCGCGCCTGGGCGCAGACCGCGCCGAAAAAGCTCACGCCGCTGTCGTTCGCCTGGAACCAGACTTCCTTCTGCCTGACGCCGATCGCCGTCGCCAAGGAAACCGGCATTTTCGAGAAGAACGGCCTGGATGTCACCTTGGTCAATTACTCGGGTTCCACCGATCAACTGCTGGAATCCATCGCCACCGGCAAGTCGGACGCGGCGGTAGGCATGATTTTCCGCTGGCTGAAGCCACTCGAAGCCGGTTTCGACGTCAAGATAGTTGCGGGCCTGCACGGCGGCTGCGTGCGTCTGATCGGTTACAAGCCGGGGGGCGTCACCAGACTCGCCGACCTGCGCGGCAAGACTATCGGCGTGCCCGACCTCGGCGCGCCCGCGACGCACTTTTTCAGCGTCTACTTGAAAAAGAACGGCATCGACCCGGAAAAGGAAGTTTCTTGGCGGGTTTATCAGCGCGACCTGCTCGGCCTCGCGGCGGAAAAGGGCGAAATCCACGCCGTCGCCGACAGCGACCCCATGGCGTTCAAGATCGAACGCGATTCCAAGGGCGCTTTCGTGGAACTGGCGACCAACAATCAGGGTGAGTACCACGACAAGGCATGCTGCGTGATCGGCATCAACGGCAACCTCGTGCGCACCAACAAGCCGGTCGCGGCGGCGCTGGTGCATTCGCTGGTCGACGCTTACGACTGGACAGCGCACCACATCGAGGAGAGCGCGCAAATCTTCCTCAAGTACACCACGAACATGACGCTCGGCGAGCTGAAGGAACTTTACGGGACGCTTAACCTGCACCATCACCCGGTTGGCACCGATCTGCGCGATGAAATCGCCGCTTACGCGCAAGACTTCAAGAAACTGGGCGTGCTCAAGGCCAGCACCGATCCGGCGAAATACGCCGAGCACGTGTTCGTGAAGGTGCTCTGAGCGCCCGCCGGAGAAAGGAAATTGCCATGAGTTCGAGCGCGATTGCCACCGCTGCCGCGCCCGGTTTCGAGCGCAAGCTGCCGCCCCCTGCCAGCAGGGCGGCGAGCACCGTGGAAGTTTTCCCAGCGGCGAATGTTGCATCGCTCGAAACCCGGGCGGCGTTCCACCCGCACTGGCAGGGACTCGCCGCCGCCTTGGCCTGGGGCTTCATGGCGGCGGTTACACTGGCGTGGCCCAACCAGCCCGCCGGATTCGTCGAGGACTGGCCCTACACCACGGAGTTCGGCATCGCCACAGGCGTCGTCGCGGCAATCTGCGCTTTCCTCGCTTTTGCTGCGAGTGCGCACGTCCGCCTGCTGCATCGCGCTTGCGCCGTGTTCCGCCACGGCGCGCCATGGATCATCGTCTCCGCCCTTCTCCTGGCGCTGTGGGAAATTTTGACCGCCAAGACGGGCGTTTTGCCGCCGCCGTTCTTTGCGCCGCCGTCAAGCCTCATCGACGCTTACGCGAACGACTACGCACGCTTGGCCGACAGCACCTGGAATTCGGTGAAGCTGCTGCTTGAAGGGGTGGCCTGGGGCGCAGCAATCGGTTTTACGGTCGGGGTTGCCATCGGCTGGTCGCGTGCGGTCAATTACTGGGTGCACCCGATCCTGCGCTTTCTCGGCCCCCTGCCGCCCACGGCGCTGCTGCCGATCGCCTTTTTCTTTTTCCCGTCGAGCCACGCGGCTTCCGTCTTTTTGATCGCGCTGGCGACCGGGTTCCCGGTGGCGATTCTGTCGTGGTCGGGCGTAGCGGGCGTCAACAAGGCGTACTACGACGTGGCGCGCACGATGGGCGCTTCCGAGTGGTTCCTGATTTTCCGCGTCGCCATTCCCGCCGCCTTGCCACAGGTATTCGTCGGTCTGTTCATGGGTTTCGGTTCGTCGTTCGTGGTGCTGATCGTGGCCGAGATGATGGGCGTCAAGTCGGGGCTGGGCTGGTATCTCACCTGGGCGCAGGGCTACGCATCCTATGTGAACATGTATGCGGCGCTGATTGTGATGACCGTCATTTTCTCCAGCCTCATTTCGCTGCTTTTCGCCGTGCGCGACCGCGTGCTCGTCTGGCAGAAGGGAATCGTCAAATGGTAGTGGCCGCCACGGCAGAAAAACCGCGCCCGGAAGACATCGCGCCGCCCGCAGCGGCGCATGGCGCTTCAAGGATTCGCGTCGAGCGCGTGAGCCATGGGTTCGACGCACCTTCCGGTCGGCTGGAGGTGCTGGAAGACGTCGATCTCGACGTTGCGCCCGGCGAATTCGTCGCCCTGCTCGGCCCCAGTGGCTGCGGCAAGTCGACGCTTCTGCGCCTCGTGGCCGGGCTGGAACCCGCCAGCGCGGGCGCGATTTTCCAGGACGATGGCCCGATCACCCGCCCCGATCCCTCGCGCATTGTGGTGTTCCAAGATCCGACGCTCTTTCCCTGGCGCACGGTGTGGGACAACGTGGCGCTGGGCTTGCAGGCGCAGGGCATTCTGAAGCAGGAAAAAACCCGGGTGAACGCGGCCCTGCGCAAGGTGGGACTGGAGGGGTTCGCCACGTCCTATCCGCACCAGTTGTCCGGCGGCATGGCGCAGCGCGTCGCCTTGGCGCGGGCGCTGGTCAATAACCCTAAACTGCTGATTCTCGACGAACCGCTGGGCAAGCTCGATTCGCTCACCCGCCTGGAAATGCAGGGCGAACTCGTGTCGCTGTGGCAGAAAAACGGCTTTTCGGTGCTGCTCGTCACCCACGATGTCGAGGAGGCGCTGTTCCTGGCGCAGCGGGTGGTGATCTTCAGCCCGCGTCCGGCGAAAATCATTACCGAAATCACCATCGACCGCCCTTACCCGCGCCACCGCGACGATCCGGTACTCACCGGCCTGCGGCACGAAGTGCTGAACCAGTTGGGGTTGGGGAAAAGCTGGTAGCCTGCCCGCTTCTGCGCGTGCCGAGCATCCGGCGCGATCCGGCGCGCGCATTCTATCGTTCTATACTCTTGTGTTTTCCATTTTCAGCCGTACTTCGCCATGTCCAAAACCGCCGCATCCCGAAAATCCCCGAAAAAAGAATCCGCCCAAAAAGTCCGACCTGGCCAGCCCGCCGCGTCCGAAACCGCCGCACCACCCCTGTCTTTTGACACCCTCTGTATCCAGGGCGGCTACGATCCCAAGGTGAGCGAGCCGCGCATTCTGCCCATCGTCCAGAGTACGACCTACAAGTACGATGACATCGACCACGTCAACCGGATCATGACGTTGCAGGCGTTCGGCCACAAATACAGCCGAACCAGCAACCCCACCGTGGCCGGGTTCGAGGCGCGGATGAACTTGCTCGAAGGCGGCACGGCGACGGTGGCGACGGCCTCGGGGCAGGCCGCGAACCTGTTGGCGATCATCACCATTGTGCGGCCCGGCGACCATATCCTGGCGGCGAGCCAGCTCTACGGCGGCACTTTTACTCTGCTCAATTCCACCCTGAAGAAGTTCGGGATCGAGACGACCTTTTTCGATCCCAACGCCTCGCGCGCCGACGTTGAAAAGCTCGTCCGCCCCGAAACCCGGCTCATTTTCGGCGAGACCCTCGGCAACCCCGGCCTCGCCATTCTCGATTTCGACAAGCTCGCCCACATCGCCAAAAAGCACGGCATTCCCTTCATCGTCGACAACTCGCTGGCGACTGCCTGGCTGTGCCAGCCGTTCAAACACGGCGCGAATATCGTCACTTATTCCGCGACCAAATACGTCGACGGCCACGCCACCAGCATCGGCGGTGCGGTCATCGACGGCGGCAACTTCGACTGGGCAAACGGCAAATTCCCCGATTTCACGACGCCCGATCCCACCTACAACGGCGTGATCTACACGCAGAACTTTCCGCAGACGGCGTTTCTCGTCAAGGCGCGCGCCCAATTCCTGCGCGACTTCGGCGGTTGCCTGAGTCCGCTCAACGCCTTTTTGTTCAACCTCGGGCTTGAAACCCTGCACCTGCGCATGCCGCGCCATGGCGAAAATGCGCTCGCGCTCGCCCGCTTCCTTGCCAAACACTCCAAGGTGGCGTGGGTCAATTACCCCGGTCTTGATGCCACCGGCAAAAAGCGCATCGAAAAGTATTTTCGCCACAAAAATGGTAGTGGCATTCTCACCTTTGGCATCAAGGGCGACTTGGATTCGGTGCGCCGCTTTGTGAAGCGGTTGCGGGTGGCCGCGCTCGTGGTGCATGTCGCCGACGCCCGCACCGGCGTACTGCATCCGGCCTCGTCCACCCACGCGCAGATGAACGAAAAGCAACTGCTCGCCGCCGGCATCACCCCGGATATGATCCGGGTCTCCGTCGGCACCGAGGACGTCGCCGACCTGATCGCCGATTTCGACCAGGCACTGGCCGCCGCCTGACCCCATCCTGTTTTCTACTCCGCCGCAATCCCATGCAGATCGACACCGCCCGTTACCTGAAACTCGACGCCGCCCCCGTCCGCCTGAAGGACACCTTGGACATTCTCGTCACCGAGCACGCCTTTCTGCCCAGCGTCGATGAAATGCTCTCCGACTGGGTGGCCACCATCGCCACGCCGGCCTTCAAGTTGCTGCGCCAGCAAAAAGGCGTGCAGGCCGGCTTTTGCAGCATCGGCACCGGCACGGGGCTGGACGCCCTCGCCGCCATCGAGACGCTGGGCGCAGCACGAGTCGGCATCACCGACGTGCACGCAGACGTGGTCGACGCCGCTGCGGGCAACATCCGCAAAAACCTGAAGAATCCAGATGACATCGTACTGGACGCCGGTTTCGGCGACCTGCTGGAGCCCTTGCGCCACAGCGACAGCGACGCGCAGCCGCATTACGACCTGATCTACGAAAACCTGCCCAACATTCCCATCGACGACGCCGGAAAAGCCGCCGCCGCGCGCAAAAGCTCCGGCCACATTCCGCCCCGCACGGAAGCCGTCCCCGAACGCCTGCGCCGGAACCTGCTGGCGCTGCATTACGTCGCGCTCCTGAAGGCGAAGCCGTTTCTGACCCCCGACGGCGCAGTGCTGTCGCTCGTCGGCGGGCGCATTCCGCTCGACGTTTTCCAGGAAATGGGCCGGCTCGCCGGTTATCGTTCCGAAATTTTCACCTACGGCTGGAAAATCCAGACCGATCCGGAAGAAATCATCGGCGGCCACCTCCGTCAACAGGAAGAAGGCTTCGGCCCTTACCACTTCTACCGCGCAGACCGCCTTGCCACAGCCTTCTCAGGCGTGAGCCTGGAGACTTCGGGCCGCGACGCCCACGCCATTGAGCGCCTTCTCGCGCCCGACGAACTGTCCCCGGAGGAAGCTCTCTCCACCTGGAAGAAGGGCGAAGTCATCGGGCATACCGTTGTAGCCTTGCGCTCGACCCCCGTGTGAATACCCTGTCCCCTGCCGCCGCGCTCGCGGCCATTGGCGCAGTGCGCCAGCATTTCACAGCCCGCCTCGTTGCGGGCCGCGAAGCGCCCGCCATCGCGGCGGAACTCGAAAACGTGCTGGCCCTGCTCGACACCGTGGACTTTTCCCATGCCGACGAAAAGCACCTGCGGGCCAGCGGTCACCCGGTCATCCGCCAGTTGCAGCAGGCCCACGTGCGGGGCGGCGGCGCTTCGACAGAAGCAGTGTTCGGCGCCTTTCTGCCCCACCTCGACGCCCTGCCTTGGCGCTACAGCTACGAACCCCGGCCCGATGCGCCCGACATCGGCGCGCGCATGGCCTGGGCGGAACTCGTCGGCCCCATCGCGCCATTCCACAGCAGCAAAGTCTGTCTTGGGTTGACCGCCATCGGCCCTCGCCTGCTCTATCCGCAGCACTATCACCCGGCGGTGGAAACTTATCTTGTCGTTTCCGGCACGGCATCTTGGACGGCTGACGGCAGCACCCGGCGACATCCGCCGGGCGCGCTGATCCTGCACCCCTCGAACATCGTGCACGCAATGGAAGCCGGCGACGAACCACTGCTTGCCGCCTATGCGTGGACGGGCGACGTGGAAACGCTATCGGCTTATATTTGAATGTCTGAGTGCAGAAAATACAAATGGCGCAACTTTTACGTTGCGCCATTTTTCATGCAAAGCCGCGCGCTGCGCGGGGTTCTGCCCGTTATCTGTACGACGGCTCAGAGGTGAGCAAGGCGCTCTTGTTGACTTCGAGCGGCGCAGGCGCATCAGCCGGGCACATGTCGGCAGGATCGACGGTGTCACGATTCTGTCCGGCGTCTTTCGCCGCAGGCAAATCTTCACGCACGACGCCGAGCGCATGCAGAAGCTGGCCCGTACCAGCCAGGGTGCGGGCCTGTGCAACCAGCAGATCGTAGCGCGCATTGGTATAGGCACGGCGCGCATCGAAATACTCGTTTTCGCTGTCAAGCAGGTCGAGCAGGGTGCGCTGACCAATATCGAACTGACGGCGGTAGGCTTCGCGGGTCTTGGCGGCCGCTGCCTGGTATGTTTCGAGATAACCCAGCTTCTCGGCCAGACTGTGGGTGTCCTGGTAGGCGATGGTCAGGGTCTGGCGCAGATCGCGGCAGGCTTTCTCACGCAAATCCCTGGCCTGATCCACTTCTTTCCCAGCCTGATGGACACGGGCCTGGTCGGAACCACCACGGAAAATATTGAAGGAGAACAACAGTTCAACAAGACTTTCGCGCCGGTTGCCCTTGAGACCGCTGTCGCTGTCGTCGTTGTTGATGTTGTGGTTGACACCCGTACTCGCATGCAGGCTGAGTTTGGGATGGTAGGCGGAACGGGCCACATCGCGTTGCGCCAAGTTGGCGCGCACGTTTTCAATGGCGGCATTGAAGGCGGGGTTGCTCACGTAGGCCGTGCTCAAGGCAGCAACGACGTTCGCTGGCAACTGCACGTCGGCGAGGCTGTCCGCCAACGGCGGCAACTGGTCGACCGGCAGTTCGCCCACGAGGCGCTGGTAACGGGAACTGACGTCATGCAGGTTCGAGATTTCGGTCAGCAGGTTGGATTCGGACAAGGCCAGCCGTCCCTGCGCCTGATCGCGGTCGACAGCCCGGCTCACCCCCGCCGTGGTGCGGTTGCTGATCTGGTCGTAGATTTGCTTGTGAGCGACGTAATTCGCCTTGGCGTGCTCGACCAGTTGCCGTTGACGCTCGACGTCACCATAGGCGCGTATCACTTCGAGACCGGTGTTTTCCGAGGCGTCCAGCAACTCGTAATAGCGCACGAGCCGGGTATAGCCCATGCGACTGACCTCGCCGCTCGTGGCGAAGCCGTCGTAGATCATTTGGTTGAGTTCCAGCGCGGCGCCGGAGTAATTCCAGTCGTCCTTTTCCTCGTGAGGATCCTTGCGCCACCTGTGCCCAGCCGAGGCGTTCAGGTCGACCCGCGGAAGATAACCGCCACGCGCGACATCCTGCGCCGAGGTCGCGGCCTGGTATCCATGCCAACGCGCCTGTACGTCGGGGTTGCTGGACACAGCCTTGCGCACAGCATCCAGCACTGCTCCCCTGGAGGGATCAGCAGGCGCCTGCGCACTCGAGACCCCCGGCAAGGCCTGTAGGGTCGAAGCCACCGCTAAACAGATTAGCGTCTTCATCCTGCTCATGGTGCTACCTCCAAGTGTTCAAAAGCTTCTCCGTACGCAAAAAACGAACGGAACTCAATGTCGATCATATTATAGTATTTTGTGAGTCTACGGCTAGCCCGGAAACAGCACCGCCCGTCACTCGAAGCCCCCGTCGCCTACGGTTCAATGCACGCATTGAACACGCATTGAACCTCACGACTTTCGGAAAATACCACATTTCCATACTTCTCACCGGACTGCACCGCAAGTACGTCTGTTTTTTGTGACGACGCAACACATCCCCAATCGCCCTCGTACGTTGCCAGAGCAGGTCTGGTAACCGCGCATCGCAAAGATGCGGCAGCGCATGTGTCGTATTTACGCAAATACCGTGAAATATTTCATGCTCACTCGCTCCGAAGCGGAAGAATATCTCGGTATCAGTCACCGCTGTCATTTTCAAAATGTCCGCATCGGCGCCCTCCCTGCAACGGGTTCGATATGCTCCCGCCTGCTCCCCGCACCCCCCGCCCCCTCCATGGGCAACGTGGCTGCGGCGGTTTGCGGTTGCCGCCTGCGTTTGTGCGACGGGCTGGGCGCAGGCGGCAACCGACTTCGACCGCATGGAGCAACTGACCGAGGCGCAATACGGCAAGATCGCCGCTGCCACGGTCAGATCCTGGCGCGGCATGATCGAGAGCTCCCGCGCGCTCCCTGAACGTACGAAACTCGAACGTAGCAACGATTTCATCAACAGGAGCGTGTTCTACGAAAGCGATATCGTGGTCTGGGGGCAAGTGGATTACTGGGCCACTCCGCTGGAGCTTTTCGGCAAACAGGCCGGCGACTGCGAAGACTTCGCCATCGCCAAGTACGTGACCCTGCGCCTACTGGACATTCCCGTGCGCAAGCTGCGCCTCGTTTATGTGCGGGCGCGGCTCGGCGACAGCAAGAAGCTCCAGGCTCATATGGTGTTGAGCTACTTTGAAACACCGACGTCCGACCCGCTGGTGCTGGACAACCTTACCACCCAGATTCATCCGGCGACTCAGCGCTCCGACCTGTTCCCGGTATTCAGTTTCAATCACGAAGGGCTATGGATGGAGGGAGAGAAAACATCCTCCACAAACCCCACGGCGCGGCTGTCGCGCTGGCGCGATGTGCTCCAGCGCATGCGCAAGGAAGGGTGGGATCCCTCGCTGGCGTCGCTCAGCGCCGAATCGATACTGTCGTGGAGATCGGCGAAATTCCGGCCTTCGTTCCGGTCACAGAAGATGGCCAAGTCCAAGTACCGGCATCTGGTACGCAAAGTGATCCGCTCGCGCCTGTCTTCCAAGAAAGTGGCCAAATCAAGACCGGCATGGAAGACGAAAGTGGCAAAATCCCGTTTCACGTTGCAGAAGGCGCGCAGACGATGACAAGCCACCTGTCTCGGTTCTCCCTTTCACCCGCTCTCGGCATTTTCCGGAAGATTTGGCTATGTCCCTGATTAAACAGCTCTGGATCGCCATCGCGGCTGTCACGCTGCTCGCCCTTGGCGGCAGTCTGGTCGTGAGTACGCTAACCGCACGCCAGTATCTCGAACAGCAACTCAACATCAAGAATTCCGACAACGCCCGTGTCTTGGCGCTGTCGCTGTCATCGCAACGCGACAAGGATTCCGTCACCATCGAGTTGCAGCTCGCCTCGCAGTTCGATACCGGCTATTACCGCTCGATCCGCCTCACCGACCCCGACGGCGAAGTGATCGCCGAGTTTCATGGCGATTCCAACCTTGATGGCGTGCCCAACTGGTTCGTGAAGCTGGCAGCGATCGAGGAACAACCAGGCGTGGCCTACGTGCAGGACGGCTGGCGTCAGTTCGGCACCCTCACCCTGGAGAGTCACACCAGCTATGTATACGCGGCGTTGTGGAACAACACTGGCCGCTTGCTGTTGTGGTTCCTCGTCACCGCATGTTTCGCCGGTTTTCTCGGCAGCCTCCTGCTTGGCCGGATCATCGCGCCCTTGCGCACGCTCGTCGGCCACGCCCAGGCGATTGGCGAACGCCGCTTCATCACCACGCCAGAACCCCGGACCACCGAACTCAAAGTGGTGGTTCGGGCGATGAATGCACTCTCCGAACGTGTTCGGCAGATGCTCGCCGACGAGGCGCAACGGCTCGAAAACCTGCGCCGACAGGTTCAGGAGGATGCGGTCACGGGGCTGCTCGAACGACGCCAGTTTCTCAACACCTTCTCTGCCCGGCTGGCCAATCCGGATACTCCCGCGCAAGGCGCGCTCCTCATCCTGCGCGTTTGCCGACTCAACGAACTCAACCGCGACCTCGGTCGGGTCAGCACCGACAAACTGCTGCGCACGCTGGCCGAGGCGCTCGGTAGCGACGCCAACAGCGCAGGCGGTCGCCTCAACGGCAGCGACCTTGTCCTGCTTGCCCCTGCTGCGGTCGAACTCGCGCCGTGGGCCACGGTCATCGCCGAGCGCGTCCATGCCGTCGCCGACAGCCATGCGAGCGCCGCCATCCTTGCCCTACCCATGGCCGCCGTGCCGTATTCCCGCACCGACACCATAGCCGCCATTCTGGCCCGCCTCGACACGGCGCTGGCCGGGGCCGAATTGAAAGGCGACCGCGCCCTGACGATTGAGGAACGCGCCGACGGCGCTCCACCCGCGCGCACCCAGGAACAATGGCGCGAAATACTGACGACGGCGCTGGCCGAAAAAAACATCTGTCTCGGGACTTGTCCAGTGCGTTCGCTCGGCGGCGAACTGATCCACGACGAAGCTCCGACTGATCTGACCATGTCCGGCGCGGTCATCAAGTCTGGCGATTTCCTGCCGTGGGCTACTCGCCTCGGACTGATCGGACGCCTGGATCACACCGTGATCGGCGCGGCGCTCGAACGCATCCGGAGCGGCGAAGAACAGGTGGCGGTCACTGTCTCGGCGCAGTCGCTCCAAGACGGACGCTTCGTCACCGGACTCATCGCCCTGCTGCGCGACGCGCCCGACCTGGTTCACCGTCTATGGATGGAAATTCCCGAAGAAAGCGCGGCACGCAATCCCGATGCCTTTCACGCCTTTTGCCTGACGGTCAAGCCATTCGATTGCAAATTCGGCATCAAGCATGCGGGCCCGCGCTTCTCCGCCCTGGGCGACCTGCACGACCTCGGACTCGACTACCTCAAGGTCGATACTTCATTACTACGCGACATCGACGACAACCAGGGCAATCAGACTTTCGTGCGCAGCCTCGTCATGCTCGCCCACACCCTCGGCCTCATCGTCATCGCCGAAGGCATCGAGCGCCCCGAACAGCAAGCGATTCTTGCCGACCTCGGCTTCGATGGCCTCGCCGGCCCCGCCGTAACCTGATCGGCGCGCGGTGGAAGCTGTGTTTTCGTGATAATGTATTGGCATTCATCCGCCGTCGTGATGGTTTCTGCCGTTGGAGGAAGCAATGGATTTCGAGCACGCGCGTTTCAACATGGTCGAGCAACAAATTCGCCCGTGGGATGTGGCGAATCCGGATGTATGCCGCTTGCTGATGGCGGCGCGGCGCGAACGTTACGTGCCCCTCTCCATGCGCGCCCTGGCCTTTGCCGACATCGAAGTGCCCCTGCCTTGCGGACAAACGATGCTCAAGCCGATCATCGAAGGGCGCATCTTGCAGGCGATCGGAACGAAACGCGGCAGGACGACGCTGGAAATCGGCACAGGCAGCGGTTATTTCGCATCCTTGCTGGCATCGTTCTCTGAAAGGGTATACACGGTCGAAATCGAGCCAGAACTGGCTCAACTGGCGCGCAACAATTTCGCCTGCAACGAGATAGCCAACGTGACCGTGGAAGAAGGCGACGGCGCGCAGGGCTGGTTCGCGCAAGCGCCATACGACCTGATCGTGGTTTCCGGCGGTCTGCCCGAACTGCCGGGGGCATTGCTGGCGCAACTCAGTCCCGGCGGACGGCTGTTCGCCTTCGTCGGCGAAGCGCCAGCGATGAAAGCCTGCTTCGTCGTGCGAAAAAACGAAAAGCAGCTCCAGAACCACGAGTTGTTTGAAACGCTGGCCCCGATGTTGCGCCATACGCCTTATATGTGCGAATTTCCTCTTTGAGTTGATAACTGCGATGCCCACTCCCATTCTGCCCCATTTGCGTCGTTTTCTCGGTCGCGCCGGATTGACTGTCATGGTCATGTCGGCACCAAGCGTAGCGAGCGCAGTCGACCTGCTCCAGATTTATTTCGACGCCCTCGCCAACGACGCCCGTTACGCTGCGGCGCGGGCGCAATACGACGCCGATCAGGAAAAAGTCGTGCAGGGCCGCAGTCTTCTGCTGCCGACCGTGGCGGCGAGTGCTGGCGCGAGCCGCAATGACGACGATATTCGCAACACGGGCGGCACCAAGGCCGACAGACGCTACAGCAGCAGCAATTACGCGCTGCAACTCAGTGCGCCGCTTTTCCGGCCCCAGAACTGGCGTCAATATCAGGAAAACGCCCTGCGCACGGAACTGGGCAAAAGCATTTTCATACAGGAAACCCAAGCGCTGATCCTGCGCACGGCACAGGCATATTTCGACGTGCTCAATGCCCGCGACGCCCTGAGCGCCATCGCGCAACTGCGTACCGCCGCAGGCGAACAACTCGAACTGGCGCGCACCAGCTTCCAGGTGGGCACGGTGACGATCACCGACGTACACGAGGCGCAGTCGCGTTTCGACCTGGCATCGGCCCAGGAAATCGCCGCCCGCAACACACTCGACGTCGCGCACGAGACGCTCGCCCGCATCATTGGCCACACGCCCGAGGAACTGGCCGGACTCAAGCCAGGAGTCGCACTTTCCCGCCCTGAACCGGGCGACATCGCTGCCTGGGTCGATGCCGCCGAAAAAGGCGATCTCGGCGTACAAGCGCAAACATTGCTCCGCGAAATCGCGGTGCGCACTCTTGAACGCGAACGCGCCGGGCATCTGCCCACACTGGATCTGCTCGCCAGCCATGGCCGCAGCCGCAACCCCTCGATGTCGGTCGAGCGCAGCGACAACAACACCGTGGGTTTGCAACTCGACATACCGCTTTACCAAGGCGGCGCCGTTTCGTCGCGCACGCGCGAGGCTGCGGCGCTCAGGATCAAGGCCGACGCCGACCTCGAAGAAGCCCGCCGCGCTGCGGCGCTGGCAGCACGCGAGGCTTATCTCGGCGTCACCAGTGGCATGGCCCAGGTGCGCGCACTGGAAGCGGCGCAGGTGTCGTCGGCTTCGTCGCTCGAAGCCAACCGTCTGGGCTACAAGGTGGGAGTACGGATCAACATTGATGTGCTCAACGCCCAGAGCCAGCTCGCCGACACCATGCAGCAGCTCGCACGCGCCCGCTATGACACGATGCTGGCCCAGTTGCGTCTGAAGGCCGCCGTCGGCACCCTGGGCGAAGACGATGTACGCGCTATCAACGCCCTGATCGGCACGAAACCACCGCAGGTTTCCACAACGCCGTAGCGAACGCCGCACGCATACCGCACACCGCACGACACACAAGGGCAAGGCGTCCGCGCGCTTGCCCTTTTTTCATGCCCCGGCTTCCCGCATGCGCGACACGCGGAACATCCCATGCGAATCGTCCGTGTTGTGCGAAATCTGGCATCAGAGCCAGCATCTCATCGCTCACAGAGAGGCCGACGTGGCATAGATCACAACAGCACTGCCCGTCATTGGTAAAAATGACAGCGTGAGGACGTAATTTCACCAATTGACATACATATTTAATTGTGGTTCAGAAACACATCAGCCCGAAAGGACGTCCTCGCCAGCTTGACCGTTCCGATCCATCCCGCATGGCATGGAAGATCATGCTTTACGCCCCAGCGCTGCTGGAGCAACCATGAGGTTCGCCATTTTGAAAGTCAGGATCAAGGCACTGCTCACCATCATCGTCATCACCGTGTCGATCACGGTATTGAGCTTGGGTACGGGGCTTCTCTCCATCCAGAAAGGCATAGAGAAGGTCGTCAACGACGACATGACGATGCTCAGCAACATCGCCAGCAAACTCGCCTCGGAACGGTTGGAACTGTTGAAAAGCGAAACAAGGTTCGCCGCCGATCGCCTGCACGATATCACGACGCAAAAAATCGTCGCCCCGGAGAAAGCGGCCAAGCTACTGGAAGAAGAAGTGCAGCACTACCAGTACATTTCGATGGCGCTCTACGACCACGAACACAACCTCGTCGCGGCGTACGGCGATCTCCTGCCAGCCGCCGGCGATGCCAACGGCGAACTCGCCCAGCGCGCCTATCATGGGGAAGTCGCCATCTCATCCACGGAAATCGCCGAGGATGGCGGCTTGATCATCCGGGTCTACGCGCCGATGGACGGACACATCCTGATTTCCACCCTGCCAGGGCTCATCATCAGCGACCTGGTGACCGAATTCAGGATTCTCGACAGCGGTAACGTCTTCATTCTCGACAAGACGGGAATTATTGTCGCCAACTCACGCCCCGCCTCAGTACGGGAACGTTACAACCTCGTCGAAATGGCGCAGGACGCCCGCCTGTATGACGACAAGGATGGCCTTTTCCGTCACATGACCCAAGGCGGAACCGGCATCGGGTTTTACAGCTATATCGGCGAGAAACTCATCTGCTCCTACAAGCCCATCGCAGGCTCGGACGGCTGGTCCGTAGGCGTCGCCGCGCCGGTATCGGCGACATCTGTCGGCCAGACCACAAGGGTGCTGCTGATTTCGGGAAGTATCATCCTCCTCATCGGCAGTGTCGTGGCGTTTTTCGCGGCAGGGATCATCGCCAAGCCCTTCGAGTCCCTGCGCGAAATGACGCAGATCGCCGAAAACGCCTCGATGGCGAAAAGCACCTTCCTCGCCAATACCAGCCACGAGATGCGCACCCCGCTCAACGCCATCATTGGCCTAAGCGAATTGACTCTGGATGCCGGTAACCTGCCGGGCGAAGTGGCGGAAAACCTGGAAAAAGTCTACAACTCCGGGGTAACGCTGCTGGGCATCGTCAACGACCTGCTCGACATCGCCAAGATCGAATCCGGAAAATTCGAACTCATCCCGGTGAATTACGACGTCCCGAGCACGATCAACGATACACGCAGCCTGAACGTGCTGCGGATCGCGGAAAAGCCTATCACTTTCACGCTGACAGCCGACGAGACGCTGCCGAGCAGGCTTATCGGTGACGAACTGCGGGTCAAGCAGATCTTCAACAACCTGTTGAGCAATGCCTGCAAATACACGCGCGAAGGGAACATAGACTGGACGATCGGCTGGGAGCGGAACGGCAACGATATTTGGCTGACCAGCTGCATCAGGGACACCGGCATCGGCATCCGCCCGGAGGACATCGGCAAGCTGTTCGCCGACTATCATCAAGTCGACACCCGGAGCAATCGCGCCATTGAAGGCACAGGGCTGGGACTTGCCATCACCCGCCGTCTGGTGGAGGCGATGGACGGCTCGATTTCGGTTGAAAGTATCTACGGCAAAGGGAGCACCTTCAGGGTGCGCATCCGGCAGAAACACGTCACCGATACGCCGATTGGCCCAACGGTCGCCGAAGCCCTGAGCGGTTTCCGCTATTCCACGAACAAGCGCATGCACGGCAAGAGCCTAGTGCGGGTGCAAATGCCTTACGCCAGGGTGCTCGTGGTGGATGATGTGCAAACCAATCTCGACGTCAGCAAGGGCATCATGAAGCCTTACGGCATGACGGTAGATTGCGTCACCAGCGGTTTTGAGGCGATCAAGCTCGTACGTGCGGCCGACGTCAAGTACGACGCCATTTTCATGGATCACATGATGCCTGAAATGGACGGCATGGAGGCCACACGCATCATCCGCGAGGAAATCGGTAGCGATTACGCCAAGACCGTTCCCATTATCGCCCTGACCGCCAATGCCATCATCGGTAACGAGGAATTATTCCTGAAACACGGTTTCCAGGCATTCCTGACCAAGCCGGTGGATGTGATGAGGATGGACGCCATCCTCCGCCAGTGGGTGCGCCACAAGGAATTCGAACACGACACGGAAACGCAGGGCGAAGCCGCCACTGCGGAAGCAGCCGTAACGCAGGCCGAAACGGAACACGTCCATGTGAACACCCCGTCAATCGAAGGGATCGACTGGGCAACGGGGCTGGAACGCTTTGGCGGAGATGAAAGCATCTATCTCTCTGTCCTCAAATCGTACGCAACGAACACGATACATCTCCTCGACCGCATCCGCGAGGTGAACGAGCAGACGCTTGCCGACTATGCAATCACCATCCACGGCATCAAAGGCAGCAGTTATGGCATCGAAGCCCGCGTCGTCGGCAAGCAGGCTGAAGAACTGGAGCACGCATCCAAAGCTGGCAACCTTGAATTCGTGCTCCAGAACAATCCGTCTTTCATCGAAGCCGCAGAAGCCCTGCTGGCTCGCCTTGACGCCTTGCAGGGCGGCGACGCCGCGACGGACAACGGCGACAGACCGGCTCGCCAGACCCCTGATGACGATTTGTTGACCAGAATGAAAGAAGCCGCTGCGGACTTCAGGATCGACGTCATGGAAGAAACCATGACTGCGCTCGAAAGCTTCAGGTACGAAACACAGGCGGAACTGATCGCCTGGCTACGCGAACAAGTCGACAAGATGGAATTCGCGGCAATACAAGAGCGTCTCGCAACGCGAACGCAAGAAACGCATCAAGCCTCAACAGGGGATAAAAATGGACGCGAAAACGCAATTACGCCACACAGTGGCGATAGTCGATGACAATGTAACCAATCTGAAGATCGCTCGCGCCATGCTCTCAGAGCATTACAACACTTACGCCCTGCCTTCGGCGCAAGTGATGTTCGATCTTCTGCAAAAGGTTACTCCTGATCTCATTCTGCTCGATATAGAAATGCCGGAGATCAATGGTTATGAAGCCATCAGCAAACTGAAAACCGATGCGCGCCTGTGCCGAATACCGGTTATTTTCCTGACTTCGCGCAATGACGAGGGCAGCGAACTGGAAGGACTTTCCCTGGGCGCGATCGACTACGTCACCAAGCCGTTTTCCGCCGCGTTGCTGCTGAAACGGATCAAAAACCATCTCCTGATCGTCGCACAGGAAAAAGAACTGGAGGATTACAACAAGAACCTCACAGCCATGGTCGACCAGAAAACCAAAAAAATCGCCGACTTGCAATTCGGTATCCTGAACGTCATCGCCGAACTGGTCGAATTCCGCGACAAAAAAACCGGCGGCCACATCGAACGCACGCAACTCTACCTGAATCTTCTGGTCGAGCAGATGTTGGCGGACGGCATCTACCACGACGAAGTTTCGTCCTGGGATCTGACCTTCCTGATTCCTTCGGCACAGCTTCACGACGTGGGCAAAATCGCCATCAGCGACGCGATTCTGAACAAGCCAGGCAAGCTGACGAATGAAGAATTTACGATCATGAAAACACATGTCGACCGTGGCGTGGAAGCGATCGAAAGAATCGAGAAAGAAACGCAGGAGCACAGCTTCCTGGGCCATGCCAAGTGTTTCGCGGGCTATCACCACGAAAAATGGGACGGCTCGGGCTATCCGCACGGCCTCGCTGGCAAGGACATCCCGCTACAAGGCCGGCTGATGGCGGTTTCCGACGTCTACGATGCGCTGATTTCCGCGCGTCCCTACAAGGATCCCATGCCGCTGGATATGGCGAAGTCCATCATCCTGGAGGGAGAAGGCAAGCACTTCGATCCGGCGGTCATTGACGTCTTCCGCCGCGTCGCCGATGGCTTCGAGAAAATCGCAATGGATCATCGCAGCCAGAACGATCCCTTCAAATGGAGGGAACAACCGTGAATACACCGAAAAAAGCGCTCCTGTCCGTTATCTGTGCGACCCTCGGCTTTCTGTCGCCCTCGCTGGCCAGCGCGCAAAACGAAAACGAGCCCATCCCTGCCACAGCGAGCGTGCACAGCGACACCCTGGAAAAAGCGCGCCAGAGCGGCGCCATCGCCGTTGGATACCGCAACGCCAACGTACCGTTTTCTTATCAGGATTCCTCGCACCAACCCACGGGCTACACCAAGGAGTTGTGCGACCAGATCGTCGATGCAATCAAGTTGGAATACGGCATGCCCCACCTGAAGATCGTCTATCGGCTCGTCACGGCGCAGGAGCGCATTCCCATGCTGCAAAACGGCACGATCGACATGGAATGCAGCTCATCGAGCATCACCCCGGAGCGCCAGAATCAGGTCGATTTTTCCATCGCCTATTACCTTTTCAACATCCGTCTGCTCACCCGCAAGGCCTATCACATCCAGAACCTGAGCGACTTGGCGAACAAGACCATCGTCTTCACAACCGGCACGACCACCGAGGAGATGATCCGGGAAAAGCTGGACGTAGAGCGCAATCACATCATGATTTTGCGAGGCAAGTCACACGCGGAATCTTTCATGATGGTCAGAACCGGGCGCGCTGCGGCCTACCTCGTGGGCGACGTCCTGCTCGCGGGGCTGATCACCAGTGCGCGCGACCCCAACGCATATGAAATCGTCGGCCCGTCCCTTAGCACCGGACGTTACGCGATCATGGTGCGCAAGGGAGATACCCGCCTGAAAGCAGCCGTGAACAGGGCGCTCACGGACATCATTGTTTCCGGAAAAATCAAGGAAATGTACGATCGCTGGTTTACGCAGCCTATTCCGCCATACGGCGCCAACATGAACATGCCGATGAGCGAAGAACTGGCGCAGTTCTTCGCCCGGCAGACTCGCGCCGCAGTCTCACAGAAAACCGAAACGAATAACCCGTAATTTGAAACAGAACAATCAAATCTTGATACGTGCCCCCGGCCTTGCTACGCACCTACCACGGCCTACTGGCACCCGCCGCCTGGTCGATGCTTCAGTCCTCTTCGCTGAGGATCTGAAAGCTGAAAGTCACGGTGGTGAAATCCTCGGGAGCCGATCCCAGGCCGATAGTGCCCTGCCCGTGCAGCACACAATTGTCGCGCTTGAGGATCACCGGCTCTGGCTCGCGCCCGAACTTCACCCAGGTACCGTTGCTGCTGAAATCGGTCAGGGTGCACTGACCGCCGACCCACTCGATGCGGGCATGGCGGCGCGAAACCCGCCGGTCGTCAATGACGAGGCCGCAGTTTTCGGCACGTCCAATGACGAGCGCGCCTTCGGAAGGCAACAGTTGCAGGTGACGACCGCTCAGGTCGATGTCGGCCCTTTGCATCAGCGCCATGTTGACGCGCCCACTCAACAGGTCAAGCGGCGAGGTGATCGTGGTTTCAGCGGTGTGCCGCCAGTCGTAGCGCCATACCCTGAGCAAACCGGTCTTACCCTTGATGGCGATACGGTCGATGCTCGTACATAGGATGCGCTTCATCTCGGGCAGGCATTCGTAAAGGGCTTCGCCGAGCAGAATCTCGTTGGATTCGGCGCGATCGCCCAGCCGGGCGGCGACGTTGACGGCGTCGCCGTAGCAGTCGCCATGCTGCTCAATGACCGGGCCATATTCCACGCCCACCTTGAGGCCCAGCAGCGTCTGCATGCTGTCGATCTGTTCAAGGTTGAAGTCGTACAGCACGTCACGGGTGCGGGCAGCGGCATCGACGGCCATCTCGCTCATGTCGAACAGCACCAGCAAACCATCGCCAAGGTACTTGACAACACGCCCGCCCGCCAAGGTGAAATGCTTGCCCAACATCTGGGTGCAACGGGTAACCACCTGGGTCGCCACGGTGTTGCCCTGCGACTCAAACAGTTTGGTGCTGCCAGACAAGTCGGCGAACACCACCGCCTTGTCTGCCTGCCCAGCAGCCTTACCCACATGATTCGTATTGTTATCCAGCACCATGTCCGTAAAACCATTGGTAGACGGAGTTGTAATCGTAACACCTGTTTATACTTTCCCGCCGGATGAGCCCTGTGCCGGTAGTTCGATCCTGCCGTCCGCACTGTACCGATAATCGTTGAACACATGTTCGGCACTGAGTAGACGATAACTGCCATCTGGCTCTTGCAGGCTAGTTTCCTTGAGCCGCCATGTGAAGTGTCCACAAGTCCAACAATCGAAATTCCGCATATGTGTACACAGGCAGGTCTTGTCCCACACCTTGACTTTTTGCCCCTCCGTTATGTTCGCGTGCTCGCGCTCCCAGGCTTCGGCATACTGGCAGTGACCGGTGCTATCGAGCAGGTAGCCGAACGCTTCGCAGTTTGGCCGCACGCCACTGCCGACCGCCGGGCAACGTTTGAGCATGCGCATCGGATAGCCGGTCGGCGAGACGTTGTTGACCTCGATCTGGTCTTCGGTCGCCTGGAAATACGCCTGTTTCACGTCGTCGGGCAAACCGCACTCGTGGGTGACGGTAAAGCGCGTCGCCACCTGTACCGCAGCGGCTCCCTGTTCGAGGAAGTTCACTGCGTCGCCCCCGGTGAAAATCCCCCCGGCGGGAATCAGCGGAATATCGAGCTGCCCGGCGCGCAGCCAAGCGCGAATTTCCGCCAGGATGGCGACGAGATCGTATGCCGCCCAGTTGGCGCCGAAGCCGAGATGCCCGCCAGCCAGAGGCCCTTCAACCACGATGTAGTCGGGCATCCGCCCGCTGCGCGCATTTTTCTTCAGGAAAAGCTGAAGCGCACGCAACGACGAAACGATGATGCCGAGCCTCACGTCGCGGAAACGCGGATGATCCTGGATCAGCGCGAACGACCCCAGGTGCAGGCCAGCGGCCAGGGTGATACCGTCGATGCCCGCGTCCATCGCCGTGCGCAATCGCACCCGCAGGGTTTCGCGCGGGCTGTTCATGGTCAGCTTTTCCATGCAGTTCACGAAGATCAGGCCGGGGCCGTGCTTGGCCTCCATGGTCTTGCCGACGTGCAGATGGGTTGCCTCGGCGAGCAGGCCAAGATCGAACTGCGCCACCGATTTGTCGAGATTGCCGACGTTGAATTTGTATTGCTTGAGACGATCCTTGACGTAATGTGTGTGATAGCGCCGATCGGTGACGGTATGCACCATCGCATCGGAAATATGGCCGATGCCGCCCAGGCGTGCTGCTTCAAGGGCCAACCCGGAGGTCGAAATATCAACCCCCATGCCGCCCACCACAATCGGGATCAATTCGTGGGAGCCTAGCAACAGGCGGTAATCGTCAACACGCTTCATTAGCCATTTCCGTTCCGACGCGGGCCGCCATTATCGCTTACCGCTGTCGTCTACGCACTCCAGCTCGGACGTTCAATACAAATTACTCAACGGTCACACTCTTGGCGAGGTTGCGCGGCTTATCGACGTCCGTCCCTCGCACCAAGGCGACGTGATAAGCAAGCAATTGCAGCGGAATGACGTGCAGCACCGGCGAGAGCATGCCGTAATGCTCGGGAAGACGCATGATATGCACGTTTTCGGAACTGGCGATTTCGCAGCCAGCGTCAGCAAACACGTAAAGCTCGCCGCCTCGGGCGCGGACTTCCTGCAAGTTGGACTTGAGCTTTTCCAGCAATTCGTCGGCGGGCGACACCGCGATGACCGGCATGCGCTCGTCGACCAGCGCCAGCGGGCCGTGCTTGAGTTCGCCAGCGGCGTAAGCCTCGGCGTGAATATAGGAAATTTCCTTGAGCTTGAGCGCGCCTTCCATGGCAATCGGCCAGTGCCGGCCACGCCCGAGAAACAGCGCATGCTCCTTGCTGGCGAAGCGTTGCGCCCATTGCCCGATTTCGGGTTCCAGGTCGAGCACTTTGCGTACGGCAATCGGCAGGTGGCGCAAGGCGCTCAAATGGTTTTCTTCTTCGGCGGGGGCCAGACGTCCATTGAGCTTGGCCAGCGTCAGGGTGAGCAGCGCGAATGCCACGAGCTGGGTGGTGAACGCCTTGGTCGAGGCCACGCCGATCTCGGGGCCCGCGCGGGTAATGAAGCGCAGCGCCGCCTCGCGCACGATTGCTGATTCCGGCACGTTGCAGATCGCCAGCGTGCGTTCCATACCCAGGGTGCGGGCGTACTTGAGCGCAGCCAGGGTGTCGGCGGTTTCGCCGGACTGCGACACCGCTACGACCAAAGTGTCACGGTCGGCGACCGGCTGGCGGTAGCGATATTCGCTGGCGATTTCCACCGAACACGGCAAGCCCGCCAGCGCCTCCAGCCAGTAGCGCGCCACCAGCCCGGCATGGTAGCTGGTGCCGCAGGCGAGAATCTGCACCCGGCGCACCCCGGCGAAGACTTCTTCGGCCTGCGCGCCGAAATGGCGCGGCGACACCGCGCCGCCCCCCGTGACCAGCCCCAGCGTGTTGGACAAAGCCTGCGGCTGCTCGAAGATTTCCTTCTGCATGAAATGCCGGTACGGCCCCAACTCCACCGCGTCGGCGGTCAGACTGGAAATATGCACCGGGCGCGTCACAGCGTCGCCGTCGGCGCGCACGACGCGATAGCCGTCGCGGCGCAATTCGGCGAGATCGCCGTCTTCCAGGTACACCACTTTGCGCGTCACCTGGAGAAGCGCCGCAGCGTCGGAGGCGGCATAGTTGCCGTCATCGCCCACCCCCAGCAGCAAGGGCGAGCCGCGCCGCGCCACGACTGCCCGTGTCGGGTCAGAGGCCGAAATCACCCCAAGTGCATAAGCGCCTTCCAGTTCGGCGACGGCCAGCCGCACGGCATCGAGCAAATCGGGCGCGCCTTGCAGCTTGCTGTGGATCAGATGGGCGACAGCCTCGGTGTCGGTATCGGAAACGAACACGTAACCCTGCGCCTGCAAGGCGGCCTTGAGCACCTCGTAATTTTCGATGATGCCGTTATGCACCACGGCCACGTCTTCCGAAACGTGCGGATGGGCGTTGCGTTCCGACGGCGCGCCATGGGTCGCCCAACGCGTATGGGCAATGCCGAGCGACGCCGAGAGCCGGCGGGATTCGACCTGATCCGCCAATCCGGCGACACGCCCACAAGTCCGCAGCCGCACGAGGCTGCCGCGCGCCTCGCCTTCCTCGCCCACCACGGCCAGCCCTGCCGAGTCGTAGCCGCGATATTCGAGCCGGCGCAAGCCTTCGAGCAAAACGGGAATGGCGTTACGGGTCACGATGGCAGTCACGATACCGCACATGTCGATTTCTCCAGGGACGATGAACGAGCCGGGTCAGTTCTTTTTTTCTGGCCGTTTCCAGCCCGCATAACTCTGCTGCCGGGCGCGGGACACGGTGAGCTGGTCGGGCGGCGCATCGCGAGTCAGGGTCGTGCCCGCGCCAAGGGTCGCACCGCGCCCGACCCTCACCGGCGCCACCAGTTGCGCGTCGGAACCAATGAAGGCGTCATCGCCGATCTCTGTACGGTATTTGTTGACGCCATCGTAATTGCAGGTGATAACGCCCGCGCCGATGTTGACCCGCGTCCCGACGTCGGCATCGCCCACGTAAGCCAGATGGTTGGCCTTGGACTGGTCGGAGATCCGGCTGTTTTTGATTTCGACGAAATTGCCGACATGAACCCCATTGCCAAGCGCCGTCCCGGGCCGGAGGCGGGCATAAGGGCCGACCACACATGCCTCGCCCATGACAGCGCCATTGAGATGCGAGAACGGCGCCACGCGCGAACCCGCGCCGATCCGGACGTCGCACAGCACACAGTGAGCCCCGACCACAACCCCGTCGCCCAGTTCGACCCGGCCCTCGAACACGCAATTGACGTCGATTTCGACGTCGCGCCCACACACGAGTTCGCCGCGCACGTCAAAACGCGCCGGGTCGATGAGCGTCACCCCATCGTCCATGAGCCTGCGGGCGATGGACGCCTGATACACCCGTTCGAGCGCGGCGAGTTGCGTCTTGCTGTTTACCCCCAGGGTTTCGGCCACGGTTTCGGGCGACACCGTGGCGATTTCGACCCCCGCCTCCACCGCGAGGCCCACAATATCGGTCAGGTAATACTCGCCCTGAGCGTTATCGTTGCCGATGCGGGCGAGCCAGTCGCGCAGCCTGGCGGTTGGCGCGACGAGAATGCCGGTATTGACCTCGCGCACGCGGCGCTCTTGCCCGGTCGCGTCCTTTTCCTCGACGATGCGCACCACGCGGCCCTCGGCATCGCGCAGGATGCGCCCATAACCGGACGGCTCGTCCAGTTCGACCGTGAGGAGCGCCAGGCGATCCCGCCCCGCCGCCTCGACCAGCCGCGCCAGCGTGGACGCGCCGATCAGGGGCACATCGCCGTAGAGCACCAACGTCCGCCCGGCGTCGGACAGATGCGGCAGGGCCTGTTGCACCGCGTGACCGGTGCCGAGCTGAGGATTTTGCTCCACCCAGACGAGATCGGGCGCATCGAGCCGGGTTCGCACTGCTTCGCCGCCATGGCCATACACGACACAAATCCGCCGCGCCGCGAGCGCACGAGCACTCGCCAAAACGTGCGCGAGGAGCGGACGTCCGGCGAGCGGCTGCAAAACCTTGGGCAAAACCGAACGCATGCGCTTGCCTTGACCGGCAGCGAGAATCACGACTTCCATGGGGCATTCCAGCAATAAACCCGCAAAGTCTACCATGTGGAAGACATCGCCCCAGCGCGATTTCGTCGCTGTTTCCACCGTCACAACTCGCATATTCCGGAATTCTGCCGCACCGCAGCATTCCCGCCAGCGGGCAGAGCGACGCGAATACTGCTAGGATGTCCGGTCTCGAACTTGCTTGCCGCTTTCAAAACCCCCGAGGACTGCATGAACCATTCCGGCAATTCGTTCATCCAGAATCGTACTTTCGACGAAATCGAGGTCGGTGATTCGGCGCAACTCATCCGCCCCCTGCGCACTGCGGACATCCAACTCTTTGCCGCCATCTCGGGCGATATCAACCCGACTCACCTTGATCCCGAATTCGCGCAATCTGGGCAATTCCGCGACATCGTAGGCCACAGCCTCTGGGGCGGCACCCTGGTTTCGGCCATTCTCGGCACCGAATTCCCCGGCCCCGGCACGGTTTACGTCTCGCAAAGTTTCAACTTCTGGCGACCGGTGACGGTCGGCGACACCCTCACCATCAGCGTGACCTGTCGAGAAAAACACGAACACAACCACCACCTCGTCTTCGAGTGCAGGGCGGTCAACCAGAGCGGCGTCAAGGTCATGGACGGTTACGCCGAAGTGGCGGCCCCGACCCAGCGTATCCGCCGCCCGAAAGTGCTGCCGCCCGAAGTCAAAATCGCCGACCGGGAAGAGCGTTTCCGCCGCATGCTCTCCCTCACCGACGGTCTGCCCCCAATCCAGATCGCGGTGGCCAGCCCGTGCGACGCCGACTCGCTGCGCGGCCCGCTCCAGGCCGCCGTGACCGGTCTCGTCACCCCCATTCTGGTCGGCCCTGATCGCAAAATTCGAGCCCTGGCCGAAGAACAAATGCTCGATCTCAAGGGTATCCGCATCATCAACGTCCAGGACGACAACGCCGCCGCCGATGTGGCCGTCGCCCTGTGCCGCGATGAAGGGGTCAGCGCCCTGATGAAAGGATCGCTGAGCACCCGCGACCTCATGCGCGCCGCGTTATCGAAAACCACCGGGCTGCGCGGTGCGCGTCGCATCAGCCACGTCGCTGTCGCCAGCGTCCCGGCTTATCCGAAGCTGCTTCTCGTCACCGACGCGGCGATCAACATCGCGCCCACGCTGGAAGAAAAAGCCGACATCATCCAAAACGCCATCGACCTCGCCCACATGATGGGCCTCTCCGAACCCAGAGTCGCCATCCTCGCCGCGACCGACGTGGTCGACCCCAAGATGCCCGCGACACTGGATGCCGCCGCCCTTTGCGAAATGGCGGAACGTGGCCGCATCCAGGGCGGTCTGCTCGCCGGGCCGCTCGCCTTCGACAAAGCCGTGTCCCCCCGGGCCGCCGGCATCAAAGGCATCCGCTCGCCCGTGGCGGGAGAAGCCGATATCCTCGTGGTGCCCAGCATCGAAGCCGGCAACATCGTCGCCAGGCAACTCGAATATCTCGCCGATGCGCTGATGGGCGGCATCGTGCTCGGCGCCAAGGTGCCAATTGTTCTTACCACCCGCGCGGACACCGCGCAAACACGCACCGTATCGTGCGCCATCGCCCAATTGATTCACCACCATAAAACCAGGGAGGCAAACAACCCATGAAGTCCATTCTCGTTCTCAATGCCGGCTCATCGAGCCTCAAGTTCGCCCTGTTCCCCCTCGAACCGACGCTGGCCGAACACCCGGCACTATCGGGCCAGATCGAAGGGATCGGCGCCACGCCCAAGCTCTCCGCCAAAAAAACAACCGGTGCCCGCTACCAAGAAGACATCGCCGTCTCCGGCGACCAGACCGAACAGCACCGCCAGTCGCTGGCCTACCTGTTCCGCTGGCTCGCCGCGAATGCGCCGGAGCTGAAAATCGCCGCCGCCGGCCACCGCGTCGTCCATGGCGGCGAACGCTACAGCGCCCCGGTCAAACTCGACGCTGCGGCACTCTCCACACTCGAAACCCTCATCCCGCTCGCACCCCTGCACCAACCGCACAACCTGCGCCCGGTGGATGAGATTTTCAAACTGCTGCCGGACGTACCGCAGGTCGCCTGTTTCGACACCGCCTTCCACCGCAGCAACCCCGAAGTCGCGCAAATCTACGGCCTGCCGCGCGCGCTCACGGAAGGGGGCATCAAGAGCTACGGCTTCCACGGTCTGTCCTACGACTACATCGTCCGCGCCCTGCCGAAAGTCATCGGCGACAAGGCCCAGGGCGCGATAGTGATCGCCCACCTTGGCAACGGCGCCTCGATGGCCGCAGTGCGCGGCGGCAAGGGCGTGGCGACGACGATGGGCTTCTCCACCATCAACGGTCTCATCATGGGCACCCGCTCGGGCTCGATCGACCCCGGCGTCCTGCTTTACCTGATCGACCAGAAAGGCATGGACTACAAGGCGCTCACCCAACTGCTGTACAAAGAATCGGGCCTGCTCGGCGTATCGGGCCTGAGCCAGGACATGCGCGTTCTGCTCGCCTCCGACACCCCTGCGGCCAAGCAGGCGGTCGACCTTTTCTGCTACCGGATCGCGCGCGAACTCGGTTCGCTGGCGGCAGCGGCGGGCGGACTCGACGCACTCGTGTTCACCGGCGGCATCGGCGAGCACTCCGCCGTCATCCGCGAGCGCGTCTGCGCCCTGTCGGCCTGGCTCGGCATCGACATCGACCCAGCCGCCAACGGCGAGGACAAACTGCGCATCGACAGCCCCAAGAGCCGCGTGACCGTCGCCGTCGTGCCCACCAACGAAGAAGGCATGATCGCCCGCTACACGGCTGAAGTCCTGGCACTGTAAAACCTGCACATCCGCCCCCTGCCCCGCCGGCCCGCCCCTTTTGGCGGGCCGGATTGGGGCCGCGTTTCAAGGAGAAAACAATGGGTTACAAAGTCCCCGTCGGCATCTCGAACAAACACCTTCACCTGTCCGAACAGGATCTCGCCACGCTGTTCGGCCCCGGACACAAGCTCACGCCGTATAAAGAACTCGTGCAACCGGGCCAGTACGCCGCGCATGAACAAATCGACCTCGTTGGCCCCAAAGGATCGTTCAAGAACATCCGCATCATTGGCCCCACCCGTCCGCAGACGCAGGTCGAAATTTCCAAGACCGACGCGCGCGCGCTCGGCATTGACCCGCCGGTGCGCGAATCCGGCAAGCTGGAAGGCTCCTCCGGCATCAAGCTTGTCGGCCCAAAGGGCGAAGTCGACCTGAAAGCCGGCGCCATCGTCGCATTGCGTCACATCCACCTCTCCCCCACGCAAGCCAAGGACGCAGGCGTGGCGGACAAAGATCTTGTAGACGTGAAGACCTACGGCACGCGCCCGGTCGTTTTCGAGGATGTGCTCATCCGCTCGGGCGACGGGCATTTCCGCGAATTTCACCTCGACACCGACGAAGCCAACGCGGCGGGGCTGGTAAACAGCGACGAAGTGGAAATCGTCAGGAAAAAGTAAAAACGCAAGCGGGGACGGGACATGAAACACCGTCCCCCCTTGACACGGCATCTCCTGAAGCGGGCCGCATAACAGCTATCGCAGAGACCCCAGCATGGCCGGAGCCAGTCTGCTTGCTCTGATCGACGATATCGCCACCCTTCTCGACGACGTGGCCTTGATGACCAAAGTCGCCGCAAAGAAAACCGCTGGCGTCCTGGGCGACGATCTTGCCCTCAACGCGCAACAGATCGCCGGGGTGCGTGCAGATCGGGAATTGCCCGTCGTGTGGGCCGTCGCCAAGGGTTCGCTCGTCAACAAGGCGATTCTCGTGCCCATGGCGCTTCTCATCAGCGCTTTCCTGCCTTGGGCCATCGTACCGCTCCTGATGGTGGGCGGTCTCTACCTTTGTTTCGAGGGTGCGGAAAAGCTGGCCCACAGGTTTTTGCACAAAGCGACAGAAGACAAAGACGCGGCCCACCAGCAAAACGAACTGCAAAAACTTACCGATCCAAATATCGACCTTGCCGCGCTGGAAAAAGAAAAGATCACCGGCGCGATTCGCACCGATTTCGTACTCTCCACCGAAATCATCGTCATCGCACTGGGCACCGTGGCGGGCAAAGCCATGAGCACGCAAATAGCCGTCTTGATCGGCATCGCGCTACTCATTACCGCCGGCGTCTATGGCCTCGTGGCCGCCATCGTCAAACTGGACGATTTAGGGCTTTACCTGCACCGCCAGGGAAGCGCCATGGCGCAAGTCACGGGCAAAGCGTTGCTGCGCGCCGCCCCCCTGCTCATGAAATTTCTCACCATTGCCGGCACCGTCGCCATGTTCATGGTGGGCGGCGGCATCCTCGGCCATGGCCTTCCTGTCGTACATCACCTGGCCGAATCGTTTGCGGGCGCAGCGGGGTTCCTGTTCTCCTCGCTGCTGGATATTGTCGTGGGCCTCGTGGCGGGGGCACTGGCACTGGCAGGAATGCAGGTGGCGCAGCGCCTGCGGGGTCATTGACGCGCCGCCGTGTACGGGCGACGTGGAAACGCTATCGGCTTATTTACTTTGATGACAACGTCGCAACGTTCGTCCCGAGCGGTGATTCGTCGAATGCAAAAAGGGCAGTCTACTGCGCCAAGTTCGCCAAATCAGTGCATCAACGACTGGATTGCTTCCACTCGAAGCCCGGTTGCTTCCACGATTTCCTCGATCGGCCTACCAAGCTTCAGCATGTTGCGGGCCACCACCATCAAGGCTTCTTCCCGGCCCTCTTCCCGACCTTTTTCCATGCCCTCTTCCCGGCCCTTTTCGCGCCCCTGCAAAAAGCCCTTCTCAATGGCATCGTCGAACCAGGTTTCCTTGTGTTGGGTCAGCATGTCGAGCTCCTCGAAAACGTCTTTGATCGTCTTGATGTCTTCGATCATAGAAGGCGCTCTGGCACGACAAAAAGCGGCGACGGGCTTTCGCCTCGTCGCCGCTTTTCGTCGCAACCTTTCAGCGTGACGGCAAACGCACTCAGATTTCGCGCGCTTTTTCCAGCACCTGCGTGACCCGCCAAGCCTTGGTACGGGAAATAGGCCGGCTTTCCTCGATTTCCACAAGGTCGCCCTCCCCCGCCACGCCGTTTTCGACGTGAGCGTGGTACTTGGCCGACTTGGTCACAATCTTGCTGTAGAGCGGGTGCTTTACACGACGCTCGACCAGCACAGTGACAGTCTTGTCCATTTTGTCGCTCACGACACGCCCGACCAGCGTGCGGCGAACCTTTTGCACTTGCTCTTGTTCGCTCATTGCGCACCCGCCTTCTTACCGTTTTCACGAATGAGCGTGCGCACCCGCGCGATGTCGCGGCGCACCTTGCCCAATTGACTCGTGTTGTTCAATTGCTGGGTGGCATGCTGCATGCGCAGGGAAAAATGCGCTTTCAACAGATCCAGCAATTCCTGGTTCAGTCCTTCTGCGCCCTTGGCGCGGAGTTCACTCGCTTTCATGCTTTATCCTACCTGGCGCGTGACGAACACGGTTTCGATCGGCAGCTTGGCGGCGGCAAGCCGGAAAGCTTCGCGCGCGAGCGCTTCGTCAACGCCATCCATTTCGTAGAGCACCTTGCCCGGCTGAATTTCGGCAACCCAGTATTCGGGGTTGCCCTTGCCGTTCCCCATCCGCACTTCGGCGGGCTTTCTGGAGATCGGTTTGTCCGGGAAGATACGAATCCAGATACGGCCACCACGCTTGATGTGACGGGTCATCGCCCGCCGCGCCGCTTCGATCTGGCGCGCGGTCAAACGACCACGCCCAATCGCCTTGAGCCCGTATTCGCCGAAGCTGACCTTTGCGCCACGCGTGGCCAGACCCGTGTTACGGCCTTTTTGCTCCTTGCGGTATTTCCTTCTCGTCGGCTGTAGCATTATTCACTCCTGCTTTCTTCTTGCCGGCGAGCGGGACGACGACCAGGACGGCCTTCGCCGTCACCGCGTTCGCCACGAGGCGCGCCGCGACGACCGCGACGGTTCTCGGCTTCTGGTTCGGCGGCAGCCGGCGGTTCGTTGCGGCCCGGCGCGTCACCCTTGTACACCCAGACCTTGATCCCGATGATGCCGTAGGTCGTCTGCGCTTCGGAAATACCGTAATCAATGTTCGCGCGCAGGGTGTGCAGCGGCACGCGGCCTTCGCGGTACCACTCGGTACGGGCGATTTCGGCGCCGTTCAGGCGACCGGCACTCATAATTTTGATGCCCTGCGCGCCGAGACGCATGGCGTTCTGCATCGCACGCTTCATGGCGCGGCGGAACATGATGCGCTTTTCGAGCTGCTGCGCGATGGAGTCGGCAATCAGCTTGGCGTCGATTTCGGGCTTGCGCACTTCTTCGATGTTCACATGCACCGGCACACCGATGATCTTTTGCAAATCCTGCTTGAGCGCCTCGATGTCCTCGCCCTTCCTGCCGATCACCACGCCCGGACGCGCCGAGAACAGGGTGATGCGGGCATTCTTGGCCGGACGCTCGATGATGACGCGCGATACCGACGCATGCGCCAGACGCTTCTTGAGATAGTCCCGAACCTTGAGATCCTCGCCGAGTTTCTTCGAGAAATCCTGACTCGACGCATACCAGCGCGAACCCCAGTCACGTGTGACGGCGAGCCGGAATCCAGTGGGATGAATTTTCTGACCCATGTGTGCCCCTTACTCGCCAACAGTCACGTAGACGTGACTGGTCGGTTTGGAAATGCGATTACCTCGACCCTTGGCCCGCGCGGTAAAGCGCTTGAGGGTCAACCCTTCCTCAACGTGGATGGTCTTGACCTTCAGGAGGTCAATATCGGCACCATCGTTGTGTTCGGCATTGGCAATGGCCGATTCGACCACCTTGCGGATGATCTTCGCGCCCTTCTTCGGCGAAAAGCCGAGGATGTTGAGCGCCTGCTCGACCGGCTTGCCGCGCACCAGGTCGGCCACGAGACGGCCTTTCTGTGCCGAAAGACGAACACCGCGCAAACTTGCTTTGGTTTCCATCATCTTTCCTTATTTCTTGACGACCTTTTTCGAGGCGGCGTGCCCCTTGAAGGTTCGCGTCAGCGCGAATTCGCCGAGCTTGTGGCCGACCATGTTCTCGGAGACATAGACCGGAATGTGCTGGCGTCCGTTGTGGACAGCGATCGTCAGGCCGACGAAGTCGGGCAGGACGGTGGAACGACGCGACCAGGTCTTGATCGGACGCTTGTCGTTGTTCGACCGCGCGGTATCGACCTTCTTCAGAAGGTGAGCGTCGACGAACGGGCCTTTCTTGATAGAACGTGCCATCTGTTAACCTCTTACCCTTAACGCTTGTGACGACGCTGCACGATCATCGTATCGGTGCGCTTGTTGTTGCGCGTCCGATACCCCTTGGTCGGCGTGCCCCACGGGCTGACCGGTACGCGGCCTTCGCCGGTGCGGCCTTCGCCGCCGCCGTGCGGGTGGTCGACCGGGTTCATGACCACGCCACGCACCGTCGGACGAATGCCGCGCCAGCGGTTGGCGCCAGCCTTGCCGATTTTGCGCAGACCGTGTTCTTCGTTGCCGACTTCGCCGATGGTGGCGCGGCACTCGACGTGCACGCGACGGATTTCGCCGGAGCGCAGCCGCAGTTGCGCATAAGCGCCTTCACGGGCAAGCAGTTGCACGGAAGTGCCCGCCGCACGCGCGATCTGTGCGCCCTTGCCGGGCAGCAGTTCGATGCAGTGGATCGTCGAGCCGACCGGGATGTTGCGAATCGGCAGGGCGTTGCCGGGCTTGATCGGCGCTTCGGCGCCGCTCACCAGCGTTTGCCCGGCTTCAACGCCGCGCGGCGCGATGATGTAACGGCGCTCGCCGTCAGCGTAGAGCAGCAGGGCAATGTTTGCGGAGCGGTTCGGGTCGTACTCAATGCGTTCGACCTTGGCGGAGACGCCATCTTTGTTGCGGCGGAAGTCGATCACCCGGTAGTGGGCCTTGTGACCGCCGCCTTGGTGGCGAACGGTGATGCGCCCACCGTTGTTGCGCCCAGCCTTGCTGATCTTCTTTTCGAGCAGGGCATCGACCGGACGCCCCTTGTGCAGATCAGGATTGACCACCTTGACCATCGCGCGACGGCCAGCGGAAGTGGGCTTGAGTTTTACCAATGCCATGATTGCTTACTCCCCGCCCACAAAGTTGATTTCCTGACCGGACTTGAGGCTGACAAACGCCTTTTTCCAACCCTTGCGCCGACCCGTGATGTGGCCCTTGCGCTTTTCCTTGCCCTTGACGTTCAGGACTTGCACCGACTCGACATCGACCTTGAACAAGGTTTCGACCGCGGCTTTCACTTCTGCCTTAGTGGCATCGGATACCACCTTGAAAATGACCTGGTCGTTTTTGTCGGCAACGTAGGTTGCCTTTTCCGAAATCTGCGGGGCGAGCAGCACCTGCAACAGACGTTCCTGGTTTACGGAGATCATTGCCACGCTTCCTCCATCTTGGCGAGCGCGCCCCGGGTGACCAGCACCTTGGGGAAACGCACCAGCGAAACCGGGTCGGCTTTATCGACGTCCAGCACCAGCACGTCGTACAGGTTACGCGAGGAGAGATACAGGTTCTCGTCCAGGCTGTCGGTGATCACGAGCACTGAATCGAGTCCCAGGCTCTTGAGCTTCTGCACGAGCAGGCGGGTTTTCGGCGCTTCGACGCTGAAGTTCTCGACCACGGCGAGGCGATCTTCGCGTGCAAGCTGCGACAGGATGGAAGCCACCCCGGCGCGATACATTTTGCGGTTGAGCTTCTGCGAGAAGTTCTCGTCCGGCCTGTTCGGAAAAATCCGGCCACCACCTCGCCACAACGGACTGGACGACATACCGGCGCGAGCGTTGCCCGTGCCTTTCTGGCGGAAGGGTTTCTTCGTCGAGTGCGATACCTCGGCGCGCGTCTTCTGGGCGCGATTGCCGGAGCGGGCATTCGCCAGATAGGCAGTCACGACTTGGTGGATCAGCGCCTCGTTGTAATCGCGGCCAAAAAGCGCGTCGGACGCTTGCAGCGTCGCCGCCTGGCCTTCAGCGTTCAAAAGTTTCAGTTCCATGTCGTCCCCCTTATGCCTTCACCGCGGGACGAATAACCACGTCGCCACCTTTGGAACCCGGCACCGCGCCCTTGACCAGCAGCAACTGCCGCTCGACATCGACGCGCACTACTTCCAACCCCTGCGTCGTGCGTTGCACGTTGCCGAGATGGCCAGACATGCGCGTACCGGGGAAGACACGACCAGGATCCTGCGCCATGCCGATGGAGCCTGGCGCGTTATGGGACACCGAGTTACCGTGGGTCGCGCGCTGCGAACCAAAGTGGTGACGTTTCTGCACGCCGGCATAACCCTTGCCGATGGAGGTGCCAGTAACGTCGACCTTTTGCCCGACGGCAAAAACATCGGCGCCAATGGCGTCGCCCGCTTTCAGCGAGGCGAGCTTGCCAGCTTCGACACGGAATTCGCGCAGCAGACGGCAGGGTTCGACCCCCGCCTTGGCGAGATGACCTGCCAGCGCCTTGCCGATGCGGCTGGCGCGGCGTTTGCCGACCGCGACCTGCACAGCGGCGTAGCCGTCGGCGTCATCCGTCTTGATCTGGGACACACGGTTGTCGGACACGTCAAGCACCGTCACCGGAATGGATGCGCCATCCTCGGCAAAGATGCGAGTCATGCCGACCTTGCGTCCAACAAGGCCTAGACTCATGTTGTTCTCCTCATCGCCAGCTACGATTGGCTGACGGTGGATTTGAATCGGACAGCCCAAAAGGCGAGCTATCCCCGAAAGGCGCGGAGTATAACCATAGAGATGGGGAAATTGCAAGGGGGTCGTTGAACACGGGTCGTCCGCGGGGCTGTTCCGTGATCGTTTGAAACATCGACGCACAACATACACGAAAGCACAGGGGCCAACATTTGCTGGCCCCTGTGCTGTGAACGGTCGAACGAGCCGCGATTATTGCAGCTTGATCTCCACATCCACGCCAGCCGGAAGATCCAGCTTCATCAGCGCATCGACGGTCTTGTCGGTGGGGTCGACGATGTCCATCAGCCGCAGGTGGGTGCGGATTTCCATCTGGTCGCGCGAGGTCTTGTTGACGTGCGGCGAACGCAGCAGATTGAAGCGTTCGATGCGGGTCGGCAGCGGCACGGGGCCACACACCACGGCGCCGGTGCGCTTGGCGGTGTCGACAATTTCGAGCGCGGACTGGTCGATCAGCCGGTAGTCGAAGGCTTTCAGGCGGATGCGGATTTTCTGGCTTTGCATGTTGATTCCCAAAGAGCAAGGCGCGCGGGAACGACATCCCGCGCGCGCGGTGGTGTTGCGAAGTGTTACTCGATGATCTTGGCGACGACGCCGGCGCCCACCGTGCGACCGCCTTCGCGAATGGCGAAGCGCAGGCCTTCTTCCATGGCGATCGGCGCAATCAGTTTGACCGTGATCGACACGTTG
>JAITQD010000039.1 GCA_031289095.1 Azoarcus sp.
AAAATGTCGAAGTCTCTTGGCAACTTCACCACCATCCGGGATGTGCTTGCCAAGTACGACCCCGAAGTGGTGCGTTTTTTCATCCTGCGCGCGCACTACCGCAGTCCGCTCAACTATTCCGGCGTCCATCTCGACGATGCCCGTCAGGCGCTCACCAGGCTCTATACTGCGGTCAAGGCGGTGCCGGTTGGCGCAACCCCGCCGGTCGACTGGTTTACGCCCTGGGGGGAACGTTTCCGGGCCGCGATGGACGAAGACTTCAATACCGTCGAAGCATTGGCAGTGCTTTTCGAGCTTGCCAATGAAGCCAATCGCACCGGCGATGCCGGGTTGGCCGGGCAGGTTCGCGCCTTGGCGCGGGTGTTGGGACTGCTCGGGCGCGAAGCGCGCGAGTTTCTCCAGTCCGGGGCCGGAAACGATGCTGTGGAACTAGACGCCGGGGCGATCGAAGCGCGCATCGCTGCCCGCGCGGAGGCCAAGAAAGCGCGCGATTTTGCCGAAGCCGATCGCCTGCGCGCCGAATTGCGCAAAGCTGGCGTCGTGCTTGAGGACGGCTCACAAGGGACGAGTTGGCGGCGCGTTTGAAGGCGCGCCGTGTTTTACAGGTGTTTGGGCCGGGTTCGGGCAATGATGACGCACATGGCCCGGGCGTGACCGGAAGGGAGATCGGTTTCGACCGGATTTGGCGTTCTTTTAGGGTAGGAAAAACAAATGAGAGAGAAAGACATTTGCCGCATAGCGGTGTTCTATGATGGCGCTTACTTCTTCAAGGTCAGCAGCTATTACCTGTATCAACATGAGCGGCGTGCTCGCCTGTCCTTCCGGGGCGTGCACGAGTTTATCGTTGCCGAGGTCGCGCAGCGCGAAGGGGTTGTGCACAGCCGTTGCCAGATTGTGGATTCGACGTATTTCCAGGGGCGTCTGACTGCGCAACAGGCGGCGGAACAGGATCGGCTCTTTTCCGACCGTGTCTTTGAGGATGCTCTCACGCGCGCCGACATCGCGCTTTTCCAGCAACATCTGGCCTCCCGTCCTGACGGTTCCTTCGAGGAAAAGCGCATCGACGTCTGGCTGGCGCTCGAAGCCTACGAGATGACCAGTCTCAAGAACTACGACGTCTGTGTGCTCATCACCGGTGATGGTGACTTCGTCCCGCTGGTGCGCAAGCTCAACACCCTGGGTGCGCGGGTGATGTTGCTGGGTTGGGACTTTGAATACGAGCGCGAGGACGGACGCACGATGCGCACCCAGGTGTCGACCGGCCTGATCGACCGCGTCAACTACCCGGTGCTGATGAAGCCGCTGATCGACGACCGCTCCCGGCGGCACGACACCCTGATCGACAACCTGTTCCTGCCGCAGAGCAACAACGGCGATTGGGATTGGCGCTCGAATCACCGTGACACCCAGCGTGCGCTGCCTGCGGATTTCGTCGAGGGCGCCGAGTGTCAGGGCACCATCGTCAACCTCATCGCCGGCAAGGGTTACGGCTTCATCAAGCCGATAACGGGCAGCGACAATTACTTTTTCCACGCCAGCGACCTGGTCGACATCGTCATCGACGACCTGCGTTACGACGACAAGGTGACGTTCGTCACCTCGCGCGGCGAAAAGGGCATCGTCGCCAAGAGCGTGCGCCTGAGCGCGGATCACGAGGACGATGACGGCTACGATGATGACGACGACGACGAGGAAGACCTGATGCCGGTGGACGTCAGGGCCGCAGTCTGAGCGCGTCTCTATTCAGGTAACAGAGGGTCACGTCCCGCCCCGGTTCCGCATGGAATCGGGGCGGTTTTTTTTGGCGGGCGAATTTTTGCGGGAAGGTGTTGGAACCGGGAGCGATGATATCCGGGTTCACGTTACCTGCGACCGCCGAGGATGGAGCCCAGCACGCCGCGCACGATGGCGGTGCCTACCCGCGAACCGATGCTGCGCGCCGCCGATTTTGCCAGCGCTTCCATGACGCCCTGCCGGTTGTTGCTGGCGCTGCGCGAGGTCGTGGCGGGTGCGCCGCTGAATAGCCCGCCCAAACCACCCAACAGGCCGCCGGGCTGGCCCGTCGCAGCGGGCTGCGGGTTGGCCTGTTTTGTTTGCCGCGCCTTGAGCACCTCGAAAGCGGATTCCCGATCCTCGGTCGCTTCGTAGTGCCCGTAGAGGATAGATGACTTGATGATGCCGGTGCGTTCGGCAGGCGTCAGCGGCCCGATTCGGGAAGATGGCGGCAGGACGAAGGCGCGTTCCACGACGTTGGGCCGACCTTTTTCATCGAGAAAAGAGACCAGCGCTTCGCCGACTTCCAGTTCGGTGATGGCCGCTGCGGCGCTGAATGCCGGATTGGCGCGCAGGGTCGATGCGGCGGTCTGCACGGCTTTTTGGTCGCGCGGCGTAAAGGCGCGCAGGGCGTGCTGCACGCGGTTGCCCAGTTGCCCCAGTACTGTGTCGGGTACGTCCAGGGGGTTTTGGGTGACAAAGTAAACGCCCACGCCTTTGGAACGGATCAGGCGCACGACCTGATCTATTTTTTCAAGCAGCGCCGGGGAGGCTTCGCTGAACAGCAGGTGCGCTTCATCGAAAAAGAAAACCAGTTTGGGTTTTTCGGGGTCGCCGGCTTCGGGCAGGTGCTCGAACAGTTCGGACAGGAGCCAGAGCAGAAAAGTGGAATAGAGGCGGGGGGAGCGCATCAGCTTTTCCGCCGCCAGGATGTTGATGACGCCCCGGCCCGCCGCGTCGGTCTGCATCAGATCGTCGATGGCGAGCATGGGTTCGCCGAAAAAGAGTTCGCCGCCCTGTTCACCCAGTACCAGCAGGTTGCGCTGGATGGCGCCGATGGATGCGGCGGAAACGTTGCCGTATTCGACCGTGAGCCGTTTGGCGTTTTCGCCCACGTATTGAACCATGGCGCGCAGGTCTTTCAGGTCGAGAAGGAGAAGACCTTCGTCGTCGGCGAGTTTAAAGGCGAGTTGCAGGACACCCGCCTGGGTGTCGTTCAGGTTGAGGAGCCGGGCCAGCAGGATCGGCCCCATGTCGGAGATGGTGGCCCGTACCGGGTGCCCGGCTTCGCCGAAGACGTCCCAGAATACGACGGGACAGGCTTGCGGTTTCCAGTCGATTTTCAGCGCGTCGATTTTTTGCTGAAGTTTGCCGGTGGTCTGCCCGGGCGCGGCGATGCCGGAGAGGTCGCCTTTGACGTCGGCCATGAAAACCGGCACGCCGATGCGAGAGAAACCTTCCGCCATCGTTTGCAGGGTGACGGTTTTACCGGTGCCGGTTGCACCGGCGATGAGGCCGTGACGATTGGCGAGCGCGGGATGCAGACAGAGCGTGCCGACGGCGGACTGGGCAATGGGAATGGGTGCGAGCGGCATGGTCAATATTCCTGATTGTCGGACCACATGTCGGAGGTGAAATGTTGGACGCGGTTGCGGCCCGCTTCCTTGGCATGGTAGAGCGCTACGTCGGCGAATTTTACCGCCTGCCAGAACGTGCAGCTGTCGCCGTGAAAGCTGGCGATGCCAATGGAGATGGTTTTTTGCAGGACGACGCCGTTGTGGTTGATCTGCATGGCCGCGACCGAGGCGCGGATTTTTTCCGCCACGTTGAGGGCGTCGCTGCTGGAAGCGTCCTGTAGCACGACCATGAATTCTTCGCCGCCGTAGCGGATGACGATATCCGAGGCCCGTACCGTGATTTTGATGACGTTGGCAAGTGCTTTCAGAACCGCGTCGCCAGCGTCGTGACCGTAGGTGTCGTTGACCATCTTGAAGTGGTCGAGGTCGAGCATCAGGATGGCCACGTTCGTCTGTTTGCGGCGCACGTTGGCGGTGAGGGTGTCGATGTATTCTTCAAGGAAACGCCGGTTTTTGAGGCCGGTCATCGGGTCGCGCAGCGAGGATTCCCGCAGGGTTTCCATGAGTCGGCGCACTTCCAGCACCGGGGCGGTGTCGGCCAGGTAGACCCGAATGTAGGGCAGGTTCGCCAGGATGTGATCCTTGTCCGTCTCCTTGACCACCAGTTGCACAATGATGCTCGCGGCACCGGACTGGTGAATGGGAAAGCACAGGGGGTAGCGGGGAATGGTGTCGTCTCCCTGCTTGAAGCAGTAACAGACGTCGGACGGATTGAAGGCGTTGAAAGTGCGCCCGGAATGAAAGACCCGGCAGCTTTTTGGGTCGGTGAGAATTTTCTGGTCGCACCAGCGGCAGGGGGTGTCTATCATCCCTCCGACGAGTATCGGGTGAAGTTCGCTGCTGTCATTGGATGTTTCGTAAATGGAAAACTCTCCTTGCCCATCGAGGAATCTGCCATTGATGGTGTCGAGCAGGCGGTGATAGACGTCGAACTTCGATTCGTCTGTGTCGATGTCGAATTTGTATTGAGAGATATGGGCCATGTTTTCCACCATGTCGATGGTGGCAAGCAGCAGGTTTTCACCGGGTTTCGGTTGGCGGACGACCAATTGTGAAATGTAGTGATTTATTTTATTGATGCCGGCGTCCAGAAATTTGAGCAAGCGGTTCATGTCGCTGGCGATCTGGCCGATTTCGTCGTGGGTTTTTTGTTCCACTTCATTCTTGAAATTGCCGTCGAGGGCATCCTGCACTGCGTGTTCGATGGCGCTGGCGGTTGCCGAGATCGGTCGCAACAGGCAATACAAAAGGATGAACAAAATAATCACAGCAAGAATCACGGCTCCGATGATGGTGGCGATAGTCACCAGCCCGTTGTGGCGCAGGGTGGTGATGGGCATGATCATCGTTACCGCTCCCAGCACGGCGCCGGGTTGGGCGAGCTGGCATTGCAGGCAGCCGGAATCGCCCCCTTCGCCGGTGGTGTAGGGAATGGTTCCCCTAAAAAGGGTTTCGCCGTTGTTTTCGGAAATCTCGAATTCCGGTTTTCCGGTCTGCAAGACGTTTTTTTCGATTTGATCGGGCACATACCCGCTCTTGCGTTCGGTGTCGATCTGTTCGTTGACCACGGGAGAGAGCACCACGTGGACGGATCTGAGGTTCTGGATTTCCGCGAGGCGGTGCAGGAAGTTTTCCTGGTTTTTTATGTCACTGATAGGGGTTTCCATGAGGCGCGCCTGGACGATTTCCGCCGCCGTGCGCAGGTGTTCGGTGGCGGCGCTGATGGCGAATTGACGAAAGGCGAACAGGCTGATAGCTGTCAGGACAACGATCAGGGTGACGGAAACGGCGAAAAAGAACAGGGAGATTTTGAAATTGAGGGTTTTCTTTGCGTGGGAAGCCATAATCATGCTCCGCGTTCCGTCTGTTGCCCTAGTTTCGATCACATGGTGCGATTATGAGTGAAAAGCCGTTGGCGGGGAAGATTGCGCGTCCCTGTTCGCTCCTGCGGAGAACTCATAGCCGCAAGGGCAGGATGGCTAAAAATTTGAAGTCGCGTTCGTCCTGAAACAGGTTTTTGAATCCCCCCCAGCTTGGCTGGCGGGTGCGATTATCATAATTTGTGTAGTGCATGCCGATTCGCGCGCCCCTGAGTGCGCCAGAAGACGCGAGCCAGGAGATGTCGAGCGACCAGGCCGATTCGCGCAGGGTTTCCTGTACGCCGTACACCTCGCCGCCTCGGCCCCAAACTGCGGAGGCGGCGATGGAAAAGCCGGGTGTGGGCAGGATGTCGTCGAGGCTTCGCCCGAGGCTGATGAAAAGCGCGCTTTCCCGATTGTGGTTCCAGTCTGAGCGGTTGTCCCACCAGAGTTCGTAAGCGCCGTTCGCGCCGCCGTAGGCGCCGGAGAGGCGGTAAACGAAATAGCCGAGATGTCCGGGGGCGCGGCTCGGCGCGCGGGTATAGGTGAATTCCGCCTTGATCGTGTAGGGCGCGAAAGTACCGCGCCAGATGAAATAGTGCTGCCAGGCGCGTCCGCCGGCGTAATAGCCAGCATCGTGGCCGCGTACGCGGTCGCTGGCGGCATAGACCTGATAGCTCAGGCTGGTGGAGACGGTCGGGCTGAATTCCCGCTGCCATTTGAATTTGAGATGGGCGTTGCGCAGGTAATCGCGCGCTTCGCCCCAGGCTGCTTCCAGCGAGGCAGCGCCTCTTTCGTAGCGCACGCCCAGCGACAGGACGTCCCGGACACGATCTTCGCCGTTGGCGGCGCGGAAGTGATAGATGTCGCGGTACCAGGGGGCCTTGTAGGCGTTGGCCCAGGCGGCGGCGAAAACGATGTTTCCCCAGCTGCGGTTGATTTCGCCGCCGCTTTCCGCGCCGCGCCAAGTGCCGGGCATGAGCGCCCAGTTGACGCCGAGCACGCCGGGGCCGCTGGGCTGAAAGTAACCGAACTTGCCCCACCATTTGCCGCCGCGGGCGTCAAGGCGCAGCTTGAGGTGGGCGCGATAGAGGGAGGCACCGTTTTTCGCGTTGCGGCGGCTCCAGTCGGGCGACCAG
>JAITQD010000119.1 GCA_031289095.1 Azoarcus sp.
TCATATACCTTGAAACGGCGTTGCTGCAAGTAGAAGTCGCGCGCGTCGCGGTATTTGTCGAGTGTGGCTTCGTCGAGAGTGCGCTCCATCCCCAGCATGCGGGCGCGTTCGTTGGTCAGTTGTAGCGCGGTCAGGACGTTGCGGGTGGCGATGTCGGGGATGAAGCGCCAGGAATCGTCGAAGCTTGCGTCCAACGGGAGCGCGAGCGTGTCCCGGAAAGTACGCGGCCCGAGGAAAGGCAGCACGACGTACGGGCCGTCATGGAAACCCCAGACACCCAGGGTCTGGCCGAAATCCTCGTCGTGCTTGGGCATGCGCGCTTCGGTGGCGATGTCGAGCAGGCCGCCGACGCCCAGGGTTGTGTTGACCAGGAAACGCATCATGTCGGAGAGCGCGTCGGCGGGTTTGCCTTGCAGCAGGTTGTTGACGCCGATCCAGGGGTCGCCGAGGTTGCCGAAGAAGTTCCCGACCCAGGTGCGTACCGGCGCGGGGGTGACTTTTTTGTAGGCTTTCGCCATCGGTTTGGTGACCACCTTGTCCAGTTTTTCGTTGAACGTGAACATTGCGCGGTTGTAGCCCTCGAACGGGTCTTCCGGAGGGGCGTTGGCGCAGCCGGTGGCGAACGCAGTTGCGGCGGTCAGGGTAAAAACGGGGAATTTCATCGTCACGTCGTTTTACTGCGGGGAGGCGGGGGTTTCTGCCGCCTTGTTGAACAGGAACTGGCCGATCAGTTTTTCCAGCACCACCGCCGATTGGGTGATCTGCAATGTGTCGCCATTTTTGAGGTTTTCGGTTTCTGCGCCGGGGTCGAGGCCGATGTATTGCTCGCCGAGCAGGCCCGAGGTCAGGATGGAAGCGCTGGTATCCGCCGGAAATGGGTAGCGCCCGTCGAGGTCGAGGCGGACGATGGCGCGATAGCTGTGCGAATCGAACCGGATGCCGCCGACCCTGCCCACCACGACGCCGGCGCTTTTGACCGGGGCGCGCGCCTTCAGGCCGCCGATGTTGTCGAAGGCCGCTTCCACGGCATAGGTCGGGCCGCCCGAGACATCCGAATAGCTGCCGACTTTGACCGCCAGGAAAACCAGGGCGGCAAAGCCCAGGGCCACGAAAAAACCTACCCACAGATCGAGAGTCGTCCGGCTCATCAAAGACCTCGGAACATGAAAGAAGTCAGCACGAAATCGAGCGCCAGAATCGCCAGCGCCGAACTCACCACGGTGCGCGTGATTGCCCGCGACACGCCTTCGGCGGTGGGCTGGCAGTCGTAGCCTTCAAATACCGCGATCAGCGATACCGCGATTCCGAAGACGATGGATTTGATGACGCCATTGAGTACGTCGTGGCGGAAGTCTACCGAGGCCCGCATTTGCGACCAGAACGCGCCGTCGTCGACGCCGATCGCCACGACGCCGATCAGCCAGCCACCGAAGATGCCCATCGCGGAGAACATCGCCGCCAGGAGCGGCATCGAGATGACGCCGCCCCAGAAGCGCGGCGCGACCACTCGGGCGATGGGGTTGACCGCCATCATGTCCATCGCCTGCAATTGTTCGGTGGTTTTCATCAGGCCGATTTCGGCGGTGACTGCCGAGCCGGCGCGGCTGGCAAAGAGGAGTCCCGCCACGACCGGCCCCAGTTCGCGCAGGAGCGACAGGGCCACCATGATGCCGAGTGCGTCGCTCGATCCGAAGCGTTGCAGGATGTCGTAGCCTTGCAGGCCCAGCACCAGCCCGACAAAGAGACCCGATACCAGGATGATGAGCAGCGAAAGTACGCCGCTGAAGTAGATTTCGCGGAGGGTGAGCGGCAGGCGACGGAAGGATTGCCCGGAATAGCGCAGCACCGCGAGGAAAAAGCGCGCCATGAAGCCGGCCCGCCAGAGGCCGTCGACGGCCAGCGCGCCGAGTTTGCGCAATATCGCAGTCAGGGCGTTCATGCCGGTATGTTGTCGAGCAGGCTCGCCAGGGGCGGAGCCGGATAATGGAAGGGCACCGGGCCGTCGGCTTCGGCATGGACGAACTGGTGCACGAACGGATCGTTCGAGGCGCGGATTTCCGTCGGCGTGCCGTGCGCCACGATGCGGCCTTCCGAGACGAAATAGACGTAATCGACCAGATTGAGCGAGGCCTGCACGTCGTGTGTCACCATCACCGAGGCGGCCCCGAGGGCGTCGTTCAGGCGGCGGATCAGTTGTCCGGTGATGCCGAGCGAGATGGGGTCGAGTCCGGCGAAAGGTTCGTCGTAGAGCATCAGCATGGGGTCGAGCGCCACCGCACGCGCCAGCGCCACCCGCCGCGCCATGCCGCCCGACAGTTCGGAAGGCATCAGCGCCGCTGCGCCGCGCAGGCCCACGGCGTGCAGTTTCATCAGTACCAGATCGCGGATCAGTTCGGCGGGCAGGTTGGTGTGCTCGCGCAGTGGAAAAGCCACGTTGTCGAATACGCTCATGTCGGTGAAAAGCGCCCCGAACTGAAAAAGCATGCCCATGCGCCGCCGCAGGGCATAGAGGGCCGCGCGCGACAAGGCGCCCATGTCTTGCCCGTCTACTTCAAGTTTGCCCGCGCTCGCCCGCAACTGCCCGCCGATCAGGCGCAGCAGCGTGGTTTTGCCGGAACCGCTGCCACCCATGATCGCCACCACCTGGCCGCGATTTACGGTCAGGTCGATGCCGCGCAGGATTTCGCGCTCGCCATAGGCGAAGTGCACGCCATCCAGGCGGACGAGGGGTTTGTCGGAAACGGTTGAATTCACAGGGTGTATTTGCACAAAATGGATGATACAAACGAACAATTCTATCAAACCTCGGGCCGCGCAAGGCCAAAAACGCCTTGCGGCTAGCGAAGCGAAACCGGCGCGCGGGATGGCTTATCGTTCTTGCCGGACTGATCGCCGGTTCCAGCAAGGAAACCGAAATCGTGTTGGTGCTGAGTGTCGGGCGATTTTTAGATCTATGACGACAGTTCGAGCCGTCGCTCTATGTGCTCTATTATGGCGTGGGAAAATCTGTTCCGATCTGTTCCCCCAACCGGGTTTCACCGTCACGAATGACTTTATTGCCCGATGCGAGTGAAGCGGTGCTTCCCCGGCTCACTGGCCTGGCCCCGGTGTTCGACGCCGGTATTCGTTGCCTGATTCTCGGCAGCTTTCCTTCTCCGGCCTCGCTGGCGGCGCAGCAATATTACGGGCATCGGCAAAACCATTTCTGGAAGCTGCTAGGCGCGATCCTCGACGAGTCGCTGTACGAACTCCCGTACCCGGAACGCATTCAGCGCGTTCTGGCGCACCATGTCGGCATTTGGGACGTTTACCGCGCCTGCGTTCGCCCTGGCGCGCTCGACGCCGACATCCGCGCTGGCGAGGCCAACGATTTCATCGCCTTGTTCGCCCGCACGCCCGTGCTTGCCCGTGTTTGCTTCAACGGGCGCACAGCGGCAAAATTCGCGCCCAAACTGGCGCGCTTCGGGTTGGAAGTCTGTGTGCTGCCGTCTTCCAGTCCCGCCTACGTCTTGCCTTTCGCCGCCAAGCTCGAACGCTGGCGGGCGGCGCTGCGCCAGGACGGCGATGCTGAAAATTGACCGGCGCGGACTGCCACCGCCCTGAAAGACACGGCACAATACCAATCCGGAACAAAGTGTTGTAACAACACATGCTCGCCATTGACGACGCCATTACGCGCTCCAGCCTGTTTTCCGATTTGTACCAGCTTGGCCGCGTCCTGGCCTTTCGCCGGGTGCGGCCCGGCTGCTTCAGCCCGGACATCGGCAAACTGCCCTGGCTCGCCCTGCTTTACTGTTTGCTCGCCATCGCTTTCAGCGTTGCCCTGAACGGCAAGGAAGGAGGCGCGGTGGTCGTCGATGGCGGCGTGCTCGTGCCTTTCGGGGCAGTGGTCGTGGTTGCCGGCCTGCTGCAATGGATCGACAGACAAAGCGACGGCCGCCTCTGGCTGGTGTTTACGCTGCTGTTGCTCATGTTGCCGTTGGCCGGATTCATCGCCGCCACGGTATGGCCGCTGCTGGCGAACCGGGATTTTTTCGCTTCCCCGCCGTTTTCCGGCCCGGTCGCCTGGGTTGTCGGCATGCTGCCGCAAGGTGTCGCCATGCTGCCCCATGTGTGGCTGGCGGTGGCCGGAACCGTGTTCGCTGTGCGCGGCAGGCATAGCGACGACTGGCGGCGCGGCCTGTACATGCCGCTGGTACCGCTGGCGCTGCTTGCTGTGTTCACCAGCATCGACCCGCTGGCTTTGTGGCAGATCGGCGCCGCTGCGACCGTGGAGGACGACGACGGACTCACCATTGATGAGGACGTGTTCTACGGTCAGTCCCGTCTGCTCGCCGACAGCCTCGCCAGCCTCGAAGCCGGGCAGCCCGGTGTGCCGGAAATCTTTTTCCTCGGCGTCGCCGGCAGCGAGGAGGGCGTGTTCATGCGCGAAGCCATCGCCGTCGAACAATTGTTCCGGGATCGTTACGCCACCGTTGGCCACTCCCTGCTCCTGATCAACAACCCGGCCACGGCGAGGCGCATTCCGTTCGCCAGCCAGGAATCGCTCACGCAGGCATTGCGTCGCATCGGTGAGCGCATGAACGGTGGGGAAGACCTGCTTTTCCTGTTCCTCACCTCGCACGGCCTCGCCGACCACCGTTTTTCCATCAGGCTGTGGCCGTTCGATTTTGCCGATCTCACGCCCACGGTCTTGCGCAAGGCGCTCGACGACTCCGGTATCCAGCACCGGGTGGTGGTGGTGTCGGCCTGTTACTCCGGCGGCTTCGTTCCCGAACTCGCGGATGCGAACACGCTGGTCATCACCGCAGCGGCGGTCGACCGCAGTTCTTTTGGCTGCGAGGACGCCAACGATCTCACCGACTTTGGACGCGCCTATTTTGCCGAAGCGCTGCGGGAAACGCGCTCGTTCACCGATGCGTTCGAGCGCGCCAGGGTTGCCATCGACGGACGCGAAAAGGCTGGCGGCTTTCGTCCCTCCCGCCCGCAGCTTGCTGGCGGCGAGGCGCTGAAAAAGCAACTGGACTGGTTCTCCCGGGCAGCGCTGCCCGGGAGCGAAGACGGCGACGGACTGCCGGAAGATGAAACCGCCGAACCGCGCATCGGAGCCGGGCCGCCTCTGCGTGGCAGGGCAATCCCCTCGCTGGCGGACGTCCTGCGCGCCGATGCGCCGCTCAATCGTCGTCGCTGACGACGGTTCTGGTGGATTTGCCGAGTATCCAGGTCACGGCCAGCCCGCCTGCCCAGGCATGTTCGCGCTCGACCAGCGGACTGTCGGCGAAGGCTGCGCCATGGAGGTTGTCGTAGCGCACGAAGCCGCCGGCCCAGAAACTCCCGAAACGCCTGGAAAGCGAAGCGATGAACTGCGTTCCCGAATAACCACCCGAAGCGTGGTAGGCCGGACGGTCTGGCAGTGCGTAGCGGGGGGAAACCTCGTAAAAATACTTGTGCTGGCGGGTATCGGCAAAAATCGGCCCGCCCAGTAGGCCGAGATGCCAGCCGGAATGGCCGAAAGGTTCAG